>DASSMB010000235.1:0-5028 GCA_035689095.1 Rubrobacteraceae bacterium | reverse complement strand
GTAATAGAGAGCCTGCTCGGCGTGGCGGATACGCTCCTCATCGGCGGCGCGATGTGCTTCACGTTCTTCAAGGCGCAGGGGTACGAGATCGGGAACTCGCTCGTCGAGGACGACTACATCGCAGAGGCGAATCGTCTCATGGGCGAGGCTGGAGACAAGCTCGTCCTCCCGACGGACGTGGTAATCGCCCAGAAGATGGAAGAGGGTGCCCAGAGCCGTGCCGTTGGTGTAGACGAGATCCCCGCGGGCTGGATGGGACTGGACGTAGGAGACGCGACCGTAGGTCTCTTCCGGGAGCACATCTCGAACGCGAAGACCATCTTCTGGAACGGCCCGATGGGCGTCTTCGAGATGGAAGCCTTCGCGAAGGGCACCGAGGGCGTGGCGCGGGCGGTCGCCGAGAGCGGCGCGACGAGCGTCGTCGGGGGTGGCGACTCCGTGGCCGCCGTCGGCAAGCTCGGCCTGGAGGATGAGATGAGCCACATCTCCACCGGCGGTGGAGCGTCGCTGGAGTACATCGAGGGCAAGGAGCTGCCCGGCGTGGCGGTCCTGCCCGGCAAGTAGACAACAGAGCCGGAGAGGGGAGAACAGCTCATGGCACGACGCCCGATGATGGCGGCCAACTGGAAGATGAACAAGACCGTGCGGGAGGCGCAGAACTATACGGCCGCCTTGCTACCGCACGCCGCCGAGGCCGAGGGGGTGGACGTCGCGGTCTTCGCGCCGCTGACGTGCCTCTCCGAGGTCGCCCGGATGTCAGAAGACTCGGCGGTAATCGCCGGGGCGCAGAACTTCTACTACGAAGACTCCGGCGCGTTCACCGGAGAGGTCTCGGTCCCGATGCTCCAGGACATCGGGGTGCGGGCGGTCATCGTCGGACACTCCGAGCGGCGCGAAGTCTTCGGCGAGTCGGACGACCTGGTCGCCAGGAAGACGAAGCGGGCGCTGGAGGCTGGCCTGATCCCGGTCGTCTGCGTGGGAGAGACGAAAGAAGAGCGCGACGGCGGCGGGATGTGGGACAAGATCTCCGGCCAGGTCCAGGCGGTTATGGACGCGCTCGATGACCCCGACGGGGACGTTCTCGTCTTCGCCTACGAGCCGATCTGGGCCATCGGCACGGGCGATACGGCGACGCCGGAGGACGCGCAGGACGCGATAGGCCAGATGCGGGGCCAGCTAAAAGAACTCGCTGGAGACGACTTCGCGGAGAGCGTCCGAATCCTTTACGGCGGCTCGGTCAAGCCGGGCAACGTCGCGGAGATCATGGCTCAGGACGATGTGGACGGCGCGCTCGTCGGCGGGGCGAGCCTGGAAGTGGAGTCGTTCGTCTCCCTGATAGAAGCCGCCGCCGAAACGGCTCCGGAGGTCGAGAGTGAGTAGAGCAGTACGGGCCGGTGTGGTAGAGTAAAGCGCATGGTATACGTTCTCGCGTTCTTTCATACGGTGCTCTGCGTGGCGCTCGTCGGCCTGATCCTGCTGCACTCCGGCAAGGGTGGGGGGCTCTCCTCCTCGCTCGGGGGCGGTCTGGGCGGCACCTTCTCCGGTACGACCATCATGGAGAAGAACCTGACCCGTCTGACCATGATAGTGGTCGGTCTCTTCGCGTTGAGCATCGTGCTCCTCATCTTCTTCGGCTGACGGGCTAAAGTCTTCGTCGGTCCGGTCCGATCACAGGAGCAGGTGTTCGTACATCTGCGTCGAGAGGGGTAACTAGTGAGATCATACGTTGTCTTGTTCGTGTCCGTGGCGGCAATTACGCTGATCCTTACGGGGGTTGCGCTCGCGGCGACCATCAAATGTACAGGCGGCGAATGCCAGGGGACGAATATGCGCGACACGCTCTACGGCACGCCCGTGAACGACATAATCTTTGGCAACGGTGACAACGATCATCTGTACGGCGGTGGCGGCATGGACTCGCTGAAGGGCGGACCGGGCAACGACAGGCAGTACGGGTCCGTGGGTGACGACAGGGTCAAGGGCGGTCCCGGTAGTGACACGCTCTATGGCGGTGATGGTAACGACATTATGCGCGGCGGTCTCCATAACCGGACGAACGACGGAGCACCCGATGTCATTAACTGCGGCGCCGGCAGAGACACGGTGTATTTTACGCCAGGCGTAGATACTATAAACGGCTGCGAGATAAGAAACCCCTCCACTCCGTAAGAGCACGCAGCCCTACAAACTGCGCACGAGAAAGGAGCCGCCCGGGGAGGATGGGGAGAACAGGCGACTCCGGACGTAATTATACACCCCGCTATATAGTTCAGCGTATAACGACTTACAGAGAAAGTGCCGGGGCGGCTCCGGCCAATTCGTCATCCCGCGATGAACAACGATAGATGTGTCGGAGGGGGGACTCGAACCCCCACGCCCTTATCGGGCACTAGGCCCTCAACCTAGCGCGTCTACCAATTCCGCCACTCCGACAAAGCAGCCGTCAGAGTATAAGGGACACCCCTTGAAGGGTCAACGAGGCTGAGGTGATCGTCCGATGGTTCTCCGGTGTCCCGGATGTCGGATTATTTACGCCTTGCTGAAGGTTCTTGCGAACGCGCGGGTCAGGGCCTCGTAACCGCGGTCCGTGGGGTGTATGTCCGGGGTTTCTCGGGTGTAGTGGGTGTATTGCGCCGCGTGACCCTCGAATGTCCGGTCTCCGTCCGCCACGGCGACGCCGTTACGGCTGGCGGTCGTACGGATCTCATCATTGAGCCTCCTGCTCCATTTGTCGGTGAAGCTGCCGGGAGCGGGATTGTAGAGCGCGAGGACGGTGATCCTGGGCGCAGGACGCGAGGAGCCATTGAGCGTCTTGAGGATGAAGTCGAGGTTCTGGCCGTAACGCGAGACGGCGTCCCGGCGGGCTTGATCGTCTTCGCCGGCGGTTCTCAAGAGGTCATTGCCGCCTATGGAGAGCGTCACGGTGGCGCCGGGATACTCCTTGAGGGCTTCCCTGGCACGGGCGAGCTGGGAGGTTTCTCTGTCGGGATATCCGCCCACCAAGCTCGCGCTAGTCTCGCCGCTCACGCCGAGCTGGACGAGACGCACTTCGCGTCCGGTATCGCGGGAAAATCTCTCCCTCAGCAGCGGAGCGTAACCACGGTGATCCGGTTCCGAAGAACCGACGCCGACGGCGAGCGAGTCGCCCAGGGAGACATAGGTCATGGGCGGACGCTGTACGGGCGCGCTCTGCGCGGAGCAGGAGGCGAAGATCACTATCAGAATAGTCGCGAGGAGAACTCTTCGGAGCATGACTCGCGGGAGTCTACCAGAGAGACCGGGCATTTCGTGTGCTAAGTTCTACGGATGCGCAGAAAGTGGATACTGCTTGGCGTGATCTCCGCGTTTACCGCTCTTATGGCTGTTGCGACGCTCCGCAGGGAGAAGCCGCGGGTCATTCAGAGAGATTGGCCTGTTAACCTGGCTCACCGGGGAGCCTCCGCCCGGGCGCCGGAGAACACCCTCGAAGCCTTCCGCCTGGCACTGCAGAGCGGCGCGGGCGGGCTGGAGATGGACGCTCACATGACCCGCGACGGCCGCCTCGTGGTAATCCACGACGACACCGTGGACCGGACTACAGACGGCTTCGGCGCCGTGCGGGAGATGACGCTCGGCGAGATAAGAAGCCTGGATGCTGGATACCGCTTCAGCCCGGATGACGGTCTGACCCACCCTTATCGGGGGTTGGGTCTTATGGTGCCCACGCTTGAGGAGGTCTACCAGAGTTTCCCGGAGACACCAATAAACGTGGAGATCAAGGAGGATCAGGCAGGAGTCGAAGAGGCCGTGCTGCGTGTTATAGAGGAGGCGGCGGCGGAAGACAGGACTATCGTCGCCGCAGCAATACACGAGGTGGTGGATCGGTTCCGGCGCGTGTCGGAAGGTAGAGTCCCGACGGCGGCGTCCCGGCGGGAGATCGGGTGGTTCTTCGCTTTTGCCCGGCTGTATCTGGAGTCCCTGCTCCGTCCGGCTTACGCGGCCCTTCAGGTGCCGACGGAGCATCGGAGGATACCGCTCGCAACGCCTCGCTTCCTCGCGGCGGCGCATAACCGGAATGTGCGGGTGGATGTGTGGACGATAAACGACCCGGACGAGATGCGGCGGCTCCTGGACCTCGGCGCGGACACCATTATGACCGACCGCCCGGAGGAATTGACGAAAGTACTGGAGGAGCGCCGGAGCAACCTTAATGCAGAATGACCATCAGGGCGGAGATCACGCCGAATAGGGTGTAGGCGAGGCCGAAAGGCAGGAAGTACTTGGGGTCGCGCTGGGCCGGGGTGACGTAGCGGGCGTAGGGGATCAGGTGTACCGTCTTCCGCAGCAGCGCGTTGTACTCGTGGCGGAAGACGGTCAGGTGTAGGCCGTTGGCAATCGTGACCAAACACAGAGGCACCGCCCAGAGCCTCGATGGATAGAGTCCTAGAGCTACGGGGGTTAGCAAGACGCAGAGCCCCCAGAAGGTCTGGATCCCCAGGTAACTCAACCATGCCATCTTTATCCGGTATCTGTGCCGCATTCTGACGGTAAAAGATTCTACCCGTCCCAGAGCGACTATACGAGCAGGTATCGTGCTCACGGAATCCCGCCCGCCTCATCTGTAAACTATGCGCGCAGTAGAAAATATTCGAGCGTTGCCCGAAGCATCCCGAAAAGGAGCCACGAACCCATGATCAAAGATTCCGTCATAAAAGATCCGTCTCTCGCGCCGGAGGGACACCGCAAGATCGACTGGGCCGCCCAGCACGCGCCGGTCCTGAACAAGATAGCGAAGGAGCAGCTCGCCGACGGCTCGCTGCGGGGACGCAAGATCGCCATGACTATCCACCTGGAAGCCAAGACGGCCTATCTAGCGTGTCTGCTACACGAAGCCGGCGCTGACGTGACCGTATCCGGGAGTAACCCGCTCTCGACCCAGGACGATGTCTGTGCTGCGTTGGCGGAGCGCGGCGTCCGGGTCTACGCGACCCACGACCCTTCCGATGAAGACTTCGAGCGCTACCTGCACCAGACCATAGAGACCGGCCC
>DASSMB010000234.1:0-6340 GCA_035689095.1 Rubrobacteraceae bacterium | reverse complement strand
ACGCCGGGCAGAAGGACACGCTCATGCAGCGCTACAACGACCTGGAGCGCTTCCCCGACGTCGTACCGGGGCTGGAGCGCCTCAAGGAGGCCGGTCACGCCATGATCGTCTTCTCAAACGGCACCCCCCGCATGCTCGAAGCGCTCATGGACGCCGCGGAACTACGCCCGTACTTCCAGGGGTTCGTGAGCGTTGATGAGATAGGCGTCTACAAACCTTCCCCGAAGGTCTACCGGCACGTCGCGCAGCGGCTGGAGCGACCCATCGGGGAAGTGCGGCTCATCTCGTCCAACCCGTTCGACGACATCGGGGCGGAGGCCGCCGGCATGCGGGCCGCGTGGGTGGACCGCTCCGGCGGCCTCTTCGACACTCTCGGTCCGCCGCCGGAGATGGTCGTCGGGACGCTCACCGATCTCGCGGACGCTCTGGAGGCATAGCTCACGGTTGTTTGTGCCGCACCCCGCCGTGCGCCGCGGGTTTAATGATGAAGGCTAACGGCTTCCACGCGGTCGCCGGCCTGTATGCGTCCGCCGGAGATATGTCGGCGCGCAGTCCGCCGCGGTACACCAGGCCACGCAGCACTCCGGGGCGCGTGAGCCTCTCCAGGTGCGCGCACGGCTCGCAGCGGCGCCGGCCGAGGAACCGCCCCAGCCACTCGAAGCCGCCTCTCTCTTGTTTACCGGCGCCATCTCGCCACTCCTTCCACGCATCGTCTCGCGCGGGCAACTGTAGCGGCGGTGCGATCACGGCGCAAACGCCGGCACGTATTGGCGGCGCCGGACCCCGCGCCCCATGACCCCTAGCCTACTAGCTGATCCGCCAACTCCTCCGGCTCCGTCGCCGGGGTCTTGCAGGCGTAGCCCTCGCAGACGTATGCGGTCGCCCGATCCCCGCGCAGCGGCCGGTCGGCGAGGAGCGGGATGAGGCCGGCGGCTTCGTCGTCCTCCGGGGCGCGGCCCGCGACGACCTTGTTTGGCAGATAGCGTGAGTAGACGGTCTCCATGAGGGCCTGCGTATCGGGATCGCCTGGATCGCCGATAATAGCGATCTCACGAGTCTGGCCCAGCGAGAAATCGAGGGCGCAGAGCAGGCGTCCAAAGGCGCCGGGGATCTTCTCCATCCCGCCGCTCAACTCTTCCAGCACCGTCTCGGCCCTCTGACGGTAATCGTTCCGGTCGAGGAGGAGGGCGAGCTTTAGCAGCACCTCGACGGCGACGGAGGTGCCGGAGGGCGCGGCGCTGTCGTAGATGTCGCGCGGGCGCGTCACGAGTTGCTCGTGATCCGCCGGCGTATCGTAGAAGCTCTTGCTCCCCTCGTCCCAGAACAACTCGGAGATCGCGTCGCACATAGCGTCGGCCTCCAGGAGCCAGCGTGTCTCGAACGTGGCCTCGTACAGAGCCGCGAGCCCGTCGGCGGCCATCGCGTAGTCCTCCAGGTAGCCGTTGAAGCGCGCCCGGCCGTCCTTGTACGAGCGGTGGAGACGGCCGCCCTCCTTGAGCTTCTCCAGGATAAACGCCGCGTTCTTCCTCGCGGCTTCGCGGTAGTCCTCGCGGCCGGTGACGCGGGCGGCGAGGGAGAAGGAGCGGAGCATGAGGCCGTTCCAGGCGGCGAGGACCTTCTCGTCCCGTCCCGGCCGGACGCGCTTCTCGCGCGCGGCGAGGAGCTTCGCCCGTATCCCCACGACGCGGTCCCACAGCTCCTCGCTCGAAAGCCCGAACTCGGCGGCGACGGCCTCGGGCGGGCGCGGGACGTTGAGGATGTTCTTGCCCTCGAAGTTGCCCCGCTCCGTGACGTCCCAGTAGCGCAGGGCGAGCTTCGCGTCTTCCGGGTCGAGCGCGGCCTCTACCTCGCCGGGCGTCCAGACGTAGAACTTGCCCTCGACGCCCTCGGAGTCGGCATCCTCGGCGGCGTAGAAGCCTCCCTCTTCGCTGGTCATGTCGCGCAGGACGTAGTCCAGGGTCTCCTCGGCGATGCGGCGGTAGAACGGGTCGCCGGTCGCCTCATACGCCTCCAGGTACAGGCGACTCAGTAGCGCGTTGTCGTAGAGCATCTTCTCGAAGTGCGGGACGAGCCAGTACTCATCCACGGAGTAGCGGGCGAAGCCGCCGCCGAGCTGGTCGTAGATGCCGCCGTTCGCCATGTGGCGCAACGTAAGCTCCACGCCGGAGAGCGCGTCGCGGTCGCCGGTGCGGTGGTGGTGGCGCAGCAGCACCTCCAGGTTCATGGCCTGGGGGAACTTGGGCGCGCCGCCGAAACCGCCGAAGCGCCGGTCGAGCTGCGAGACGAGGGAAGCGGCGGCGGCGTCGAGGAGCGCGCTGCCGGCCGATTCGGCTTTCGGGATTGCGGCGCCGGTCGAGGCCTGGAGGTAGTCGCGGACGGACTCGGCGCTCTGCAACACGTCCTCGCGGCGGTTCTCGTAGGCGTCGGCGAGGCTGACGAGGAGCTGCTGGAAGGAGGGCATGCCGCGGGACGGGACTGGCGGGAAGTACGTCCCGGCGTAGAAGGGCGCGCCGTCGGGGGTCATGAAGACGGTCATCGGCCAGCCGCCGCCGCGCGTCATGGCCTGGAGCGCGGACATGTAGATAGAGTCTATGTCCGGCCGCTCCTCGCGGTCCACCTTGATGTTGACGAAGTGCTGGTTCATGATCCGGGCCGTGGCCTCGTCCTCGAAGGACTCGCGCTCCATGACGTGGCACCAGTGGCAGGCGGAGTAACCGACGCTCAGCAAAACGGGTTTGTCCTCCTCCCGCGCCCGGCCGAGCGCCTCCTCGCCCCAGGGGTACCAGTCCACGGGGTTGTCCTTGTGCTGTAAGAGGTAGGGGCTCGTCTCGTTCGCCAGACGGTTCGCCATCTCGTCTCCCTCTCGCCGTGGGTGCGCCTTCGCCATGTCTAACGTACCACACGAGCGAGCGTCTCGGATACCCTTCACGCGGTGGCGCGGATACGAGCCTCAGAATGCGAACGAGTGCGAACGCGGCGCCCGGACGGGCTCGGAGCGCGGTCGAGAGCGCGAGAGATCACACGCCGGTGAGAGATATCCGATGGGCAGACACAGGTTCTGTCGAGACGCCGCGTTCGAGGGGCGAAGTCCGTTGATTATTTGAGCACGAATCCCGGCTGGCAGGTGATATTGGTCCCGCGCGCGACCGTTACCTTGGAGGGATCGAAACATCCCGGCAGGCCGGTTCTCCACCCCACAAAGGCCGAGCCGGCCGCGGCGCGGGCGTCAAGCTTCACGACCGTGCCGACCGGGAAGAACACGCTGCAGGCGCCCGAGCCGTTGCCGAGGGTGATGGCGCAGTCGATCCCCGCGGGCTGCGAGGTGACCCGCCCGCTCCCGTTCCCTCCAGGAAGGATCGAGATGCTTCCGTTCGAGAAATGGAAGGGGTCCCACGCCGTGATGACCGCGTGCTTCTCCGTGCTGAAGTCTCCTCCCACCGTCCCGATGATTACCGCCGACTGCGCGTTGGTTACCGCCTTGGTGGAGACCGTGAAGGTCGCGCTGGTGGAACCGGCCGGTACGGTGACGCTCGGAGGGACCGTCGCCGCGGCCGTGTTGTCGCTTGACAGGTCGATCACGAAACCGCCGGTCGGCGCGGCCGAGGAAAGGGTGACGGTCCCGGTCGCCGGGTCCCCTCCGACCACGTCGGTCGGGCTGACGGTGAGCGAGGAGAGCGATACCGACGAGGCCGGCGGTGGCGTCGAACTGACCGTGCAGCCGGACAGACGGGCGGTCGCGGCCGTGGCCGATCCGTCGTTCACGTCTACCGTGCAGTCGGCGGGCGCCGTAAAGCCGGAACGGTCGATCTTGAACTTCCCGGCGCCGTCGCTCGTGCCCATGGCGACCCCATCAACCGTGATCGTGCTGTTGGCGATGGCCTGGCCCTCGATCCGTAGCTGCGTCCCGCTGATCTCCGCCCGCGAGATGCTGACCGCGGCCTGTACTGCTGAGGCCGCGACGAACGCGGCGATCACGACGAGAGACCCAACCACCGCGAGGCGAGCGTAGGAGCCAGACGGGACCCTCCGGGACGTGACCATAGTGCTCTCCTTCCTGGGCAGAACTCCCGCCCACCACCTTGCACTATTTCTTACGCGCGGCGCGAGCCATTGGTTCGTTCGAGTGTCACGGAGAACCTGCGTTACTACGCAGCCGCCCGACCGAGACCCCCCATGAAGCGACCCCTCAACTGGCCTTGCACAATAGTTATGCGAGGACAGGGGAGAGAGATACACGCAGAATGAGAGACCGTGCCATGCGGCCGTTCCGGTTTGGAAGTGTATGTCCGGGAAGGCGTCCCAGTAGATGCCAACGAGTTGCTCGACGCCCTCCGGGCGCCCACGCCAGCCCGAAGCGGTTGCCCGAAGCGGTTGCCTGGCGCCGCTAACGCATAAAGCTCCCGAGGACCGTTTACCCGAGGCCGCCGGGGGTATAGAATTTTGTAAGGTAAAGCACTAACAAGGAGGCGGAAGCCATGTGCTACTCCTACAGAGAACGCCTTATGGCGGAGGAGGCCCGTCGCAGGCGAGAAGAAGAGGACCGCAGGCGCCGGGAGGAAGAGGTCCGGCGGACCGAGAAGATCGAGAAGGTGAGCGCGAAGAAGGAGCGGGAGCTGGTAAGAGCCTAGCAGGCGCTAGAAAGGGACTACGAAAACCGCATAGCGACAGGGAGCCCCGGACTTCGAGAACCGGGGCTCTTTGTTATCCTCACAGGTGGGACAGGAGGAAGGAGAGGCATGGATCTACGGACGCTGCAGCAGACGGCCCGCGCGCTGGTGGCCGAGGGGAAAGGAATCCTCGCCGCCGACGAGAGCTTCGGGACCATCGAGAAGCGCTTCAAGGCTGTGGGCATCGAGGCGACGGAGGAGAGCCGCCGAGACTACCGGCAGATGTTGTTCACCACGCCCGGCATCGGGGAGGTGCTCTCCGGCGTGATCCTGTTCGACGAGACGATCCGTCAGGAGTCCTCCGACGGCGCGCCGCTGCCGAAGATCCTCGAAGACCAGGGCATCATCCCCGGCATCAAGGTGGACGCGGGCGCGAAGGAGATGGCCCTCGCCCCCGGCGAGAAGGTGACCGAGGGTCTCGACGGCCTGCGCGAGAGGCTCGCCGAGTACCGGGCGATGGGCGCGCGGTTCGCCAAGTGGCGGGCGGTCATTACCATCGGCGACGGCATACCCACCCGCCGCTGCATCCGCGCCAACGCGCACGCTCTCGCCCGCTACGCCGCGCTCTGCCAGGAGCAGGATCTCGTCCCGATAGTGGAGCCGGAGGTACTCATAGACGGGGACCACACCATCGAGCAGTGCTACGAGGCGACGGAGGGCACCCTGCGCGAGACCTTCCACGAGCTGTACGAGCAGCGCGTGGAGTTGAGCGGGATGCTGCTCAAGCCGAACATGGTCATCTCCGGCAAGGAGGCGGCGGAGCAGTCCGGGGTCGAGGAGGTCGCCCGCATGACGGTCGAGTGCCTGCGGCGGAGCGTGCCGGCCGCCGTGCCCGGTATCGTCTTCCTCTCCGGCGGCCAGAGCGACAAGCAGGCCACCGCCCACCTCAACGCGATGAACCGCGACTACGAGAACCTGCCGTGGGAGATCTCCTTCTCCTACGCGCGGGCCCTTCAGGAGAAACCGATGGAGACCTGGGCCGGCAACGCCTCGAACGTCGAGGCCGCGCAGAAAGCCTTCCAACACCGCCTCAAGATGAACGGCGCAGCCCGCTCCGGCAGCTACTCCGAGGAGATGGAACGCGGAGCCGCGTAACATACTCTCTTCTTCGCGCGGCGTGTTAGGCTCGGGTGGTTCCGCGAGTCCAAGAAGCGAGGGAGCGAAGATGATCGAGGTCTAACAGAAAGAAGGCTGCCCCTACTGCAAGAAGGTCCGGGCGCACCTGAGCGAGAAGGGGCTCTCCTGGGTGGCGCACTCCGCCGAGTCCGGCAGCAAGTCAGCCGAGATACTGGAGAAGCTCTCCGGCAGCCGCCAGGTCCCCTTCCTCGTGGACGCCGAGCGGGGCGTGATGATGCCCGAGTCCGACGCCATCATCGAGTACCTCGACACCAACTACGTTACGAACGGCCAATAGCCACCGACACACCAGGGAGCGGGGCTCGTCAGTTGTGGCGGGCCTCGCTGCCAAAATGCCGCTATTAACAGGCACGTCCGGGACGAATTACGTGCTCCTCGCCTCGCGGTCGGTTGTTTTGCGACTGCTCATCAGCGCCTCTCGAACATAACATCAGGGGCATTCTTCTCGGCGACACATAAAAATTACAAAGTTCACTCATTTGGGTGATGCGCCCGGCCTCTCGCAGGAATATGTTGGGCGCGTTATGTACCAGGCG
>DASSMB010000233.1:0-3639 GCA_035689095.1 Rubrobacteraceae bacterium | reverse complement strand
TGCACCTCCGCCCCGATACCGCCCGCGGTCGCCATCTCAGCCAGCGCGGCCGCGAGTCCGCCGCCGGAGAGGTCGTGGGCCGTGTCAACTATGCCCGCCTCGATGGTCCTCCGCACGGCGTCCGCTGCGGCTTTCTCCGCTTCGGCGTTCGGTTCCGAAGGGACGCCGGACACCTGTCCGTGCAGGATCTCAAGAAAGTCTGATCCGGCCAGCGAGGGCCGGAAGTCTCCCACCACAAAGATCGCGTCGTTCTCCCGCTTGAAGGCGGGTGTGGCGTGGCGGTTGACATCCTTCATAACGCCGACCATTCCAACGGTCGGTGTCGGGTAGATCGCGCCGCGATCCGTCTCGTTGTACAGGCTAACGTTTCCACTGACGACCGGCGTCCCGAACGCCTCGCACGCCTCGGACATCCCCTCGATGCACTCGGCGAGCTGGTAGTAGCCGTCGCGCTTCTCGGGGCTGCCGAAATTGAGGCAGTCGGTGACGGCGACCGGCTCCGCCCCGACGCACGAGAGGTTGCGGTACGCCTCCGCGACCGTCGCGGCTCCCCCGCCACGAGGGTCCAGGTAGCAGTGGCGTCCTCTGCCATCGGTCGTAACGGCGAAACCGAGGTTCGTTCCTTTTATCCGCACGACGGCGGCGTCCGCGCCGGGCAGGACGACCGTAGCCGTGCCGACCTGGTGATCGTACTGGCGGTAGATGGAGCGCCGCGAGCAGAGGTTCGGATGGTCGAGCATCTTCAGCAATGCGGCGTTGTAGTCCTCCGGCGGCGGGAAGGCCGTCAGGTCCAGGTCGAGCGGCGGTATCTGGTCGAGGTACTTCGGGCGGATCACATCCCGCTCGTAGACGGGAGCATCCGCGAGGTATTCGGCGGGGACGGTGCCGACGACTTCGCCGTCGTGGATGACGCGCAGGTCGCCATGGTCCGCCACGCGGCCCACGACGGCGCCGACGAGACCGTAGCGTTCAGCCATCGCGAGGACCTGGTCTGCTTTCTCCGGCTCCACAACGGCGAGCATCCGTTCCTGGGACTCGGAGATCATGACCTCCCACGGCTCCATCCCGGTCTCGCGCAGGGGGACCTTGTCGGTCTCTATCTCGATCCCGACGCCACCGCTCGCCGCCATCTCCGACGCCGACGACGTAACCCCCGCCGCCCCGAGGTCCTGCAACGCCACCAGCAGGTCCTGCTCCAGCAGCTTCAGGCAGCACTCGATGACCATCTTCTCGCAGAACGGGTCGCCGACCTGCACGTTGGAGCGCTTGGACTCGGACTCCTCAGTCAGCTCGTCGGAGGCGAAGGTGGCGCCGTGGATGCCGTCGCGGCCGGTCTTCGAGCCGATCAGGACTACCAGGTTCCCCTCCCCCGTCGCCTGCGCGCTCATCAGATCCTCCACCCGGATAAGCCCGACGCACATCGCGTTGACCAGCGGGTTCCCCGAGTACGCCCGCGAGAACTCCACCTCCCCACCGACCGTCGGCACCCCCACCGCGTTCCCGTAACCCCCGATACCCGCCACGACCTCCCGGAACAGATAGCGGTTCCGCTCCTCGTCCAGAGGTCCGAACCTCAAAGAGTCCAGCAGCGCCACGGGCCGCGCGCCCATCGCCAGGATGTCCCGGATAATGCCGCCGACACCCGTCGCCGCCCCCTCGTAGGGCTCGACGGCCGAAGGGTGGTTGTGGCTCTCCATCTTGAACGCCAGCGCCCAGCCGTCCCCGATCTCGACGACGCCCGCGTTCTCCCCCGGTCCCTGCAACACCCGCGCACCCTCGTTCGGAAAACGCCGGAGTAGCGGACGAGAGTTCTTGTAGCCGCAGTGTTCGCTCCACATCACGCTGAACAGCGACAACTCCAGGTAGTTCGGCGCCCGGCCCATCAGCTCCAGTATTCGGTCGTACTCAAAGTCCGAGAGCCCGAGAGCCGTGTATGTCTCCTGGATGTTCAGACCCCTGCTCCCACCAGAACCGAGCGTAGTATCCGTAGCCCCTCGTCCGAGCCGAGCGCCGGGTCCGAGACCCGCTCCGGGTGCGGCATGATACCAACGACATTGCGGCCCTCGTTGCACACGCCCGCGATGTCGTTCGCCGAACCGTTCGGGTTCTCCAGGTAGCGGAGCACCACGCGTCCCTCGTCCTCCAGCCGCGCCAGCGTCTCCGCGTCCGCGAAGTAGTTGCCCTCGTTGTGGGCGACGGGCAGCGTCAGTTCCTCGCCCGGCTCGCAGCCCGTAGTCCAGGGCGTATCGGTCGCCTCGACCCGCACGCGCACGCGGTCGCAGACGAAGCGCATCCCGGTGTTGCGGAGCAGGGCTCCGGGGAGCAGGTGCGCCTCGGTGAGCACCTGGAAACCGTTGCAGACGCCGAGGACCGGGCCGCCGCTCCTGGCGAATTCCTCCAGCGGTCCCATCACGTTTGCGAAGCGGGCTATCGCGCCGGGTCGCAGGTAGTCGCCGTAGGAGAATCCGCCCGGCACGATCACGGCGTCCACGCCCTTGAGGTCCGCATCGGCGTGCCACAACTCGACCGGCTCGGCGCCCATCCGCTCGACGGCGTAGAGGGCGTCCCGGTCGCAGTTCGATCCGGGGAAGACCGTCACCCCGATCCTCACCCGACCACCTCCCACTCGTACTCCTCGATGGTCGGGTTGGCGAGCAGGCGCCTGCACATAGCGTCTACCTCGTCCTCGCTCTCGACCTCCATCTCGATAAGGCGCCCGATGTGTACGGACGTCACACCGCCGAAGCCGAGCGCCGGTAGCGCTCCCTTTACCGCCTCGCCCTGCGGGTCGAGGATGCCTTCCTTCGGGCGGACCAGGACTCGAACCTTCAATCCATCGTCCCCCGCGGTCCCATGTCCGTCACCCGGCGCAGTATCTCCTCGTAGGCTTCCTCGACGCCCCCCATGTCGCGCCGGAAGCGGTCCTTGTCCATACGCTCTCCCGTCCTCTTGTCCCAGAACCGGCAGGTGTCCGGGCTGATCTCGTCGGCCAGCATCGGCGTTCCGCTCTCGTCGCGCCCGACCTCTATCTTGAAGTCCACGAGCGTGATGCCCTTATCGTCGAAGAACGGCGCGAGGACCTCGTTGATCTTGAGCCCCAGCTCCTCGCAGAACTCCAGGTCCTCATCCGATACCCCGAGCTCCCGGAGGTGGTACCAGTTGAGCATAGGGTCGCCGAGAGCGTCGTCCTTGTAGCACAGTTCGACTATCGGGGCCTTGAGTTCCCGGCCCTCCTCGTAGCCCAGCAGCTTCGCCAGCGAGCCAGCGGCTACGTTGCGCACGATGACCTCCACCGGGATCATGCGGAGTTTTTTTGTCTTTATCGTGGTGTCGTCCACCCGCTCGATAAAGTGCGTCGGCACGCCCCTGGATTCCAGGTACTCGAAGAGCGCCGCGCTGATCGCCGCGTTTGTCTTGCCCTTGTCCTTCCACGAACCGCGCTTCTTGGCGTTGAACGCCGTCGCGTCGTCCTTGAAGCGGTGCAGCAGCACCTGCGGGTCGTCCGTGGCGAAGACCTTCTTCGCCTTGCCCTCGTAGAGCAAGTCCTCAGCCATCGCCCAACCTCTCCTTCAGCTCCTCCACCCGCTCGAACACGACCCCCAGGTTCCGCAGCGCGTAGGAGGGATCGAAGAGCCCGTC
>DASSMB010000232.1:0-4459 GCA_035689095.1 Rubrobacteraceae bacterium | reverse complement strand
AGCAGGAGATCCAGGCGCTGTCCCGCTTCTCTCATCGGACGGAGCAGACTCTAGCTGCCCCGGTGGCGCACGAAGAGCGCCATCTCCCGCAGCCCCGACGTGTCGCCGTCCACCCGCGAGAGCGCTTCCAGGGCGCGTTTGACGGCTTCGTCGGCCTCGCGCCGCGCGCCGTCCAGGCCGTAGACGCCCACGAACGTCGCCTTGCCCTGCTCGGCGTCGCTGCCCGCGCTTTTGCCGAGCTCCGCCGTCGTCGAGGTGGCGTTGAGGAGGTCGTCCACTATCTGGAAGCACAGCCCGAGCTCGTTGGCGTACTCGGAGATAGCTGTCTGCTGCTTCTCGGACACTCCAGCCAGTATCGCGCCGATGCGCGCCGAGGACTTGATGAGGGCGCCGGTCTTGTACTTGTGGATCATGTGCAGCGTCTCCGGGTCGGCCTCGGAGCCCACCCCTGTCTGCTCCATGTCGATGACCTGCCCGCCGACCATGCCGTTCACTCCTGTCGAATCCGCGAGCTCCCGTACTACCTCCACGACCTGCTCGCAGCTACCCTCCTGGTGCACGGTTATGAGCGTGAGGGCCTCGCCGAAGAACGCATCGCCCGCGAGTATAGCCATCGCCTCGCCGTACTTCTTGTGCGCGGTCGGCCGCCCGCGGCGAAAGTCGTCGTTATCCATCGCCGGGAGGTCGTCGTGGATGAGCGAGTAAGTGTGGATCAACTCTATCGCCCCCGCCGAGGGGAGCACGTGAGCCGGGTCCTTTTCGAAGACCCACGCGGTCTCCATGCACAGCGTAGGGCGCACCCGCTTTCCACCACCGAGCATCGAGTAGCGCATCGCTTCGACGAGCCCCGCGAGACGCGGCTCCGTGGAGAAGTAAAGCCCTTCTAGATACGCCTCGAAAGTCTGGCGGTGTCTCTCCCAGCGAGCCGCAGTCCCGGACATACCCGACTTATCCATGCCCGACTCTGTCCTTATCCGGGTTCCTGGCCGCCGCGCCGCGCAGCACTCCTCCAACGAAAGCCGGCGACTCCTCGCTGGAGAAGCCCTTGGCGATCTCCATCGCCTCGCTGATAGCAACCTCCGCCGGCACATCCTCGACGTAGAGCATCTCGTAGAGCGCGAGCCTGAGTATCGCCCGGTCCACGACGCTCATCCGGTGGATCGGCCACCCCTCTGAGACTTCGGAGAGCACCGCGTCGAGTCCCGCCCGCTCCCGCTCGACGCCGTCCGCGAGGCTGACCGCGTGCTCGTCGAGATGCCCCCGGTAGGAGCGCCATCTGGCGAGAACCTCGCTGACGGGCTGCTCGTTCAAGTCAGCCTGATATAGCGTCAGGAACGCCTGCTTGCGGGCCGTCCGACGACTCATACCGACACCTGATCTCCCGGAAAGATCAAAAGATCAAACCCGCGTAAGGTACTCTCTGGAGCGCGTATCCACCCGCACCCTATCACCGACGTTTACGAAGAGCGGCACCTGCACCGTCAAGCCCGTCTCCAGCGTGGCGGGCTTGCTGCCGCCGGTCGCCGTGTCTCCCTTGAGGCCGGGGTCCGTCTCCGTCACCTCCAGGTCTACATGGGCCGGCGGCTCGACGCTAACGACCTCTCCGTCAGCCGAGAGCACGTTGACCGTCCCGTTCGGGACTATGAACCCGGCAGCCTCTCCGAGCACGCTCTCCGGGATCGCCGTCTGCTCGTAGGTATCCTCGTCCATGAAGTAGAAGAGGTCCCCGTCGCGGTACAGGTACTGCATCGGGCGCGACTCCGTCCGCACCGAGTCTAGTTTCTCACCCGCCCGGAATGTCTTCTCCAGCGTCGCCCCGGTATCTATGTTGCGCAGGCGCGTCCTCACGAACGCCGCGCCCTTCCCCGGCTTGACGTGCTGGAAGTACAGGATGGTGAACCTCTTGCCGTCCACGCGAATGGCGGCCCCGTTTCTGAACTGGCTCGTGGATATCATGACTTACAACCCCTCGATATTCCTTCACTACAAATGAGGCCCCACCAACAGTGCAGGGCGCAGACGCCGCGATATTATCGCATAATTGCTCCCGATCCATCCGGCCCGTCAGGCCCCGCCCGCCCGTTTACCTGGGGCGGCTACTCTCACGGTGCCGGGGCAGGTCATCGACAATACTCATATAGTCGAGTCTCTGAGAGTGCCAGCTATGCACCGTAGGCTCGAAGGACGCCGGATCGTCGAGGACGCCGACGTGGATGTAGATCTCACCTGGCAACCGGCCGTCTTGATAAGAGATCGAAGTTCCGCAACGCCCGCAGAAGGACCGGTGTACCCCCGGCGAAGACTCGTAGAATTGCAGCGCTGTGCCTTCGATCTGTACCTGCTCCTCTTCGTACCCAACGAGCAGCGAGACTGGCGCTCCTGTCGCCTTCCGGCAGTCCTTGCAGTGGCAGTACGGCGCCCCGAAGGGCTCGCCGCGCACCAACACTCTCACGGCCCCGCACATGCAGGCCCCCTCTACCGTTCGCTCACTCATTGCGACCTCGCAAGAGCGGATAAGAGAGACGCGACTCTACCTTTTGTAGAGATACAGCCATAAGCGTATTGCGGATAGGCCCGGTGCTCCGCTCCGGGATAGTAGCTGTGCGGCGGGGCATCAGGATTGAAGACGATATGGGGGACCTTGCTGGTCTTCCACTGGTGAGCGAAAAGCGTACGAGTTCGAGGGCGGCGCGGCGGGCATCCAACAGAGCGTGACCGATGGCTATGAACGCCGAGTCCCGGCTCCACAGGTGAGAATAGGGATCGATGGCGTGGCGGGTCCAGCCACCCATGTCGTTTTGGCGTAGGATTGTAACTGCTTGAGCGGTCAAGTCTTCGGACTCATGGGAGATCTCCCGTTGCTGGTGGTGACCGGCCACAACCCGATGCTGCTCGCCTTCGGGTACCGACGTCCGAGGAGGACGGATCAAGCGTCCGCCCTCTGGCAACGGCGGCCGCCACTGCGGCGAACGTTTCACGCCGCTCATGCGACCCCAAGTTGCCTCGGCGGCCGAGGCACCCCGTGCAAGTCGTTCCGCAACAGCCAGACAAACGTAGTGACAACCTCACTCTTATCAGGTCTCATGGCGTATCCTCCCGGATGTCTTCGGCCGTAGCGAGCGCGGGCAGGAGGTGGCCCATCCTGTCCCGCTTCGTGCGCAGGTACCGGATGTTCGAGGGATTCGGTAAAACCCGGAGCGGGAGGCGCTCAGATATCTCGACTCCGTGGCGCCTCAGATCTTCGACCTTAGCGGGGTTGTTGGTCAGCAGACGGACGCGACGTACCCCAAGGTCGTGCAGCATCTCCGCCGCGATCCGGTAGTCCCGTGAGTCCTCTGGCAGGCCCTGGATCAGGTTCGCCTCGACGGTGTCGAGGCCGATCTCCTGGAAGGCATAAGCCTGGACCTTGCTCGTCAAGCCTATACCCCGACCCTCTTGCCTCAGGTATAACAGGACACCGCGACCCGCCCGTTGCAGGATCTCGAGGCTGTCTTCGAGTTGCTCTCCGCAGTCGCAGCGCCGGGAGCCAAAAGCATCTCCGGTCAGGCACTCGGAGTGGACACGGACCAGTACGGGCTCCTCGCTCGCTACCAGACCGACGGCGAGGGCCACGTGCTCTTTGAGGTCGGCCGCTTCGTACACGATCATGTCGAACTCGCCGTGGCGGGTCGGCAGCCGGGCGACCGCGACGCGCCGGGCGCGATCTGGTACGGCCACCTTACAACCCCTCGGTCCGCTTACGGGGGGATGTTGGAGTGCCAGGCCCTTCCCAGCATCCACCTTGCATTCGGTCTCGATCGCACGCGACCGGCGACGCGCTCGGCCCGGATCGCGCCCTTCGACCTCCGCTCCGACCACTTTAGTTCCTCCAATCATCGTCCGCCGGCATTCTGGACGAGCCACGAGCGGCTCACCCCTTGCGTGTTCTGCGCCAAAACCCCTCACCGTTTTCCCGCCGTAGCCACGAGCGTTCGCAGATCGACTTCGGGGTCCCGCAGCCTGGACGCGGCCACGGGACGTTGCGCTTTGATCAGCGGGATCGAGCGACGCAGGTCCCTACCCCGGTTAATAGCCACGGCCGCGAGAACTCTTTCGTCCTTTCGGTAGAAGGCCACGAAGGTTCGCTCCTTCATACTGCCCCGCACGACGAGCTCGTCCCACTCGGTATGGAACCCGGCGTACTGGAGGTTATGCTCGTACTGATCGGACCAGAACCATGGTATTTCCTCGTAGGGCTCTCCCTTGCCCAGCATACTCCTGGCGGCAGCCGGCCCCTGTCTCAGCGCGTTCTGCCAGTGCTCTATGCGGATGTGCCGCCCGAAGACCGGATGGTAGTGGTTGGCCACGTCGCCCGCCGCGTAGATGCCTTCGATGTTCGTCCGGCAATACTCGTCTACCAGGACGCCGTTGTCGATCTCTACTCCGGTCCCGGCAAGAAGCTCCGTAACCGGCTCGACAC
>DASSMB010000231.1:0-3779 GCA_035689095.1 Rubrobacteraceae bacterium | reverse complement strand
GAGCGCCGGCTGCACCTCGTAGCTCCGCTCGTGTCCGAGGAGCCGCAGCACGGGCCGGACCAGTTCCTCCTCGACCTGCGCCTCGTTGGTGCTCGGCGTGTACGAGTCGAGGAGGCGGGATATATCCTCCATTGCGGGGCGGGCCTCGTCCGCGAGCGCCCGCCAGTCCGGGCGTCCGGGGAGCGTCGCGTTCAGGAAGTGGTCGGAGAAGAGACCGTGGTTGCGGTGCGGGCGCTCTGTCGGCGGCGTCGGCGGGTGCATCGCCCAAGTATAGTGGCTCTATCCGCTCTGCCGCCTACTGAGTTACAATTGTTGCTAAGAAAAGTGACGGGGTGCGGGAAGGGGAAGCATGAGCATGGATGCGAGGGGCGGAGCTGTTCGTGGAACGCGGCGCTTCAGGCGTGGAGAGTTCCTGCGGATTGGGGGCGCGGGGCTGGCCGGCGCCGCGTTGCTGGGCAGCGGAGCTTTGGCGGGATGCGGTGGTGGAGAGGAAGGCGGGAGCGGGACCGTCACTTATGCCGAGGGGCCGGACGATACCGGCACGCTCAAGAAGCTGCTCGACGGCTTCAACAAGAAGTACAAGGGCAAGTACACGGCCAGGCATCGGGAGATGCCCGCGGACACGCAGGGCTACTTCGACAAGCTCAGGACGGAGCTTCAGGCGGGGAACAGCGACATAGACGTGATCGCGGGCGACGTCATCTGGCCCGCCCAGCTCGCCTCCAACGGCTGGCTCATGGACCTCTCGGACCGGTTCACGAAGGGCTTGCAAGACAAGTTCATAAAGGGCAACGTCGAGTCCAACGTCTACAAGGGCAAGATCTACGGCGTCCCCTTCGTGACCGGGGCCGGCCTGATCTACTACCGTAAAGACCTTCTCGAAAAGAGCGGCTTCACCAGCGCGCCCGAGACCTGGGACGAACTCAAGCAGATGGCCCTCAAGGTGAAGCAGGACTCCGGGACCAGGTTCGGCTTCGTCTTCGAGGGCGCCAACTACGAGGGCGGGGTTTGCGACGGGCTGGAGTACATCTGGACTCACGGCGGAGACGTCCTGAAAGGCGACAGGGTCGTCATAGACTCCCCGGAGGCGGCCGCCGGTCTCGCCACCTACCATTCGATGGTCTCCGACGGCGTCACCACCGAGGCGATGGCGACGTACAAGGAGGAAGAGGCCCAGGGCGCGTTCCTGCGCGGGGACGCCGTATTCATGCGCAACTGGTCCTACGTCTACGCGCTCACCTCGGACCCGGCTCAGTCTAAGATAAAGCCGGAGCAGGTCGGGCTCTCGACTCTGCCCGTGGCGCGTAAGGGCATGCCCCTCTCAAGCGCCCTCGGCGCGACCAACCTCTTCATAAACTCCACGAGCAAGAACGCGGACGGGGCGTGGGCCCTGATCAAATACTTCACCGCCCCCGAGCAGCAGAAGATGCGCGCCATCGAGGGCGCCCGCCTGCCCGTTACGAAAGTCTCTTACGAGGACCAGGAGTTGCTGAAGAAAGTCCCGGTGATGAAGCTCGGCAAGGAGGCCCTGAAGACCGCCCGGCCCCGGCCCGTCTCCCCTTACTACTCGGACATGTCGCTCAAGATGGCCGAGGAGTTCTTCAACGTCCTCAAGGGCGATACCGCGCCGGAGCAGGCTGTCGGTCGGCTCCAGGGCGAGCTTCAGAGCATCATAAAGCAGGGGAAGAACGCCTGAACCGGTACCCTTCTCGTGGCGTATCCGGCGGGGCTGTTTGGAGAAACGCGGGCGGGGGAAACTAACGCGCAGTCAACCGGAAGGAGCCTCGTCATGGCTAAACTCACTACCGCCGCATGGATCGCCCACAACCTAGGAATAGGCGCCAGTTTTGGGGGGACTCTCTTCGGCAAGCTCGCCCTCAACCCGAAGCTCGATGTCCTGAGTTCCGAGCCGGATCGCGGCAAGCTGCTCAACGCCGCCTGGAACCGCTACAACGTGGTCAACGCGCTCACGTTCGGTACCGCGGCCCTGACATGGTTCGTCGGCCGGGCCGGCATCTCGGGAGAGTCCATCGACGAAGACGCCCGCAACCTCGTCCTCACCAAAGACGCGCTGTTCATCGCCGCCGCCCTGACCGGGCTCGCCAGCATAATCAGCGGGCTCTCGCTCGCCCGCCAGGCCCCGGACGGCGCCGTGCCGATAGAGTCCGGGACTACCCCTTCAGCCCGGACGCCCGAGGAGGCGTCGAAGCTTCTGCGCCGCGTCAACGTGCTGGGCAACGTGAACCTCGCGCTCGTAGGCGCCATCGGCGCGATCACGACCATCCTCTCGCAGAAGGCTGGACAGTCCGCCAAGTGGAGCGCCGTCTCCCGCTTCCTGCCGTAGACTGTTCGTCTTGACAACATAAGTATGGACAAAGGCCGGGAAATTCCCGGCCTTTGTCCTATCCCCGCGTCCCGGCGAGTCGCAAGAGTTGATATCTTGGAAGGGATCTTGACGGTAGGCCAGAGAGGAGACCTCACATGAAAGTCCTGGTAGCGGGAGCGCACGGCCAGGTAGCGCGGCATCTGGTGCGGATGCTGGCGGAAGACGGCCACGAGGTGCGGGGGCTGGTCCGCAAGGAGGAGCAACTGCCGGACGTGGAGTCCGACGGCGCGGAGCCCGTGCTGTGCGACCTGGAGAAAGAAGAGGTAGAGGGAGGCGTCGGAGAAGCCGTCGAGGGTTGCGACGCGATCGTCTTCGCCGCCGGGGCCGGACCGGGTAGCGGGAATCCCCGCAAGGAGACGATGGACTACGGCGGGGCCGCGAAGCTCATCGAAGCCGCCGAGAAGCACGGCGTGCCGCGCTACCTCATCCTCAGTTCCACGGGCGCCGACGACCCGGAGAGCCGCGACGAGGCGATGCGTCCCTACCTCCGGGCAAAGGCCCGTGCCGACGAGCGGCTGGAACAGAGCGGTCTGGACTACACCATCATCCGGCCCGGAAGGCTCACGGACGATCCCGGCACGGGCCGGATAGACGCGGCGGAGTCGCTGGGGCGGTACGCGGAGATCCCGCGCGAGGACGTGGCCCGCGTGTTCGCCGCCGCTCTCGAAGCGCCGAACACCTACGGCAAGAAGTTCGAGATACTGGCCGGGGAGACTCCTATTGAGGAGGCGGTCGAGAAGATCTAACGTCCACGCGCGCTTCGCCGCCGGGAGGGGGTATCATCTCTTCGTTCCGTGTAGCGCGCTTGCCAGGAGGTCGAACCCTTGAGCGGGACTCTGCTGCTTCTCACATCTTTTCTGGCCTCGGGAGTCGAGGCGGTAGAGGCGCTCACCATCGTGCTGGCCGTTGGGATCACGCGCGGCTGGCGCACGTCTCTTGCGGGAATGCTCCTGGCGCTAGTGGCGCTAACCGTGGTGGTGGCGGCGCTCGGACCGGCGCTCGTGCTCTACGTGCCGCTGGACGCGCTGCGGGTCCTGGTCGGCGCTCTCTTGCTCGTCTTCGGCCTGCAATGGCTGCGGAAGGCGGTCCTGCGCGCCTCCGGCCTGAAGGCGCTCCGCGATGAGGACCGGGCCTTTCAGGACGATGTGGCGCGGCTCTCGGGAGGTACGAAGCAGAGGACCATAGACCGGACCGGCTTCGTGCTGTCGTTCAAGGGAGTCTTCCTGGAGGGGCTGGAGGTGGCGTTCATCGTGATCACGTTCGGCGCCAGCTCCGGACGACTGGGCCTGAGCGCGACCGGCGCCCTCATCGCGGTGGGACTGGTCGCGCTCGTGGGGGTGGCCGTCCACCGGCCTCTGAGCCGCGTCCCCGAGAACGTCATCAAGTTCGCCGT
>DASSMB010000230.1:0-8452 GCA_035689095.1 Rubrobacteraceae bacterium | reverse complement strand
GTCTTCCTCGGCGTACGCCGTGAGGTTCCTGCCGTACTGGTCTAGCTGGCGGGTCTTGGGCCGCTTGGCCTCCACTCCGCCGCGTCCACCGGCCTCGCCACCCCGGCCCCCCCGCTGCGACCGGCCGCCGCCGAGCTGCTGTACGACCTGGCGACGTATGCGATCCGGGTCAACGTCCAGGTTGCTGAGGACCCTTGCCGCAACACCCTCGGACTCTCTGACCAGCCCGAGCAGGATGTGCTCGGTGCCGATGTAGTTGTGCCCGAGCTGCAGCGCCTCGCGGAGCGCCAACTCCAGCACCTTCTTGGAGCGTGGTGTGAACGGCGCCTGACCGCCCGTCCCCTCCTCGCCGTAACCGACGATGCTCTCGACCTGCTCGCGCACCTCGTCCAGGGTGACGTTCAGGGAAGACAGGGCGCGAGCCGCCACACCCTCGTCCTCGCGCAGGAGGCCGAGGAGCAGGTGCTCCGTGCCGATGTAGTTATGGTTGAAGTGGCGGGCTTCCTCTTGAGCCAGGACCACGACCTTGCGGGCTCGCTCCGTGAATCTCTCGAACATTAGCGGGAGCCTCCTCTATTTTGAGGGTCCTTCACCGTTTCGGGGGCAGTGGCTATTGTAAATGGTATACGACTGATAGAAACAAATAGATTATACATCGTCAAAAATCTTTCCTCTGAAATCTCGGTACCTCTCTGGTCGAGCCTCGGCTGCTTATGAGTATACAAAGGTTTCGTCCTCATTATGACCCTCTCCAGCGCTTTACGCTCTCAGCGCTATAGGTTGTGTAGCGTCACCGCGAAACCCTCTCTCTTGCGCTTTCTAAATTACAGTCCGGCATGCCGCGGCGCGGTGTCCGCCATCACACGGCGAACCTTTTTCGCACCTCCGCGAACGGCAGTCCGGCGACGAACGGGCCGGCCTTCGGGCCGCTCTTCTTACCGATCAGGACGGTGTAGACGGCCGCGAAGGCGCGTTTCGGTTTGATCCCCCGCTCCACCGCAGTCTTGTACAGGAGGTCCTGCACCGCTTCGCCTTCCATCCCTGGCTCCAGCTTCCGCGCCACGGCGGCGAGGTAATCGCGCTGCTCCTCATCCAGGCTCGCAGCAGCCTCACCGGACTCTCCGGGTTCCAGTATCCTGAGCCGCAACGACTCCGGCGCCCACTCCTCGGCCCAGTTACGAGCGTAGTAGAGATCGCGAGCCAGCTTATCGGGATCTTTCGCAGCCTCCTCGTATCCGCCCCGGCGCAACATCTGGACCGCAGCGCCGGTGTCCTTTCCGACGGTCTGGGCGACCGTTACCAGATGAGTAAAGGGAACACGGTTCTCCTCGGTCTCTCCCCGATACTCGTCCATAAAACGCGGGAAACCTTCGCCGAGGTCCAGGTCCAGGGCGCGGGCCGGGTCGCGGCCGAGCATCATCCGTCGCAGGGCGTCAGGCGGCATGATCCTGAGCAGGTCTTTCGGCAGAAGGACTATGCCCTTCGAACTGCTCATGGGCCCCTGGCCCTTTATGGAGATCCACTCGTACTCGTACCTCCCCGGCGCCGGGTAGTCGAAGACCTCGCGAGCCATCCTGTCCGCCGTATCCGTGGAGCCGCCGCGGCTGGTATGGTCCTTGCCGAACGGCTCGAACGTCACCCCGAGCGCCTTCCACCGCGCCGCGAGCTCCGTCCGCCATCCGAGCTTGCCCTCACCCTTCGAGTAGTCCGCGACGCCCTCGTTCCCCTCCCGGTCCACGAAGGCGACCACGTTCTCCTCCGGGCGGTGCTCGACTACGCGGTTGTCCCTGAGATCCCCGGACGCCGCCCGCGGCAGGAACGGCGACCAGGACTCCGGCAGTTGCCGCGCACTGACCTCCTGCAAGATACGGCGCAGCTCCCCGGTATGTTCTATGGCCTCCCGCGTAACCTCCGCGTAGACGCCGCTCTCGTAGAGCTCGTGCGAACGCAAGACATCTACTTCCATCTCCATCTCGTTCAATGCCTCCTCGAAAGGCACGAGGAAGTGATCCGCGTAGGAAGCGTGGCAGCCTTCGGGGTCGGGGATATGAGAGAGACTGTGTCCCATATATTTCTCGAAACTCTCGGGGATGCCTGGAGAGATCTTCCGCAGCGGGTCTATCGTATCGGCGTGAAAGATAAAGCGGACCACCTCGCCGCGCGCCTTCAGGGCGTTCGCCACGGCCTCGGCGACGAGCACCTCGCGCAGATTGTGGATATTCCCGGAAGGACTGATCCCGGTGACGACGACGTGCGGTCCTTCTCCGAGGGTATCCGCGACCTTAACGGCCCAATCGGGTATGGGTAATCTGGTCTCGCTCATTCGGTGCTCCACATTTGGTAGGGTGATAAGGGGCGGAGCGCGGTGGAGAAGTTAACTCGCGGCCTCGACGTTGATGATCTCGTACTCCGTCGATCCGCGGGGCGTGGCGACCGTCACCTTCTCTCCCACGCGGCGCTTCAATACCGCGCGACCGACCGGAGAGGCGTGCGAGAGCTTGCCGCTCGTCGGGTCGGACTCGTTGGCGCCGACGATCTGGAAGGTCCGCTCCTCGTCCTTGCCGACCCGCCGGAGGGTCACCACGGTCCCGACGTTGACGGAGCCCTGTTCCGTCTCCGAAGGGTCAACTACCTTCGCGTTGCGGACCCGGCGCTGGACCTCGCTGATCCTGCGCTCCAGAAGCCCCTGCTCGGTCTTGGCGTCGTCGTACTCGGAGTTCTCGGAGATGTCCCCGAACTCGCGGGCCTGCCGGATGCGGTCCGCGACCTCCTTGCGGCGCACCTCGGTGAGATGTGTAAGTTCCTCTTGGAGCTTCTCCAGACCTTCACGGGTCACGAGCTCCTGGTTCTTGTCCGTCATAAGCCGTGAGAGTATACGAGCGGGCTTATGGAGTGTCAACGGGGAGATACATCAGCACCCGGCGATTGGCTTTCAGCAAGAGCGGCAGCCGAGTGCGCGACTCTGATGGTTCGCGGCTAGGAGACGTTCATCTCGTACAGTACTCTCAGCCCCTTGAGCGTGAGGTCCGGGTCGTACTCCTGTATCTCCTGACAGTGGCGGGCGATGGCTCCCGCGGGCCCACCGGTGACGATGGTGCGGACGTTCTCCGCCCCAAGCTCCTCGCGCGAGCGGCGGATGAGAGCGTCTATGGCGCCAGCGTAACCGTATATAAATCCGCTGCGGATGGAGTCCGGCGTATTAGTTGCTATAGCGTTGGGCGGATCGCCTTCAAGATCCACGCTCGGGAGCTTGGCAGTTCGGGAGACTAGCGCCTCCAGCGCGACATCGAGGCCGGTCATTATGGCGCCCCCCAGATAGCAACCGTCTCCATCCACGGCCTCCACGGTCGTCGCCGTCCCGATGTCCACTATGATCGCCGGGAACCCGTAATAGTGTCCCGCGGCGACGGCGTTCACGATCCTGTCGGCCCCCACCGCGCTCGGATCGTCGTAGCGGTTGTCGAGGCCGGTCTTCATGTCCATCGTCACCCGGTAGAAGGGCACGCCGAACACATCATCCGCCAGGTCGCTGTACGATCGCGAGAGCGCTGGCACGACACTAGAGACGATCATGGCGCTCACGTCCCTCATCCCCTGCCCGTTCAGGTCCAGCAGCCCCGCGAAGACCACCGCCAGTTCGTCGGCGGTCCTGTGCGACTCCGTGGCTAGCCGCCAGTGTCCCCTAAGCTCCTCGCCCTCGAAGAGACCGAGTACCGTCTGCGTGTTACCTATATCCACCGCCAGCAGCACCTAGACGCCCTCCCCATACTCCCGGACCCCGCTCAAGTCCGCCTCCGCCAGAAGATCTCCGACCATACCGCGCCCCGGAATATATACGCTGGGGTCGAGATCCGCGAGCCCCCGCAGGTTGAACGCCCGCAGGATCCCCCGGTGCGGCAGCGCCAACTCCCGCCCCTCGACGACTTCCTCCCCGAATAGCAATACGTCTATATCCACCGTCCGCGGCGCTTTCTCACCTTTCCGCACCCGTCCCAGTCCCGCCTCGACTCCCTGGCAGAACCGCAGCAACTCGACCGCCGGCAGGCCGCACTCCGCCTCCACCACGCAGTTCAGGTACTCCGGCTGCGCCTCCTCGACCTCGACCGGCTCCGTCTCATAGACCCGAGACACGTTCAGCACCTCGACCGAGGGCGCAAACCGGAGCGCGCTGACCGCCGACCGCAGGTAATAGAGACGGTCTCCGAGGTTGCTACCGAAACTGAGGAACGCCCGGCTCAAGCGCGAGACGACTGCGCCTTACGAACGGCCTCGGCGACGGCGAGCGCGTCCGCGTTCTCCCGCACGTCATGCACACGGAAGAGGGCCGCGCCGCGCTCGTAGGCCAGAACCGTGGTAGCTACCGTGGCGGCGACGCGCTTGCTGGCTGTCTCTGCGCCCGTGATCTTTCCGAGGAACCTCTTGCGCGAGGCCCCGACGAGCACCGGCAAGCCGATCTCCACGATGGTCTCGATACTATTGAGGAGCGTCAGGTTGTGCTCCAGAGTCTTCCCGAAGCCGATGCCGGGGTCCAGGATGAGGTTCGCGGGGTCCACACCCGCCGCAACGGCAAACTCCGCCCGCGCCGCCAGGAAGTCGCACACCTCGCGCACCACATCGCCGTACCGGGGGTCTCGCTGCATGGTCTTCGGTTCGCCGAGCATGTGCATCAGGACCACCGGACAACCGGCTTCGGCGACTAGGTCGGCCATCCGCGGGTCGCCGCGCAGCGCGGTCACGTCATTGACGATGCGGACCCCGGCTTCGAGCGCGGCTTCGGCAGTCGAGGCACGGTAGGTATCTATGGAGATGAGTGCTTCCGGGCGCTCCGCGAGTATGTCCCGGATGACAGGGACGACGCGCCGGACCTCATCCTCTCCCGGCACCGGGTCCGAGCCGGGCCGGGTGGACTCACCGCCCACGTCTATGACATGGGCGCCCTCGTCCAGCATCCCTGTCGCGTGGGCGACGGCTGCATCGCGGTCGAAGAACTCTCCGCCGTCGGAGAAGGAGTCGGGGGTTATGTTGAGGATGCCGAAAATGACGGGGCCGGGACCGAGTTCACGGTCTCCGGCCCTGATCGTTTTCTCTGCCGCCGGTGCGCGGCGCATCTAGTCCAGGTAGCGGTTGTGCTGGTGGCCGTCAGCGTCAGGGACGGCCCCGTTGGGCGATACCTTGTCCACGGCGTACTCCTCGACCAGGCGCAAAAGGTGTTTCGCGTCCACGGTCTCGTACTCGATCAGGTCCTTCGCCAACTGCTCGACCAGAGTACGGTTGCGGATCAGGAGGTCCTCGGCGGTATCATAGGACTCGTCCACTATGCGCCTTATCTCCTTGTCGATCTGGAAGGCGATCTCGTCGGAGTAGTCCGGCTGCGCGCCGAAGTCCCGGCCCATGAAGACCTGCTGATTGGCATGCCCCAGAGCCATCGGCCCCAGCTTCTCGCTCATCCCGTAGCGCGTGACCATCTGCTTGGCGGTCTGCGTAACGCGCTCCAGATCGTTCGAGGCGCCGGTCGTGATCTCGTCGAACGTAACCCGCTCCGCGGCCCGGCCGCCGAGCATCATGGCGAGCTGAGCCATAAGCTCGCTCTTGCTCATCATGAAGCGGTCCTCCGTCGGCAGGCTCATCGTCACGCCGAGCGCCTGGCCGCGAGGGATGATCGTGATCTTGTGTACCGGGTCCGCATCCGGCAACAGCGCCCCAACGACGGCGTGTCCCGCCTCGTGGTACGCCGTGATCTTCTTTTCCTTCTTGGAGATGAGGCGCGTCTTGCGCTCGGGACCGGCGATGACCCGGTCTATGGCCTCTTCCATCTCGGACTGCTCTATCTGGTCCTTGTCGTGCCTGGCGGCGAGCAAGGCCGCCTCGTTGACCAGGTTGGCGAGGTCCGCGCCGGTGAAGCCGGGCGTCGAGCGGGCTAGCGTCTCGATTGAGATGTCGTCGCCGAGCGGCTTGCCGCGGGTGTGGACCCGCAGGATCTTCTCCCGTCCCGGAAGGTCGGGTCGATCCACGACTATCTGCCGGTCGAAGCGCCCCGGACGCAACAAGGCCGGGTCGAGGATGTCCGGGCGGTTGGTCGCGGCGATCATGATGATGCCGGACTTGGAGTCGAACCCGTCCATCTCGACGAGGAGCTGGTTCAAGGTCTGCTCGCGCTCGTCATGGCCGCCGCCCATGCCGGCCCCGCGCTGCCTGCCGACAGCGTCGATCTCATCCATGAAGATGATGCACGGTGAGTTCTGCTTGGCCTGCTCGAACAGGTCCCTCACCCGGCTCGCGCCGACGCCGACGAACATCTCCACGAAGTCCGAGCCGGAGATGGAGAAGAACGGGACCCCGGCCTCCCCGGCCACGGCCCGCGCCAGGAGCGTCTTGCCCGTTCCGGGAGGCCCGACGAGCAGGGCGCCCTTCGGTATACGAGCGCCGAGCTTCTGGAACTTCTGCGGGGCTTCGAGGAACTCCTTGATCTCCGTGAGCTCCTGGACCGCCTCGTTCGCTCCGGCCACGTCCGCGAACGTCACCTTCGGGGAGTCCTTCGTCATGCGCCGGGCGCGGCTCTTGCCGAAGCTCATAACGCGGTTGCCGCCGCCCTGCATCGAGCTCATTATGAAGAGGAAGAGCAGGACTATAAGGAAGATCGGCGCGAGCGTAGCCAGCACGCTGAGCCAGAACCCGGTGTTCTGCGGGTCGGTGGTGAAAGGTATCTTGGCCTTGTTGAAAGCGGAGGCTATATCGTACTGCTGCGGATAGGCGTACTCGAACTTCTCGCCGCCCTTGCCGTTCTTGAGCAGGCCGGTTACGGTCTGATCCTGGTCCTTGACCGTGAGTTGGCCGTCCTTGCCCTCGGGTACGTCGGTCACGAACGACTTCTGATCCAGCGCCTTCTGGAACTGCTGGGAGTTCAGTTGCTTGACATCCGGGCTGCCAGCCGAGAGAACCCTCACCAGGACCACCGCGAATACCATCAGGATAATAAAGTAAAGCAGTCCGCCACTTCTTAAGATTCTGCCCAAAACCGCCTTTGCCTCTCGTAGGGTAGATTGAGGAACACGCGGATTATACTACCTGCGCCCGGAATCGAAGAGTGTATGTCTTACCGCTCCAGCTTACGCGCCGCCGAAGACCTCGGGCTTGAGGATGCAGATGTCCGGGAGGTTGCGGTAGGCCCCGGCGTAATCGAGGCCGTAGCCCACGACGAACTCGTCGGGGACCTCGAAGCCCAGGTACTTCACGTCTAGCTCCACCCGACGGCGGGACGGTTTCGAGAGCAGGGCGCAGACCTCCAGGGAGGCGGGCTTGCGGGCGAGCAGCGAGCGCAGCAGGTAGGAGAGCGTGAGCCCGGTGTCTATTATGTCCTCGACGATGAGGACGCGGCGGTCGGTTATGTCTTCTTCCAGGTCCTTGAGGATGCGGACGACGCCGCTCGAAGAGGTGCCCGAGCCGTAGGAACTGATGTCCATGAAGTCGATCTCGCACTGCAAGTCTATGTTTCGCATGAGGTCGCTCATTACGAGTATCGCCCCACGCAGGACGCCGACGAGCAGCGGTTTCTCGCCGCGGTAGTCCTCGGTTATGCGCTCTCCCAGCTCGCGGAGCTTTGCCTGGATCTCATCCGATGGTATGAGCACTTCCTGAACGTCGGGCATCATGCTGGACATCTTCATGGCGTTCTGAGCACCTCCATACGTAGCACCTTCTCCGTCGCCGGCGTTACCGCGAACGCCTCGTCTAGCTCGCCGAGGAAGATCCAGGCGACTCTATCCCGCCTGTCGACCACCACCGGCATCCGACGCCGGAGATCCCGCGGCACCTTCCGGTCCATCATAGCCCGCAATACCTTCTTCGTCCCACCGAGCCCGAGAGGACGGATCGCATCGCCCTCCCGCGCGTACCGCACCCGATAAGGCCCCAGGGCTTCATCAAGATACGCGACCTCGGCGCGCGCCGCATCCCGCGCGTCCAGCTCCGCGACCTCGCGGACCGAGATCTCCCATCCCCCGAAAGAAGCCTCGCCCGCCCGAAGCTGGTGCTCCGTATCCACCACATCCGGCCTGCGGTAGAACGCCACCTCCTCCGCAAAGCGGACAGCTACGACCACGCCGCCGGGGAGATCCAGCATCCGCGTGCCATTTTCTCCCTCCGCGAGCCGCAACACGTTTTCGACGAGCGCCTGCGCCAGCGGCGGCGCTTCCGGCGCCAGAGCCGCGTAGGCCCGGCGGACCGCGTACCGCCGCAGTGCCGGCGGCGCCTCCATAAGCGCTCCGAGCGGGACGACCATCTCCCTGTTCCGGCGGCTCACCAGCCGCGCCGCCATACTCTCCAGAGCGTCCAGGTCCTGGCGCACCAGGTCCGCGGCGCGCGCGATGTTGGCACCGGCGCCGGGATACAGTTCCTCAAGGACGGGCAAGACCTCCAGGCGCACGCGGTTGCGGGCGTACTTGCCGGTGAGGTT
>DASSMB010000229.1:0-13862 GCA_035689095.1 Rubrobacteraceae bacterium | reverse complement strand
GACCACCGGCGCCAGGGCCATCGGCGTCCCCGGATGCCCGGAGTTCGCCGCCTGTACCGCGTCCATCGACAGAGTCCGAATAGTGTTTACAGAGAGTTGCTCGACGTTCCCGGTCTTGACTTCCAAGATATCTCCTTTTGCCCGGTTGGGGAGCCGGGCCGTCGCGTGTACGCCGGCTCTCGCCGGACGACCTGCTCCGTGCGTGGCTCCCCGACCTCCCTTTACCCGGCGGCGTGGTAGCGGCGGTCCACCTCTTCCATCTTCTCGACCTTGCGCGTCGAGCCGCCGCCCCCGAACTCGGATTCGAGCCAGGCGTCCGTGATCGTCTTGGCGAGCTCCGGCCCGATCACGCGCTGCCCCATCGTCAGGATCTGGGCGTTGTTGGACTTCCTGGCCCGCTCGGCGGAGAAGACGTCGTGGCACTGGGCCGCCCGCACCCCCGGCACCTTGTTCGCGGTGATATTCACCCCGATCCCGGTCCCGCAGCAGAGTATCGCCCGGTCGTGATCCCCCCTGGCGACCGCCTCCGCGACCGAGACGGCCACGTCCGGGTAGTCAACCCCGGCGGCCTGGGCCTCTTCCGCGGAGCGGGGACTGTAGTCCTCGACCTCGTAGCCCTTCTCTTTCAGGTGCTCGACGAGCGTGGCCTTCAGTTCCAGGGCCGCGTCGTCGGCGCCTATGCCGATCTTCTTCGTCACTTCAGACCTCCTTAGCGGATCTCTTGCGAGGCGGTGTCGGACGCCCAGAAACCATCCGGCGCGAACAGCTCCTCCACGCACTCGTCCAGGATGCCGGTCTCCAGTGCCAGGTCGAGGATGGTGTAGCGCCTGCGGAGCATCTGCGCCCTGAAGTACGTCGCCTTGAACTCTTCCCGGCTTAGTCCGATCTCCTCGGGGCTCGTCGGGCATCCCGCCGCCCGCAACTGCTCCCGCAACTCGCCGGCGGGCATTAGCTGCTCTTCCACCTTCCCGCGCAGCTCCGGCCAGACCTCGCGCAGCCTCTCCAGCCGTTCCCGGAGCGTGTCGGCGTCTATGTACTTGGCCTGGGTCTCGTTGACGGCGGCCTGCTCCAGCTTCGAGCCCGAGTATGCCTCGCGCACGCTCTTTTCCATGTCCTCCCAGGCGGGCCAGCTAGCGCAGAGCGCGTCCACGTCTATGTTGCTCAGGTCGCGCTCCAGTACCCGCTCGAAGAGGGCTGCGATGGCGATGGAGCCCACCCCCACCTTGAATCCGTGGGAGAGCGGCGGGTCCAGGTCGCGGCCGAGTCCCTCTCCTTCCCACAGGTGGCTGAACTGGTGCTCGGCGCCGGAGGCGGGACGGGAGGACTGGTGAGACTGCATGGCGAGGCCGGACAGGATCAAACCTTCTATAAGCCCGTCCATCGCGGCCTGATCCCCCCCGCGCAACTCCGCCGGTCTCTCGGTCCAGTCCCGCAGGGAGTCCTGCACCAGGGACCAGACCTTCTGCGAGATGGGCTCCACCCCGAGCGCGTCGGCAACCAGCCAGTCGGCGCCTGCCGTTACCTTGCCCAGCAGGTCGGCGTAACCCGATGCGGTCATCCTCTCGGGCGCGTTTACCAGGACCTCCACGTCGCCTACCACCGCGCGGGGCGCCGGGCAGGTCAGCGTCTGCTTCTTGTTGTCTTTCTCGATGGAGGCGCCGAACGCCGTGTAGCCGTCCATCGAGGCGGCGGTGGCGACGTTCATGTACGGCCGCTCCAGCTCGTATGCCGCCCGCTTGACGATGTCGTTGAGCGTCCCGGAGCCCACGGCGACCGGGATAGCATCCTGGGGGCGCAGGGCCTCTACTAGTATCTGTATGTTGTCGTACCCTGCGTACAGGGTCGGTTTGCCGGGAAAGATGTATGGCTCGGCGGTGTCGCGGCCGGCCGCTTCGAGGTTCCGCTGCACCTCCTCTCCGGCCACCGCCCATATATTCTCGTCCGTTACGACGATGGCCGTCCGGTCGCCGAAGCTCTGCTCGAAGACTTCGGCGACCGTGGCGAGGGCTCCGGGCCCGATCTCGACCGTCTGGGTGTCGGTCGCGTCACGCAACGCCGCGTTTATCCGCTCTGCGCTCATGCTTGAACTCATCTCCTCCTGTTACTCGTCTTCTTCGGTCCAGCCAAGCTCATCCCAGATGTCCTGCGGGATGAGGCGGTCTATCCTGTCGAGCACGTAGTCCGGCTTGTTCTCCTCGCTCTCCGCGGCGAGCATCTCCGTGGTCGTCTCGCCGGTGAGGACGATGGCCGAGGGCATCCCGGCGTCGAGGGCCATCCGGATCTCCGTGTAGAGCCGGTCCCCGGTCATCACGCACTCGGAGGCGTCCATCCCGATCATGCCCATGATCGTCTCAAGCATGATCGGGTCGGGCTTACCGGTGTTGACCTCGCACTTCGCTCCGGTACACGCCTCTATGGCCGCGACGATGGACGCCGCGTCGGGCTCGCCCCGGCCTCCGGGGAACGGGCAGTATTTGTCCGGGTTGGTGGTGACGAGGCGCGCCCGCTTGTGGAACCAGATGGCGTCGAAGGCGATCTGGAGCTTCCGGTACTCGAATGTCCGGTCGTAGGAGGCGATGACTATGTCTATCTCCTCGGGGGCCTCGGACATCTTGATGCCGGCGTTCCGCAGCGAACGTTTCAGGGGCTCCTCGGCTATGGGGAAGACCGTCGCGTCCGGGTGGTTCTGGAGGAGCCACTGGGTCATGGTGACGACGGTGTTTACGGTCTCTTCTTGCGGGGTGGGAAGGCCGAGTTTGGTGAGCTTCTCGGCGTACATCTCCGGGTCTTTGGTGGGGTTGTTGGAGAGGAAGACCACCTTCTTGCCCCGCTCGCGCAGCTCGAGGATCAGGCGCTTCGCTCCGGGCAGCAGTTCGTCGCCCAGGTAGATGGTCCCGTCCAGGTCGAAGACATAGCCTTTGTAGAGCCGGTCCGGGAGCAGTAGGGTGCCGGTGGATCCGGCCCCGGCCTGATCTGCCATTGTTCGCGCTCCTCTCTGTCTTGTTTCGTGGTGCTCGCGGCGCTGCCCGGATAAGACCCGTAACCGGATAACGCCAGTACGCCTGCGCTAATGGATGCTCCGGATCGATCCGTATCCCGGCCTATTGCATGTGCCCGTGGGCGGCCTCGTGCCCCACCACCTTGTGCATCAGCTCCCGCATCCGCGGATACGTCTCGACGTAGCGGTCCACGTAGAACTGGTACGCCTCGTGCGCCTCGGGGTTCGGCTCTATGGTCCGCTCGGTGTGGACCATGTTGTCCGCCGCGGTCTGGATATCGGGGTAGATCTCAGCCCCGACCGAGGCCAGCATGGCGCAGCCCAGGACCGGGCCTTCGCTCTCGCGGGTGAAGGAGATCGGCACGTTGGAGACGTCGGCGTGCATCTGCATCCAAAGCTCGCTCTTGGTCGGGCCTCCAGCGGCGACGGCCTCTCCCGGCTGGAAGCCGTTCTGACGCATGGTGCGGAAGATATGCTCCGTCCCGTAGCAGATGCCTTCGAGGATCGCGCGGAAGATGTGGCCCGTGCCGTGACCGAGCGAGAGGCCCCAGATCATGCCTCGCGCCAGCGAGTCGGTATACGGGGTCCGGTTGCCCTGGAAGTAGTCCACCACGATCAGGCCGTTGGAGCCGATGGGCACCTCCGCGGCCATCTCGTTTAGCACCAAGTAGGGGTCCACGCCGCGCCTCTCGGCCTCCGCCGCCGCGTCGCCCGCGAAGCTGTTCTTGAACCAGGCGACGATGGAGCCGGTCGAGACCTGCCCGCCCTCGACGCTGTACTGGCCCGGCACTATGCCGTCGGTATAAGAGCCGAAGAAGCCCCGGCCGTAGTGGGGCTCGGCGGCCTGCCCCACGATGACGTGAGAAGAGCCGGTGATGAACGCGATCTTACCCGGCTCCGTAACCCCGAGGCCCAGCGTGCCCACAAAAGCGTCCCCGCCGCCCTGGGCTATCGGGATGCCTTCCGGCAGGCCCAACTCATCCGCTGCTTCCTTCGTGAGCCCGCCGACGGCCGTGCCCATGTCGAGCACCTTTGGCGGGAATTTCTCCAGCACGTCTTCCAGCCCGATGGCCGAGTACAGGCTCTCCGGCCAGCCGCCCGCGTCGCGGTCGTAGTATGCGCGGAAGGCGGCGGTGTTGACCGAGGCGGTCCACTCGCCGGTCAGGCGGAAGGTCATCCAGTCCGCGTAGTCGCAGATGCGCGCCGCCTCGTTGTAGGTCTCCGGTTCGTTCTCCTTGATCCACAGCGCCTTTGAGGGCATCCACTCGGCGGAGACCGCCCCGTAGCCGTTGTACTTCAGCGCCGGGTCGCCGGTCTCCTGGATCCGTCGGGCCTGGTCGGAGGCGCGCACGTCCATCCACAGGAGCGCCGGCCTCAGCACGCGGTTCTGGGCGTCCATGGCTACGACCGTGCAGGTCGTAGCGTCCGTGGAGATACCGGCGATCTCCTCGGGCGCGACACCGCTCTCTTCCATCGCGCCCCGCACCGCCTGCACGAGGCACGACCACCAGTCGTCCGGGTCCTGCTCCGCCCATCCCGAACGCGGGAACTTCGTCCCGTGCTCGACGCCGTTGAAGATCAGCGCCGTGCCCTCGCGGTCGAAGATGCCGGCCCTCACGCCTCCAGTGCCGCCGTCAATGCCTATGAGGTATGGTCCCTCTGCCATCTCTTTCCCCTTTCCGCTGTCCGCCCGCCGGAACCCCCCCGGCCGGGCTCCTCGCAGGCAGACTTTTACCGGCTCGCGCGATATCCCCGGCTCCGCTGGCCGACACCCCTTCGCTTTACTCTACCCCTGTCCAGAACTCTATATTCCGCTATTCACGAGTCCCGCGGATGCCACAACGCACGCTCGACTCTATTAATCATGTCCCCCTTCCCCCGATGCCCGGCACCTTCCCCGGAGATCCCGCAGAGCCTCCTACTCCGACAGCGAAAAGGCCTCGCACAAAACCATGTCCCGCCCTGAGACGGAAACTCGCGGTCTCGTGCGAGGCCATCAATATCTCCGTGCCACGCTACGATTTGTATTTTATGGCACTATATCCGGCTAGGAACTCCGGGTCAAGCGTCCGATACTCCAGAGATCCAGGGCGCTGGTGGAGACGCCTAGAGCGCCGGCGTTTAGTACGGACATCACCTCTTCCCGGCTCTTGAGAAGCCCGCCCGCAAGGACCGGCCGGTTTAGCACCTCGGGGTAGCGGGACACCATCGGCGGGCACGACAGGGCGGGGAGTATCTCCACGCACTGGGGTTTCGCCCGCTTGACGAGCCTCAGGCCGCGCTCGATCGCCATGGCGTCCAGCCCGAAAAGGCGTTGGACCGTAATCAGGGCGGTGCTGTTCGCCATCTCGATGACGTTGCGGTTCGTGGATATGACACCCTCCACGTGCCGGGAGAGGAACGCGATACCGGTCTTATCGCCCGCGATCCCGCCGATCAGGTCCACGTTGACGAATACCGGTGGCCGGCGCTTCTCGCCCTCGATCCTGTGGGTGAGCTTGAAGATGTCTCCGCCCAGCACGAAGATCGCCGGGTGGTCCTCGGAGAGGGCCTTTTCCAGCGGCTCCCCCTCGGCGTGGACCGCGGGGATCACGGGGTCCAGCTGTAGCGCCTCGAAGAAACCGGCGCCCCTGTGTTCCGCCACCTTTCCCATAAACCTATGTTACCGTTAATACTTCTTGCTGCCAAATCTCATCGCCGGTATCAGGCGAGCCTGTGGTGGAAGACGTCGTGCAGTTGCGGGTCTTCCGGGTCGTCGGGGCTGGTCTTCTCACACTCCAGAGTGGCTCTCCGGCCTTCGAGCCTTAAGGTGGAGACCTGGTTGTCGAACCACGGCTCTTCGTGCTTCATGTGCCACCGGAAAGAGGGTTCCTCTACCCCGGCGAGGCGTGTCAGGGCCATGCCAATGCGCTCCCCGAGCTTCGACCAGCCGAAGCGCATGGCGATCCTTTCGGGCCGTCCGAGAGGGTTCCGCATTGGGGAGCAGACAGCCTGATAGACAGGGCTCTTCGCCTCCTCCCCGAAGAGGGCTTCGGCCAGGTAGCCGTGATGCACGTCGCCGGAGAGGACGACTATGGAGGCCGGCGGGTCGCCGCCCGAGCGCTCCCCGGCGGCCACGGAGCGGAGGAGGTCGGCCAACGCCTCGAAGGATTTCTGAAAGGCTGACCAGTGCTCCAGGTCTATTAGCTGGCGTAGGAACTCTCCGGCCCTGGCCGCCAGGTTTCCCCACGCGCCAGCGCAGACGGCCTCGTTCCAGGCTTCGAGGCGGTGCAGGCCGGGGGCCATGAGGAGGGGGAGGGAGGTGCCGAAGAGGAGATGGTCGAAGTCTCCGTCGGCCTTGTCGACGATCCAGGCCCACTCCTCCTCGTCCACCATGAATCGGCGGCCTTCTTCCAGCACCCGCCCGGCTCGGGAGTCAATCATCAGGAGGCGGACGTTGCCGAAGTCGCGGTGGTAGCTCCAGCGGGTGCCGGCCACCTCGCGGTCGGCCCGGTAGGCGAACTCCCGCAGGATGCGGGTCGCGTCGTCTGCTTCGCGGACCCTGTTGAAGAGGCCGTCTTCGTCCAACTCGCGCGGGGAGAGGTTGCCGAGGTGCTGGTAGATCCAGTAAGACACAAACGCTCCGACGATACGCTCCTCCCACCACCATTTGCTCCGCATCTGGCGCACCCACGTCCCGGAGGTGTTCCAGTCATCATGCACGTCGTGGTCGTCGAAGATCATGGCCGATGGCACCGTCGAGAGGAGCCACCGCACGACCGGGTCCTTCCAGGACTCCCAGTACAGCCGCGTGTACTCCTCGAAGTCCGCGACCGTTTCGCCGGGACCTTCGTCCGGGTCGCGGCGCGAGCGAATGAACTCGCGGGTTCCGGGCGAGACCTCGTCAGCGTAGACCTGATCCCCGAGCATCAGCAGCACGTCCGGCCAGCTCTCCCGGGGCTCGCGCATCATGCGCAGGGCGAGGGCGCGGAGCGCGTCGCGCTCGTAGCCGTTGCTGTCCTCGTCGCGGGTGAGGGTGTACGGCGGCTCCTGCGGCATGGCGACGCGGCACGAGCCGAAGGCCAGGGTGAGGTCGCTCTCCGGCGCTATGGTCCTTATGACGGGCGGCGGGAAGCTGCTGTCGCTCTCCGGCCAGACCTGCGCGTCGTCCAGGGCTACGGCGTACTCGTAAGTCTCGCCGGGTTCCAGGTCCGTGATGAGGACGAGAGCGTAATGGTGGCCCTCCACCGCGAACGTGCGGGCGCGGTGGCCCAGGACCTCGACCTCGCAGGCGGCGTCCGTCTCGACCCAGACGGTGGCATCCGATGCACCGGCGTAGCGTAGGAGGGGACCGAGTATGAGGCTGGGGGCCATGCCGGGTACTTTACCCACGTTCCGCTACCTCGCACCAGCCCGGCGAGACGGGCTACTCCGCAGCGGTGCCGGAGACGAGGTATTCGACCACGCCCTGGAGAGATCCGGTCCTCCCGAACGCCGCCCGCTGAAGCTCCGCGCCGGTGCCGTGGTCCACTATCTTCAACACCCCTGCAAGCTCTTCTTCACAGCCGAGGTCCTGGGAGACGGGACGCAGCCTCTCGACGAGCGACCGGGCGAGCGCGCGGGCGTTGATCTCTCTTCTGGCGTCGAAGTCATAGAAGGTCGCATCCATCCCGAAGCGCGCCGCGCGCCACTTGTTCTCGGCGGTGAGCAGCGGGTCTTCGGGAGCGTGGTCTCTGGAGGTGGCTACGACGCATTGGATAAGGGCCGTGAGAGACGTGGTGCAGGCGGGGTCCGTCTGCGCGTCCAGGGCGCGGACCTCGACGGTACCGAACCTCTGGTGGGGACGCACGTCCCACCAGCACCACGAGTAATCCGGGATGCTGCCGGAGGCGACCAACGTCTCTATATGACGCTCGAAATGCTTCCAGTTACGGAAAGCCGGCGGCAGACCGGAGCGAGGAAAGATCTCGAATATCTTGATCCTGGTGGAAGCCAGCCGGGTGTCCTCGCCGCGCCAGAAGGGAGAATTGGAGGCCAGCGCTATAAGGAGCGGCACGTACCGCGAGAGCGCCCCTACCGCCCGGATTGCCGTCTCCCCGTCCGGTACCGCGACATGTACGTGCAGGCCGTAGATCGCCTGCGTCCTCGCTACCCAGCCCATCTCTTTCTCGACGGTTCGATGGTGCTCGCTCTGGTTCAGCGGTTGTCCGGTCGGGTCCGAGAAAGGGTGAGTCCCGGCGGAGGCGATCTCGACCCCGCCTTCGCTCGCGAACCGCCGGACCTCGCGGCGTAGCCCCGGAAGCTCGCGGGAGAGGTCCGCCACGGTGCCGAAGACCGGGGAGAGCATCTCCACGCACGACTGGGAGAGCTCCGAGGTGATGAGCTTCGAATCTTTACCGGCGGCGAGCACGCCGTCCACGGCCGGAGACAGCTCGCGCGAGCCGGAGTCCACAAGCTGGAACTCCTCCTCGACCCCGACGGTGTACGGCGGCGTCGCGCCGAATCTGGCCTCCATCTAGCTACTCTAGCTAGCGGCGGAAGGGATTGCCAGCGTCAGCAAGCGAGCGCTATCCGACGCGGGACTTGCGGCCGAGGGCGGCCTGAATGCGGCGGGCGCTCTCGTAGTCGCGGACGGCGTCCCAGAGTTTGCCTTCGGGGACGGTGGCGTGCCAGCGGTCGGGGCGGTATCCGTAGCGGCGCTTCAGCTCGCGTACAGAGTCGCCGGTATAGCGCAGGGCGTAGAGGAGCTTGCGGATCTCATCGGCCCGGCGGGGGAGGATCGCATTCCGGCCCTCTGTCCACCAGGAGACCTCCGGCATCGGCTCCGCCTCGCGGAGGATCAGGTTTAGCTCCCACTCGACCCGCAGGGCGTTCATCTCGAAGGTGCCGGGCAGCACGCTCAGGGGGGCGAGCGCGAAGGAGTCGTTCTCGTGGAACCCGAAGGTGCGTCCGAGGCGCGCCTTGAGCTTCTGGTTCGCAGTCTTCTCGTAGCGGGATCGCAGCGCGAGCAGTTGCTCGTCGGAGTAGGCGCGCAGGCCGCCGACGGTCGGCCGCTTCGGGTCCAGGCCGCCCCGGCGGAGCACGTCCGCGAAAGAGGAGTAGGCGCGCAGGCTCCACGCCAGCCAGAACAGGTACGCGCCGAGCGCGAGGCCGAGACTCAGGATCATGGTGGTGTAGAAAGCCCGTTCGGGGACCGCGACGCCCTGAACTTCGATCAGCCGCTCTCCGAAGAGGTTGTAGAACAGGACGACGGCCGTGGTGATCGCGATAAAGAAAGTGAACCCGACGAGCAGGAAGGCCGCGAGGCGCCGGAAGGGGGGCGAACACGCGGAGGCCAGACCCTCCCAGGCCACCCGCTCCTCGCCGATGTCGAAAGACTTTGCTTCCAGCTTCTCCATGACGGTCAGTATACTCACATCCCGCCCGATGAGGTTGGGTTAGAGATCACGGCCCGAGGCGGACATAGGACCCCGCGAAAATAGTCCATTTGCGTGATGTGCGAGAGCTTTCAGGCTGCGAGGATGTGAAATCGCATGACCATGCAGTCTGGAAGGGACGGAGATGAAAAGGATTTTGATCGTCGAGGACCACCTCAGCTTTCGGCAGGCTCTGGCAAAATTATTCGAGTGGAACACGGCGTTCGAGGACGACGTGCAAACCTCCACACTCGCGGAGAGCCGGAGGCGGATCGGCCGGATGGACGGCTTCGAGGTCGCCATTATAGACCTCGGACTGCCGGACGGGGACGGGACGGACCTGATCAGGGACCTGCGCGCCACGGACCCGGAGGTGCCGATCCTGGTGCTGACGCAGAGCACCGATCCCGCACGTCATGACCGCGCACTCGGCGCCGGGGCGGATAAGGTGTTGACGAAAGGGGTCTCGGTTGAGGAGATCCTCGGCGCGGTCCGCGAATTGGATAAGATATAAGACGGAGAGGGAGAGAGGAGCCGCAGTGCCCGCGCCGCGAGACATACCGGATGACGCTCCGGGCCGGATCCCGCCCGGCGAAGGGTACGAACTCTACCGGCACAGGAACGCCGCGAACATGAAGACGCGGAACTGGCACGGGCTCTACTGGGCCCGGCGCACGGCGGAGGGAGAATACGAGATCCGGAGCGTCCCGACCATGCTAGGAGAGCCTTCGGCGCCGGGAGGCAAGATGCCCGGAGCGCGGTTCGAGAGGTTATACGAGAGGGTGGAGATCTAGAGGCTTTAGAGGCGCGTGAGCCGAATGATCAAGCCCGGACTCACGACCGGCCGCGCCGCGTCCGCGTTGCGCCGGTGGACGCGAGGAGTTTGACGGAGCTTATGATCTCCGCTACGGAGGCGGATTTCGAGAGGAGCATGTCGGCGCCGCCTTCGAGAGCGTCGAGAAGGACCCCGAGGTCCGGGCTGCCGGTAAGCGCCAGTAACGGGGCGCGGAAGCTGCAATCACTGAGTCTGGAGACGATGTCCGGTTCCCGATGGAGGAGCGGGTCCAGGTCTGTCAGGATCACGTCGTGATCCACTGCATCTTCGCGGAGTCCTTCGAGAGAGCCAGCCTGCTGGACGACGAAGAGGCCGGGGTCCCGGTTGATCGGATACGCCAGAGCTTCGCGGAACCAGACGCAACTCCCCACGAGCAGGACGCGCTTCGTTCCAGAGGTCAGACGTTCGAACGCCGCTCGTGTCTCTTGGGGCTCCATAACAGGAGTTACGGAGTAGAGAGCGACCTGGATCAACGGGACACGTCGCTCGTTCGTCTCAGGCGACCTGGTGGGTGCCGAGGTGCGCGTTGTCCAGCACCGCCAGCAGAATGGGCAGGTCGAACTCGGGCAGCTCCGAGCGGCGGCCTTCTTGGTATAGCGTCGCCGGTAGCGCCGGGTTTTCGGGTACCTCCAGCCAGGTGGTGATACCGGCAGGGGGCTCGCCGGGACTGCTGTAGATCACCATCTCCGGTCCCAGCCGCGCTACCTCCGCAGCGAGCATCCTCGGGTCTGCGACGGAGACCGCGATGTTCGGACGCAGCCCCTGGATGGCGTATCCTATGACCTCTCTGTAAGACTGCGGTTCCATGGCCACCAGCACTCTTACGCTTCCCAGAACGTTCTGCTCTCTCTGTTGTCTCATGCTTCCTCCTCTGAATCTCCATGCTCACGTCCGGGCCGGACAGGCGACCGTTGTAGAGCGCTGGTTCTTGACTCGATGACTTGCAGGCTGTTTACGTTATGCGGATCAGGCCGCGAAGAGCAACACGTCCTCCTTGATGCGATCCAACCCGTATATCACATGTGCCGGAGCGACTTCGTCCGTGACGTAGAGGACTTCTTCCATCATCACCTCCCGGCGGATTCGGTCCGCCTCCCTGAGCACCAGATCGAACCGGGCGATCTCTTCTTCCGTCATGGCTCTCCTCCTTCCGGGTTCTTTTCTAGTTCTTATACCGATATCTTCTCTCCCGGCCCGGAATACCGCATCACGAATTAAGATGATCTTTGCTTAGTCCAAATGGAGTAGAGAAATCTAATCATTATTGGCTTCGGCCTCTCACAGCCTTTCTATATAGAATGGCCGCATGGGCATGAAGGTCTACAGGTCGGGACGGCGTCCCGGACGCGAGCGGGAGCGGCGGGACGGACGCCTGCGCCCGGTGTTGCTGGTACTTCTAGCGCTGTGCGTCCTCTTCCTCGCGTACCTGCTGCTGCCGATAGGAGGCAATAGGGCGGTCCTGCTCGGGAGCGATGCCCGCGCGGACGAAGCCTCGCGCTCGGACACGATAGTCGTGGCGAAGGCCGGCGGCGGCATGCTCGCGGTGCCGCGCGATACGCTCGTCGAGATCCCCGGCGTCGGGCAGGACAAGATCAACGCCGCCTTCGCCAACGGCGGCCCGGAGTTGACCGTCGAGACGCTGGAGAAGCTGACCGGCCTCTCCATCGGCAACTATGTCGTAGTTGATTTCGGCGGGGTAGAGGAGATAGTGAACGCCCTCGGCGGCATTACGATAGATGTCGAGGAGCCCATCTCCTACACCCTCGACGGCCGCCCCGTCTCCATCCCGGCTGGTACCCAGGAGTTGGACGGTCCGCAGGCCCTGGGCTATGTCCGCTACCGGGGAGACCCTACGGCGGACATCGGGCGCATCGGCCGCCAGCAGAGGTTCCTGCAGGCGCTCGCCACAGAGGCCACATCCCCCTCGAAGCTCCTCCGCCTCCCGGCGACGGCGCGGGCCGTCTGGCGAAACATAGACACGAACATGAACCCCATCGCGGCGCTCCGGTTCGCCATCAGGATGCGGCTCGCCGACATGGGAGAGGCCGAACTCTATCCCGGCACCCCGAAGTATATAGACGGCATCTCCTACTGGGTCCCGGACAAGGACGCGGGTCGGGAAGTCGTTACGCGGACGGTGGAGTAGCTCTAGGCGGCCTGTTCCTTCGCCAGCTCTCTCTGGCGGGAGATGAGGCGGCCGAGCCAGGCGAGGTTGTCGCCTTCGAGGGTGCGCTCGGCGTTGACGTACCAGTTGAGCGCCTCGCGGTGGTTGCCGAGGCGGCGGTTAAGCTCTCCGACCAGGTAGGTGGTCACGGAGAGCTCGCGCCCGACGAGGGCGTCCTGCTCCAGGGAGCGGATGAAGTGTCGGATGGCGCGGAGCTGGAAGGTGCTTTCGAAGGGTTGCTCGCGCTCCTTGCGGCAGACCCACGAGGCGCGGAGGCAGAGGTCTCCGAGGTCCCGGGCGCGGAGGCCGCGCTCCTTGCCGCAGATCTCGGCCGAGTGGAAGGCGAGCCACGGCGGCGGGCTGCCGCGGAAGACGCGCAGCAGACCGTCCTCTCTCAGCCGCTCCTCTATGCCGTGGCGCTCGTCGAAGGTCAGGTCCAGGTCCTCGAAGCTGCCGGCGGCCGCGAAGGAGCAGGCCGGGCACATCGTCAGATCGCTCTGGATGAGGCGCGCGGCGTCGGAGGCGCGGCCGGGGACTTTGGGACAGAGGTCGCTCTCGCGTCCGACGGTCACGTGCGGGCCGGAAGACGGCGCGCGGAACACGTGGCTGCAGATGGGACACCGGGTGTAAGCCTGCCTAAGCTCCCCCACGAACGCCTTTCACCCTGCGGAGCCTCTCCTCCACGGTCGTCAAGGATCTTGAGCTTACGAGGATCAAAGTACGCTCAAGTCTACCATAGCGTCATCCGCCGGCCGGTATAGAATGGGTCCATGGAGCAGCCAAAGAGCGAGGCCGAAGTAGCCCTGGAGCTGATGCGCCTGGTCCTGGATCAGGCCGGGAGCCGACGCCTCTCCCCGACTCGCACCCTCGCCCTCTACCACCTCTGCAAGGAAGCCGTCGCCTACTCTCCCGAAGGCTCCGTAACCGCCGACTACCTTGAAGAGAGCCTCAAGAAGCTCCTTCAGTAGCTCTCAGCCCACTGCTTCGCCGAGATAGAGCCGCGCAGCCCGGTCCTGGACCTTCTTCGGCAGCGGGTGCAGGCCCGGCGGATAGCCCACGCCCTCGTTTACGAGGAAGGCCATCGCTTCGAGCATCAGGGCGGTTACGAGGTCGAAGGTGTCGTAGGGGACGCCCTGCCCGGCGGCCAGGTTGAACATCGCGCCCCCGGCCAGCAGGTAGAGGGTCTTTCCGTCCACGTCGCACCGCTCGACGAAGGAGCGCGGTGTGTCTGTTATATGAGCCCGCAACTCGTCTACGGGCAGCTCGCCGCTGGTGTGGCCGACGTTCGCCAGGAACGCGCCGCTCTTGCAGGCGAAGAGCGCATCAAAGGGGATCGCGCCGTCGCGGCCGGTGGCGGTGAATACCACGTCGGCGCGGGAGAGGCCGTCTTCGAGTCCTGGGGTGGCGAAGCCGAGGTGGGCGGCGGCGAGCCGGGCGGAGGGGTCGAGGTCGCACACCTCCACGGTCGCG
>DASSMB010000228.1:0-3580 GCA_035689095.1 Rubrobacteraceae bacterium | reverse complement strand
AGGTCGTCGAAGCCGGTCTCGACGCCGGTTACTTCGCCCTCCTGCTCGTAGAGCTTCTGGATCATCTCCAGCGCCCCCGGCGCGAGCTCCGACACCGGCGAGAGCTGCTCGCCGAGCGAACGGTTGGAGACGCTGTAGATGAGCTGCTCCGCCGCGTCGAGCGCCTCGTTTACGTCGTCCGGCTCGCGGAAGGCGTCCTCGGCGATGCGGCTCCCCGCGTCTATTACGGCCCGCAGCAGCGACTTGCCGCGGATGATCTCCGCGTACCGGCCCGCGTTCGCCGCCGTCGGCACGCTCTCGACGATCTGGAACACGTACGCCCGCCCCCCGACGCGGTCGTACTCGCCCATCCCCCGTAGCTCGTTGGTGAGCGTGAGCTGGTCTATCGGGTCGCCGTTCGAATAGAGCTTCATCATCGCCCGGTACAGGATGCGGTGCGTCTCGGAGTAGAAGTCCTCCGCCCGCAGCCTCTCCGCCACCGCCGCGACCGCCGTCTCGGAGACGAGCATCGCCCCTATAACGGCCCTTTCAGCATCCAGGTCGTGCGGCGGTACGCGAGCCGCGTCCGGCCCGGTGGGTACCTCCCGCATCCTCCCCCGTCGCTCCATAATCTCCTAGCATGCAGCATAAAGGGCCCCGTTACAAGACGGGACCCTTTACCTTTTGGTTCAGGTTGTGCCTGAAGCTACAGTCGAGCTACAGGCTGCTCTCTAGAGTTTGGGGACGACGATGATCTTTACGTTGGCTTCGACGTCTCCGTGGACCTGAACGGGGACCTGGTGGGTCCCGAGGGATCTTATCGGTTCGGCGAGCTTCACGCGGCGGCGGTCCAGGTGGATCCCACGCGCCCGCTCGATGGCGGAGGCGATGTTCGCAGCGGTGATGGAGCCGAAGATCCGCTCGTCTTCGCCCGTCCTCGCCTCGATGGTGATGACGCTCTTGTTGAGTGTCGCGGCGACCTCCTCGGCGCGTTCGGCCAGGCGCCGGTCGCGCTCCTCGGCCTCCTCCATCTGGCGGCGGGCCTCCTCCATCTTCGCCGGCGTCGCCACCTCGGCGAGACCGCGCGGGGCCAGGAAGTTGCGCACGTAGCCGCGGCTCACGTCCACGATGTCTCCGCGCTGACCGATCTTCTCGACGTCTCCCAAAAGGATGACCTGCATCAGATACCCCCTACTGTCCGGCCACGTAAGCCAGAAGAGCCATCTCGCGGGCCCGCTTTATCGCGACAGCGGCCTCGCGCTGGTGCTGCGGGCAGAGCCCGGTTACGCGGCGGGCACGGATCTTGCCGCGGTCCGACGTGAAGCGTCGCAGCACGTTGTAGTCCTTGTAGTCCACATACGCTATGTTCTCCTTGCAGAAGACGCACGGCTTGCTCTTGACCGGGCGCTCCCTGCGAGAAGAAGGAGCTCTCCTCTTACCCATCTAAATCTCCTCTCCTGAAATGCTCTAAAGGATCTAGGCCGACGCCTCGGCGGACTCCAACTCCGGCTCCGGCAGCGGCTGGTGCGCGTAGCTCGGCGGGAGCTTCACGATCATGTGCCGCAGAATGTCGTCCGAGACGCGCAAGATGCGCTTCAACTCGATCAGGGTCCGCTCCCCCGCGGTGAACTGCATGACCGCGTAGAAACCGTCCTGACGGTGGTCTATCTCATAAGCCAGCTTGCGGCGTCCCCAGTGGTTGACTTCCCCGGCCTCGCCGCCCGTGCGCTCGATGATCGTGCGAAAGCGCCCGATGGTGCTCTCGACCTGCTCCTCGTCGAGCTCCGGGATGACTATGAGCATGGCTTCGTAAGTGTCGATGTTTGCCTCCTCCGGTCTGGAATCGGCTTCGAGGGTGTATCCCGTCGAAGCAGGGGCCTATTGGATTGCCGGAATAGTTTAGCAGCGAGAGCGAGGTGTTACAAACGGTCTTACGCATGGTGTCGCCGCTTTCACCTTTCTTTCACCTTTAGACCTACGCCCGGATATATACTCAGCGGGTGGAGAACGGAGCAGGCGGAGCCGGTATCGCGGTCAGGACGGTGGACCTCGGGAAGGTCCACGGCGCGGGCTCGATGGCGGTGCGGGCGCTGGACGGGGTGTCTCTGGAGTTCCCGAGCGGCGAGTTCGCGGCGATCATGGGTCCGAGCGGGTCGGGCAAGAGCACGCTACTACACCTCCTCGGCGCGCTGGATCGACCTACTTCCGGCAGGGTCGTCGTCGGAGAGACGGACCTATCGGGGTTATCTGACAGGAAGCTGACGCTCTTGCGGCGGGCCCGAATGGGCTTCGTGTTCCAGTTCTTCAATTTGATCCCCACGCTCACCGCCGAGGAGAACGTGTTGCTGCCCGCGCTCATAGCCGGCGAGAAGGCCGCCAAGTATTCAGGGAGGTTGGACGAGTTGCTGGATCTCGTCGGGCTCACGGCGCGCCGGTCGCACCGGCCGGACGAGCTATCCGGCGGGGAGCAGCAGCGGGTGGCGATCGCGCGCGCCCTCGTCCGCAACCCGGACATAATCCTGGCCGACGAGCCGACCGGCAACCTGGACTCGAAGACCGGAGTTGGAGTGCTGGAGCTGTTGCGCGAGTCCGCGGAGCGCTACGAGCAGACGATCCTGATGGTCACGCACGACCCGCGCGCCGCCGCGACCGCCGACCGGGTGGTCTTCCTCTCGGACGGGCGGGTGGTGGACGAGGCCCGCGACCCCGACGCCGACGGGATCCTGGAGCGCATCAAGTCTCTGGAGTCGAAAGGCTAGGCCGTGAAGCTCCGGCGCTTCTCTGGCATCAGCGTGAGGAACCTGCGCGCCCGGCCGCAGCGCACGCTGCTTACGGCAATCGGCATCGTGCTGGGCGTGGGGATCGTCTTCGGGGTGCTCACGCTCTCGGACACGATGTCCGGCACCTTCAAGAACCTTTTCACCCGCGCCTACGGGGCCGCCGAGCTGACCGTGACCGCCAACGGAGGCAGCGGGACGTTCACCGAGAAGACGGTTGAGAAGGTGCGCGGCTACGACGGGGTAGGATCGGCCGCGCCGCGGCTCTCGCTGCCGGCGTCCCTGATACTGCCCGAAAAGGACGCGAACGGGTTGCCGAAGGTCCAGAGCATGCGTCTCTTCGGCGTCGAACCGAAATCGGCGGCGCTGGCGACGGGCTTCGAGTTGACGAAGGGACGGTTCCCGAGGAGCGGCCGGGAGATCACGCTGGACGGCGGCTCGGCGAAGAGCGCGGGGGTTAAGGTCGGAGAGAAGGTAACGGTCGGGACGCCGGAGGGGCCGAAGAAGATGAAGGTCGTCGGGCTCTTGCGGATACCGGGCGGCTCGTTCGGCGGGGTGGCCTTCGGGATGGCGCCGCTCCCTTACGCGCAGGAGGTCTTCGACAAGCCCGGCAAGATCTCGGGTATCGCCGTACAGCCGGCGGAGGGCGTGGACGCCGGAGAGTTGCAGAGGAAGCTAGACCGGGGGCTCGGAACGGGGTTGCAGGCGGAGCGCTCGGAGACGAGGACGCAGCAGGTCGGGAGCCAGTTGCAGGGGTTCAGGATCTCGCTGCTCTTCTTCGCCGGGACCGCGCTCTTCGTCGGGGCGTTCCTGGTCTTCAACGC
>DASSMB010000227.1:0-11246 GCA_035689095.1 Rubrobacteraceae bacterium | reverse complement strand
CTGTGTGCGCCGGCGATGTGTATTCGATGTAGCGTTCGCTGCTGTAGCTAATTTTTCCCTCAATTTTAGAAACTTTTCTCTTTCAGAAGAAGGAGTGAGATGCATAAAGCTTTGAGAACGGGGCATAACGGTGTGGTTGTGAGCGACCACGAGATACCAGACATAGAGGAGAACCCGGAAGCCGCGTCTCCGCAGGAGGTGTTGCGGTGGGCGGTGGAGCGGTACGGCGAGCGGTTGACGCTCTCCGTGTCGTTCGGTGGTCCCGAGGGGATGGTCCTCCTGGATATGCTCTCCCGCATCACGGACCGGGTGCCTGTCTTCACGCTGGATACCGGGTTCCTGTTCGACGAGACGGTGGCTTTCCGCGAGGAGGTCATGGAGCGCTACCGGGTGCCGTTGAACGTGCTCAGACCGGGGCTCTCTTTAGAGGAGCAGGTCGAGCGTTACGGGCCGGAGCTCTGGAGCTGCAAGCCGGACATCTGTTGCGAGGTTCGGAAGGTCGAGCCGCAGCGCCGGTATCTGCGCGACTATGATGCCTGGGTGACGGGTATCCGGCGGGATCAGACGCCGCAGCGCGCCGGTACGCCGGTTCTCGGTCACGATGAGTTCTTCGGGGTTGCGAAGATCGCTCCGCTCGCCGGGTGGAGCGCCGACGACGTGGAAGCCTACGTTCACGAGTACGACGTGCCGCTCAACCCGCTGTTGAGCATGGGATACAGAAGCATCGGCTGCGAGCCCTGTACCAGACCCGTTGCGCCGGGGGAAGACCCTCGGGCCGGACGCTGGGCAGACTCGGACAAGACCGAATGCGGTATCCACATAGCGGGAGGCACAGTACGCCGTGCAGATACTTAGAGAAGACCAGAAGCTAAACAAGGTAGAGAAGATAAAGCTGGAGCGGCACCCGCTGGAGGTGCGGCAGGCGATCATCGACACGTACTCGAAGGAAGGGTACGAGGCGATGGACGCGGTAGCCGGCGAGGTCGAGCGCCTCAAGTGGGTCGGGGTGTACCCGCAGAAGCAGGGCGGGGACGCTTTCATGATCCGCGTCAAGATCCCTGGTGGGGTGCTGACGCCGGAGCAGACCAAGACCATCGGGCAGATAGCGGTGGACTTCGCCAACGGCCCATACCCGAACCCTCACTTCGGCAACAACTTCCTGGACATCACCACGCGCCAGGACGTGCAGCTCCACTGGGTGAAGATGGCCGACATCCCGAAGATCTGGAGCAGGCTCGAAGAGGTCGGCATGACGACCGTGCAGGCGTGCGGAGACTCGGCCCGGAACGTGCTGTGCTGTCCCGTCTCCGGGCTCGGCCGCGACGAGGTCATAGACGCCTACCCGGTGGCGCAGGCCATCTCGGACTACTTCACGGGCAATCGCGAGTACGCGAACCTGCCGAGGAAGTTCAAGCTGAGCGTGACGGGCTGCACGGAGGACTGCGCGCAGGCCGAGATCAACGACATCGGTATGGTCCCGGCGCGGCTGGATGACGGCACCATCGGCTTCAACCTGCGGGTGGGCGGCGGGCTCTCCGACGGGCCGCGGATGGCCTCGGACATCGACGTGTTCGTTCACCCGGAGGAGGCGGTGGAGATCTCGCGCGGCATCGCCCAGGTCTTCGGCGAGCTCGGCAACCGCGAGAACCGCTGGACCGCCCGCATGCGCTACCTGGTGCAGGAGCTCGGCCCGGAACGTTTCCGGGAGGAGCTGGAGAAGCGGGTCTCCGTCGACCTGACGCCGGCCGGTGAGGAACTGACGAAGCACTACCGCGGGGACCACGTCGGGGTGCACGAGCAGAAGGAAGAGGGACTCTACTACGTCGGGCTGAACGTTCCGGTTGGCCGGATGAGCGGCGAGCAGTTCGTGGAGGCCGGACGGCTGGCCGAAGAGTACGGCTCGGACGTGCGGCTCGCCACGGACCAGAACCTCATCATAACGGGCGTTCGGGAGGAGCGGCTGGAGGAGCTGCTCGCGGAGCCGCTCCTGGAGCGGTTCTCGCCGGAGCCGGGCGCGTTCGAGCGCGGCGTGGTCGCCTGTACGGGGAGTGAGTTCTGCCGGTTCGCCATCGTGGAGACCAAGATCCGGGCGGTCGAGTGGGCGAAGGAGATGGACGAGCGCGTCGGGGACGTGGGCCAGGAGGCGATAAGGATGCACTTCTCCGGGTGCTCGGCGTCGTGCGCGCAGCCCCAGATCGGTGACATCGGCTTCCGGGGCGAGACCGCGAAGACGCGCGACGGCATCGTCGAGGGCGTGGACATCGGCCTCGGCGGCTCGCTCGGCAAGGACGCGGCGTTCATAGACTGGGTCGAGGGCGCGAAGCCCGCCGACGACGTGCCGGACGCTCTGGTCGCCGTCTTCGTGCAGTTCAAGGAGGAGCGGCGTGAGGGCGAGCGGTTCCACGAGTGGGCGCGGCGGAAGAACAACAGGGATCTTCGGGAGGCGCTGCGCAGCGCCGGTAAGAATAGAGGTAGAGGTTAATTGGCTGGATTCGATATACGGGAGCTGATGAACGACATCGACGAGGCTCCCGGAAAGGTATGGTTCTGGGACCTGGAGAAGGCCGTCATAGACGCCGACCGCTGCGTGCAGTGCGGCGTGTGCGTCGCGGCCTGTCCGACGGACTCCATCGGCATCGGCGACGACGACCTGCCGACGCTCGTCAAGATGTGCACGGGCTGCTCGCTGTGCTGGGACTTCTGCCCGCGCGGGGGGCTCCAGTACGAGTCGACGTGGAAGATCATGGGCGCCGACCACTCCGTCGAGGGGATGGGGAAGGTCGAGGAGAGCTACACCGCCCGCGTCCGGCAGAAGATAGACGGCGTGCAGGACGGCGGGTTCGTGAGCGCGCTTCTGATCTCGCTGCTCGAAGCTGGTGAGATCGACGGCGCCCTGCTCGCCCGCGAGAGCGAAACCGAGCGGTGGAAGGGCGAGGCGTTCCTGGCGACGACGCCCGAAGAGGTGCGCGAGTGCGCCGGGAGCTTCTACAACCAGACGCTCGCGCTCGGGCACGTGGACCTCAAGGACGCCGACCTGCCGCCGAATCCCAGGATCGCGGTTGTGGGGACGCCGTGCGAGATCGAGGGCATCAAGGCGATGCAGGCGAGGCCGTGGACGTGGGGCTCCTCTAAAGTCGAGGCGATAACGCTGACGATAGCCTTGCTCTGCACCAAGAGCTTCAACTACGAGAAGTTGATGCTGGAGGAGATCCAGGACAAGCGCGGCGTCGATCTCGACAACGTCGGCCGGGTGGACATCATCCGGGGGAAGATGATCGTTCAGGACCTCGACGGGGAGACGATCTTCGAGGAGCCGATCCGGGACTTCCACGGCGCCGCACTGAAGGGCTGCGACGAGTGCGCGGACTTCATGGGCCACGCGGCGGACATCTCCGTCGGGAGCGTCGGTAGCGCGGACGGGTACTCTTCGGTCCTCGTGCGTAGCGAAGAGGGGCTTGCGGCGTTCGAGAGCGTTCGGAACAGTCTGGAGTTGCGGGAGCTTGACAAGCCGGAGGCTTTAGATAAGCTAGACGCTTTGGACAAGCGGGTTGCCTTCAAGAGCCTGAAGCGGGCCTTCGATCCCGAAGCTCCGCTCTTCATAGACTACGAGGAGCATCTCGAAAACTACGCCGGGACGGATCGCGCCCCGGTCGAGCATGAAGCGGTGAGGTACTAACTTTGGAAGACGTGCGCAGAAGGCTTCCTCTGCCCGAGGAGCCGACGGAGCTAAAGGCCGAGACTCGTTCCCTGCTGGAAGAGTCTCCGGAAGAGGGCGCCCGGCTCATCGGCGACGGTCGGTTCGTCGCGGATGTAGTCTGGGAGGACTGGGGCGAAGGTCTCGAAGATGCCGGCATGAGCTACGAGAGGTTCGTGGAGATTTCTCGCGGATACGCCGGTGAGTTGAGGCTTTGGGTAGTCGGCGAGCGCCCCTGGGACCACTGCGCCGCCGGACTCGCCGGCCGGGTCTGGCGGAGGTTGCCGGCGCGCGATTCCGGAAAAGTGCTTGTAGCTTCGGAGGTATGTAGATGACGATCAAGACGGAGTACACCGCGATCGCGCCGCACGGCGGCGAGCTTGTGGACCGCCGCGCCCCGCGAGACGAGCGGGAGGAGCGCAAGCAGCAGGCGGAGGGGTTCAAGAAGGTCGGCCTCGGTCCCAGGACCCTCTCTGACCTGGAGATGATCGCGACCGGCGTCTTCTCGCCGATCTCTGGCTTCATGGTCCGGGAGGACTACGAGTCGGTGGTCAATACCATGCGGCTCTCTAACGGTCTGGTCTGGAGCATCCCCGTTACGCTCTCCGTGAGTGAGGACGAGGCGAGCGCCATATCGGATGGAGAAGAGGTGGCGCTGACCGACGGCGACGGCCGCGTGGTCGCCACGATGACGGTCGAGGACCGCTACACCTACGACAAGGAACACGAGGCGCGCGAGGTCTACCGCACCGATGACGGCGAGCATCCGGGGGTAGCCGCCGTGTACCGGCAGGGCGACGTGCTCCTCGGCGGTGAGATCACGCTTCTGGAAGACGAGCCTAATCCGCGCCCGTTCCCCGGCTACTACTACGAGCCGGCGGAGCTTCGCGCCCTGTTCGCGGAGAAGGGCTGGAAGCGCGTCGTGGGCTTCCAGACGCGCAACCCGGTCCACCGCGCGCATGAGTACATCCAGAAGAGCGCCCTTGAGACCGTTGACGGTCTCTTGCTCAACCCGCTCGTCGGCGAGACCAAGTCAGACGACATCTCGGCGGCGGTCAGGATGAAGTCTTACGAGACGATCCTGGACCGCTACTACCCGAGGAACCGGACCGTCCTGGCGGTGTTCCCGGCGGCGATGCGCTACGCGGGACCGAGAGAGGCGATCTTCCACGCGATGTGCCGCAAGAACTACGGCTGCACGCACTTCATCGTCGGACGCGACCACGCGGGCGTTGGCAGCTACTACGGCACCTACGACGCGCAGCACATCTTCGACGAGTTCACGGCGGAGGATCTGGACATCACGCCGCTCTTCTTCGAGCATTCGTTCTTCTGTAAGGCCTGCGAGGGCATGGGTACTACCAAGACCTGCCCGCACGACAAGGAGAACCACGTGTTCCTGTCCGGGACGAAGGTTCGGGAGATGCTGGCGAATGGCGAGTATCCGCCGCCGGAGTTCAGCCGCCCGGAGGTCGTGGAGGTCCTTATAAACGGGTTGCGTGACGAGGAGAGGACTATAAAGCAGCCGCGTAACTTCGCGGAGTAAGCGTAAGAGAGTCTCGAAAAAGGAGTAAATGGTAATGGAGAATGGGACGAAGTACGGTCGCGGGTTCACGCTCTGGTTCACCGGGCTATCCGGCGCCGGGAAGACGACCATCGCCGAGATCGTCGAGCACGAGTTGCGCGAGCGGCACGGCGGCATCGAGGTACTCGACGGAGACATCGTCAGGACCAACCTCTCGAAAGGTCTCGGCTTCTCGCGGGAGGACCGCGACACGAATGTCCTCCGCATCGGGTTCGTGGCGGACCTGCTGACACGCAATGGTGTCGGCGTGATCGTGTCGGCCATCTCGCCGTTCAAGGAGGTCCGGGATCAGGTACGGCGCAACATCGGCGAGGACTTCATCGAGGTCTTCGTGGACGCGCCGCTCGAAGTGTGCGCCGAGCGGGACGTAAAGGGACTCTACGCTAAGGCGTTCTCGGGTGAGATCCCGCAGTTCACCGGCGTCTCCGACCCCTACGAGGCTCCCGCCGCGCCGGAGCTTCACATCAAGACCAACGAGGAAGAGCCTCAGGACAGCGCCCGCCGGGTCATCGGCTACCTGGAAGAGCAGGGCTACCTGCGGCGCGCCAGGGTCTTCGACCGGGCGTAAGAAATGATAGATCCCGCTCCCGCGCTCTTCGGCCTGCTGGTCGGTTTTCTCGTAGGCCTGACGGGCGTCGGGGGCGGCTCTCTCATGACGCCGTTTCTCCTCTCGATTGGAGTTCCGGCGCCGACCGCCGTTGGCACGGACCTGACCTTCGCCACCCTGACGAAGCTAACCGGCTCTTTCCAGCACTTCCGCCAGCGGTCGGTGAACCTTGAAGTCGCGCTGTTCCTGGGCATGGGGAGCATCCCGGCGGGGCTTCTGGGAGTCGGGACGCTGGAGTGGATCAAGGGCTCCTTCGACCCGGAGACGGTCCAGTCCATAATGGTCACGATCATATCCATCACCCTGGTTATTGTGGGGGCTTCCCTGATCTACCGCGAGTTCTTCATGCCCGAGCGGGACGAGTTCGTCAAGCCGGGGATCTGGGACGGCAAGTCCCCGATGAGCCGCCGCCGCAGGATGTACACCGTCCTGTTCGGCGCCTTCGGTGGCTACCTGGTGGGACTCACCTCGATAGGCTCCGGCAGCGTGATGGCCGTGATCCTGCTCCTGCTCTACCCGATAGCTCCGGCCGTCATAGTCGGCACGGACGTCACCCACGCGATGGTCCTCTCCTTCGTCGTCGGGATAGCGCACATGACCCAGGGCAACGTAAACTTCGGCCTCGCCGGAACCCTGCTTATCGGCGGAATCCCCGGTGTCCTGGTCGGAAGCCGCCTGGCGCCCTGGATCCCCGGCCGGCCCCTCAAGCTGATCCTCGCCTGCATGCTGATCTTTGTCGGCGCTCGCCTGCTCCTCACCTGACGGACATCCCTCCGCGTATCCGCGCCGGCCTTATACTGGTACGGACTGGTCGGAGTTAGAGACTCTTTCGAGGAGGCGTTTTGAGGGACGGCGGGGCTGGCCCGACTTTCGGGCTCTGGTACGACTTCCGGCAGAAGTTGCCTCTGGGAGACTACGCGCGGTTCTACGCGGAGTGCCTGGAGGAGATCGAGGAGGGCGAGCGGCTGGGGCTCACGGGCGTCTGGCTCTCGGAGCACCACTTCGTTGACGACGGATATCTGCCGTCGCCGCTGGTCGTAGCCGCCGCAATAGCCGCCCGAACGTCGAGCATGACGATAGGTACGAACGTGCTGCTCCTGCCGATGCACCATCCGCTGCGCGTGGCGGAGGACGCGGCGGTTGCGGACCTGGTCTCGGGCGGTCGGTTCGTTCTCGGCGTGGGCCAGGGATACGTGCAGCACGAGTTCGAGACCCTGGGGTTCAACCGCAAGAACCGGCCCTCGCTCTTCCAAGAGGGGATCGAGGTGATCCGCCAGGCTCACAAGCAGGGACGCACCGGCTACGAGGGCAAGCGCTGGCGTTTCGACGACCTGCCGTTCGAGCCGCGTCCTGTCGGCAAGCTCCCGATCTACATCGGCGCCTTCGCAGACCCGGCAATAGACCGCGCCGCCCGGCTGGCCGACGGCTTTCTTGCCTCGGCGGGCGGCGGAGACTTCGGTGAGACGTACAGGAAGGTACAGGAGGCGCTGAAGCGCCACGGGCGAGAAGGCGAGGTGTTTCCGTATATTGCCTCCGGGGTTGCGTTTGTGCACGAGGATGCGGGAAGGGCGCGGGAGATCGTAGCCCCGGCCATCGCCTACCAGCGCACGCGCTACGCCGAGTGGGGCACGGACCGGGAGAAGCCCCGGCCGCAGCCGGTCCGGGAGGAAGACCTGCCGTGGGAGCGCTACCTGGTCGGTACGCCGGATGAGGTGGCCGAAGGTCTGATCCACCTTTACCAGGAAGCTCCCTACGACCACCTCTGCTTCTGGGGGCGGTTGCCCGGCGTCACCCACGAGCAGGCGCTGGATAACATGCGCCTCTTCGCCGCCGAGGTCGCGCCGAGGGTCCGCGCCGCGGTGAGCGCTTGAAAGCCCGTCCCATGGTCCTGAGCGCTGATCAGAGCGCCTTCCTGGTCCGGCAGAGGGTCGCCCGCCTCGCGACGGCTAGCGCCTCCGGCGAGCCGCACGTGGTACCCGTCTGTTTCGCCTACACGCCGGACTCCGTCTACATCGCCCTGGACGAGAAACCGAAGGACGTGCCGCCTGAACGCCTCAAGCGCGTCCGCAACATCCTGGAGAACCCGAAGGTCGCGCTCGTCGCCGACCGGTACGCCGAGGACTGGAGCCAGCTCGCCTTCGTTATGGTGCGTGGGGCGGCGGAGCTTCTGGAACCCGGCTCTGACGAGCATTCAGCCGCTGTGAGGCTCTTGCGCGGCAAGTACCACCAGTACGAGGGCATGCGGATCGAGGCGAACCCGGTAATCGCCATCCGTGTGGAGAGGGTTTCGTCCTGGGGCGCCCTGGAGGCGAGCGAAGACCCGGAGCCGCCGTTGCTCGACGCGGTGCGGGGCCGGCGCTCCGTCCGGCGCTACCTGCCGAAGGCGGTGCCTAAGGAGGTCGTCGAGCGCGTGCTGGAGGCGGCCCGGTGGGCCCCCTCGCCGCACGGACGGCAGCCGTGGCGCTTCGCCGTCATCACCCGGCAGGCGACGAAGCAGCGTCTCGCGGACGCGATGGGGAAGGAGTGGCGGGCGAACCTCCGGATGGACGGCCAGAGCAAGGAAGTCGTCGAGAAGCGTCTCGAAGGCTCCCACCACCGGCTCCTCGACGCCCCGGTCCTGGTGCTGATGTGCCTCTACCTCAAAGACCTGGACGACTATCCGGACGCGGCCCGCCAGGAGAATGAGACCACGATGGCCGTTCAGAGCCTCGGCGCGGCGGCGCAGAACGTACTGCTCGCCGCCTACGAGGTTGGTCTGGACACCGGCTGGATGTGCGCCCCGCTCTTCGCCCCCGGGACGGTCACGGCGTCCTTGGGCCTCGACCCGAAGCTGATCCCGCACGCCCTACTGACGCTGGGTTACGCGGAGGGCGATCCACCGAAACGCCGTGCGCGCATGCCCCTGGAAGACCTCGTGGTCTTCCGGGGCTGACCCCGCGGCGCGACTGCCGCGCCGGTGGACGCTACCTCGCGAGACCCCGACGTTTACCGAGCAGGCCGATGATGACCTCGTGATCGTAGCGGGTAGCGTTGCCCATCGTGACGATGCCCGAAGGAACGTCTGGGTAGAGGCGCATGCAGTTCCAGAAACCGCCGCCTCCGCCCAGGTGCTCCACGAAACCGGGCCGCATGTTGCGAGCCTCGCGGGGCCGGTACCATCCCAAGCCGAAGTCCCGCTTCCCGCCGGAGACTAAGGTGCTCCGCATACGTGCCGCGGTCGCTTCGGAGAGGATGCGTTTGCCCTCCAGCTCGCCCCCGGCCAGATGGGCCTGGAGGAACCGCGCGGCGTCCGAGACCGGGCCGACGAGGCCGCCGTAAGCGGCGCCGTCCACGTAGAAACGGTTGAACGCCACGAACCGGCCCTCGGTCCCGTCCAGGATCCCATCCGGTAGCATCAGCTTCATCAGCCACGTCATCGGGCTGCGCCGCAACTGGTAGCCGGTGGCGAACGAGCCCTTCGAGGCGTCGCCGACGTAGACGAACGAGGTGTGGCGCATGCCGAGTGGTTCGAGGATGTTCTCGCGCACGTACTCGGGGTACGGGCGCCCCGACGCCGAACCGACGATCTCGCCGAGCACCAGGTACCCGACGTTGGAGTAGCTGCCCTTCGCGCCGGGAGAGAACCGGAGCCTGGGATGCTTTTCCAGCACACCACGAACGAACGCGCGCTGATCCGGCGCCGGCCTGTCGGCGGGATGCACCCACGTTATGGGGAGAGGGTTCGCGAGCCCGGCGCTGTGGTTGAGGAGGTGGCGTATGGTCACCCGTTCGGCGTGGTGCGTGGGCCGCAGCTCGGCGAACGGCGGGTAGTGGAGGGAGACGGGATCTTCCAGACTGAGCAACCCCCTGTCGGCGAGTTGCGCGACGGCGGTCGCCGTCACGATCTTGGTCATCGAGAACCACGGGTAGATGGTCTCCGGCGCGGCGGGGGAGCCCGAGCCGAGGTCGGCGATGCCGAACCCTTTCTTCCACACGACTCCCTTCGGGTGGACGACGGCCACGGAAAGCCCCGGAACTCTGCCCCGCATGGCGCGCGGTATCCCGGCCTCCGGTGGGTTACGTGCGGTATCCGAGGCTATTTCGCCCTCCCCGTGGATCCGGACGAGTCTTCTCGCCGGTTCGTCGTGCCCGCGCCGGGTTGTCCTCGCGCGGGCGTGTGCCGAGGCTCCCGTCTACCTTGCGGAGTATTCCCGGTCCGGCGTGCCGTAGAGCGTGGTGCGGCGGCGGGGGGTGCGGCCGATCTCCCGGATGATGCGCTCCAGCTCCTCCGGCAGCATCTCCTGGCCGTGGCTGGCTCCGGCGGCGCGCGAGATGCTCTCGTTCATCAGGGTGCCGCCGAGGTCGTTGCAGCCGGCCTGCAGGCACAGCTTCGCGCCCTCCTCGCCCATCTTGACCCAGGAGACCTGCACGTTGTCTATGTAGCCGTGCAGCGCGATCCTCCCGACGGCGTGTATCTTGACCGTCTCTGCGAAGGTAGGTCCCTTGCGAGAGCGTCCCTGCAAGTAGAGCGGCGCGCCCATGTGGACGAACGGCAGCGGCACGAACTCGGTGAAGCCGCCCGTCTCCGCCTGGATGTCGCGCAGGACCATCAGGTGCCTGGCCCAGTTTACGGGTCCGTCCACGTGGCCGAACATGATCGTGGTGGTCGCTCGCAGCCCTACGGCGTGCGCCGCCCGCATCACGTCGGCCCACTGCTGGGTATTGATCTTGTCGGCGCAGATGATCGCGCGTATCTCATCGTCCAGTATCTCCGCCGCCGTCCCCGGCAGCGTCCCGAGCCCCGCGTCCTTTAGCTCCTCCAGGAACTCCTCGACGCTGATGCCGAGCGTGTGTGCGCCCTGGAACACCTCAAGCGGCGTAAAGGCGTGGACGTGCATCTCCGGCACCTCGTCCTTGACGGCCCGCAGGTAATCTATGTAGTTCTGGCCCGTGAAGCTGCCATGGATGCCGCCGACCATGCAAACCTCGGTCGCGCCCTTCTCCCACGCCTCCCGCGCGCGCCGCGCGACCTCGGTGGTGTCGAGCAGGTACGGGTCCCCGCGCAGGTTGAGCGACTTGGGACCCTTCGAGAACGCGCAGAAGCGGCAGCGGAAGTAGCACAGGTTCGTGTAGTTGATGTTCCGGTTGATGACGTAGCTAACCTCGTCGCCGTTGACCTCGCGCCTGAGCTCGTCGGCCACGCGGCACAGGTCCGCGAGCTCCGTGCCGCGAGCGGTGAAGAGCAGCGCTATCTCCTCTTCTGAGAGGTCGCGTTCCCCGGCCCCGGAGAGCGCCCGCGCGAACTCGCCCCGCACCTTCGAGGGCCGCCCGCCGCGGGCTTCGGCGACGGTCTTCTCCGGCACGGGCTCGATCGTCCCTGG
>DASSMB010000226.1:0-5461 GCA_035689095.1 Rubrobacteraceae bacterium | reverse complement strand
GCGGGCATCCTCCGCGCTCATTCCGGAGCCGTCGTCGCGCACCAGGATACTGGCGGTACCGCCTTCTCCTAGCTCTACCTCGATGCGTGAGGCTTCGGCGTCCAGAGCATTCTCGACCAGTTCCTTCACCACGGACGCCGGACGGTCAACCACCTCTCCGGCGGCGACCTGCTGCGCCACTCGCGGGTCGAGTACCCGGATGCTCATGCAAACTCCGGTATGCGAGAGCGTTCCATCATTGCCTAGAGCATTGTACAGGCGGCGGACGGCTTTCCAACCAGTGATACTTCAGCTACGCTTCGGCGATGCTGCTTACGGACGTGAACTTCGGGTACGCTCTCGCGTACAATGTGGCTACGAGCCATAGGAATCAGTCTCCTTTGGTTCGAGGCCCTCTCCACTGATAACCGCCAAGTAATCTGCGGAGGGGCCGTCTTTTACGTCCTGCCACGGTTGACAGAAAGCGTTTCAAACATTCTTACAGTAGAATTGGCGGCTATGCACGAATTGGACGAGACACAGCAGGATGGGTTCGAGCGGCTGCCGATAGACGAGGTGGTCCGGCTCGTGGACCTGTTAAAAGAGAGCGGGGTCGAGGAGATCCGGGTCCGCCGGGGCGACGTGGAGATCGCGGTGAAGGCGAAGGCGGAGGCTCCGGCTCCTCAGAGCGCTCCCGCATCCGGGTCTACGCCGTCCGTCGAACCCGCGCCCGCGCCCGACGAGATCCCCTCGGAGTCGGATGGGCTGCACGCGGTCCGCTCGCCGGTCGTCGGGACGTTCTACCGGGCTCCGACGCCGGATGCGGAGTCATACGTGGAAGTGGGGGACAGGGTCGCGGCCGGGGATACTTTGTGCATCGTCGAGGCGATGAAGATGATGAACGAGATCCCGGCCGACATCTCCGGCGAGGTCGTGGAGGTCCTGGCCGAGAACTCGGCCGGCGTCGAGTACGATCAGCCGCTCTTCTACCTGCGCCCTGAAGAGTAGAGGCCCTACGTGATCGGTAAGGTCCTCGTCGCCAACCGGGGGGAGATCGCGCTGCGCGTGGTGCGGGCGTGCCGGGAGCTTGGCATCCGCAGCGTGGCCGTATACTCGACCGCCGACGCCGACTCGCTGCACTGCGCCCTGGCTGACGAGGCGATCTGCATCGGACCGCCGCCCGCCGCCGGCAGCTACCTGAACATCCCGGCGATAATCTCCGCCGCCGAGCTAGCCGGCGCGGACGCAATACACCCCGGCTACGGCTTCCTCGCCGAGAACGCGCGCTTCGCGGAGATCTGCGAGCGCGTCGGAATCAAGTTCGTCGGTCCCGCTTCCCGCACGATAGCCCGCATGGGTGACAAGGCCGCCGCCCGCCATGCCGCGGAGCAGGCGGGTGTCCCAATAACACCCGGCTCGGACGGGATCTGCGAGAGCGCGACGGAGGTCAGGCGGGTCGGAGACAGGCTCGGCTATCCGCTCGTCATAAAGGCCAGCGCGGGCGGCGGCGGCAAGGGGATGCGCGTGGTCCACTCCGCGTCCGGAGTCGAGGACGCATTCACCGCCGCGAGCCGGGAGGCCGGCGCGGCCTTCGGAGACGGCGCCGTGTACGTCGAGAAGTACCTGGAGGAGCTGCGTCACATAGAGGTCCAGGTACTCGCCGACTCCTCGGGGACGGTGGTCGCTTTCCCGGAGAGGGACTGCTCGATCCAGCGCCGCTACCAGAAGCTCCTGGAGGAGTCTCCCGCGCCGGGTCTGCCGCACGAAGCCCGCGAGGGCATGATGGACGCCGCGACCGCGCTCGTGGACGCCCTGGGCTACGAGGGGGCGGGGACGGTCGAGTTCGTATACTCGGAGGGCGAGTTCTACTTTATAGAGATGAACACGCGGCTTCAGGTCGAGCACCCGGTTACGGAGATGGTGAGCGGGGTGGACCTCGTCGCCGAACAACTGAAGGTCGCCGCCGGGGAGCCTCTGACGGTGCCGGAGGACGTCGGGACGCCGGAGGGACACGCGATAGAGTTCAGGATCAACGCCGAGGACCCGCGGCGCAACTTCCTGCCCCAGTCCGGTCCGGTGGAGTTTTACAACCCGCCGGGCGGTCCCGGAGTACGGGTTGACTCGCACCTGTATGCCGGGTACAAGGTCCCGCCGTACTATGACTCGCTGCTGGCGAAGCTCATCGTTTACGCGGCGGACCGGGAGGCGGCGATCCGTCGCGGGGCTCGGGCGCTGGACGAGTTCGCCATCCTGGGCCTGGAGACCACGCTTCCGCTGCACCTGGCGATTCTGGAAGACGAGGACTTCCGGCGGGGTGGGGTAACGACAAGCTTCCTGGCCGGAAAAGAGCTCAGGAGCGACGAAGGAGGTCCCTTGCGGCTCGCAGCATCCGGCGCGCCCTCCGTGCCCTCTGCTTAGGAGGGTCGACCCCCACCGTATCCTCCTTCGGAGGCGGGTCCGGGTCGGTGCCGTGCCGGTCCATGCGCTCTATCCACAGCTCCCGCACCAGGACGTGTAGGGCGGCGACCAGCGGCACTGCCAGGAGCAGGCCCACGAAGCCGAATAGGGTGCCCATGATCAGGAGGGCGAAGACGATCGTCGCCGGGTGCAGCGAGACGGCCCGACTCATCACTACCGGCTGTATCAGGTTCGACTCTACTAGCTGGATGCCCGCGTAGGCCAGTACGACCCAGACGGCGTTTATGGGATGCGAGACAAGCGCCAGCAACACCGGCGGTATCACCGAGATCACCGGCCCAACGAACGGGATGAACGAGATCAGGCCGGATACGAGCCCTATTAACACCGCGAAGTCTATCCCGATGATCGAAAGCGCGATGGCCGAGAGCACCCCGATGAGCGTCATGGAGGTAAGCTGGCCGAGGAACCACCGCTGCACCGCGTGGTACATCTCGCGCAGGATCTCGCGCACCCTCTGCCGCGAGCCCGCCGGGAAGAAGGAGACGAAACCGTTGACCAGCGGCTTCGGGTTGAGTACCAGGTAGATCGTCGCGATGAACGCCACGAACGCCAGCGAGAGCCCGTTGGCGATGCTCCCCCCGATATCCGCCGCAACCGCGACCGTATCACCGGAAAGGAAACCCTTTATCCGGTCGAAAATGAGGTTCGGACGAAGCTCGTCGAGCCCCAGGTCTATACCGAATGACTCCTGAAGGCGGCTTGCGAGGACCCGGATCTCCCTCAGCAGAGTAGGTAGCCGCTCCGATAGTTCCCTTGCCTGCGTCTCCACCGTCGAAGCGATGACCATGCCCGCCAGGTAGAGTGCGAGACCGATAGCGCCGAGCACTATCAGGGTGGCGACGCTTCGTATGATGCCGCGGCGCTCCAGGTATCCGACCGGACCGCTGATGATGATCGAGAATAGCAGTGTCAGGAGCAAGACAAGGACTATCGGCGCGAGCCGGTACACCAGATAGCCACCGAGCAGCAGCGCCAGGACCAGCGCGACACCTAAATACAGGGTCCGCTCCCGCCCGTACCCTCCGGTCTGACCTCGGTCCTGCACCTCTTTCTCCCATCGAGAGCGCGCTCGTCTGCCGCCCATTCTACCCTTTGCAAGGTCCGTCGCCGCGCGCGGAACCTTCGCGAAACCTCGATTACGCTGTCCGACGTGCTATCTTTTGTCCTCTGGTTCCGAATATTTGAGGGAGAAGCTTGGCAAAGGATGCCGCCCCCCAGGGGGAGAAGAGAGAGCGCCTCGTCTTTGGGGGCATGGCCCGCTGGGGTGGGCTCGACCTCTACGGTCCCAACTACATGAGCGAGGCTTGGCGGAAGGACGGCGAGATCCACGTCCGCGTCGAGCCCTCGAACCTGTGGCGCCCGACGGACCCCCTTGCCCTGCGTCTCTCCCGCATGCCCATAATCCGATCCGTCTTCTTCTGGGCGCGGCTCCTGGTTCAGGTGGTCGGCTCCATCTGGACGCTGGTCTTCTTCGCAGCCTCGATGGCCGCCCTCTGGCTCTTCGTGTACGTCATGGATCTAGGCCGGGGAGTCGGCGGCGGGTTCCTCGGCGGTCTCTTCGGGTTCTTCGCCGACTTCCCGATCCTGCCGCTCCTGGTCCTCTTCTTCGCCGCGATGAAGTTTACCTCCATCGGGCGCTACCACGGCGCGGAGCATAAGGCCGTCGCCGCCTACGAGAAGTACGGAGAGGTAACGCTGGACAACGCGAAGCGGTCCAGCCGCATCCATCCCCGCTGCGGCACCAACATCCTCTCGTACATAATCCTGGCCGCCCTTATTGATCCCCTGATAGACGGCTGGTGGTACGCCATCGCGCAGTTCATCTTTATCTCCGAGGCGTGGTTCATGTTCGGTCAGACGCGGCCCTCAATCGCCGTCGGTAACTTCCTTCAGCGCTACTTCACGACCTCCGAGCCCAACCGGAGCGAGCTGGAGGTCGCGGTAGAGTCCATGAAGCAACTCCTCGAAGCCGAGGAAGGCGAGGCGCCCTCGCCGGGCGGCAAGCGCGTCCGGGTCCCTGCGAGGTTCTAGCCGCCCTTACTAATTAGCCTGCTGGGATGGGCGGATCAGGATCTCGTTGACGCTCACGCGCTGCGGCTGGCTGACAGCGTAGGCTATGGCGTTGGCGATGTCCTCGGCCTGGAGTATCTCGATGCCCGCGAAGCGGCTCATGCCCTGCTGCGCTTCCTCATCGGTGATGTGCGTGGCGAGCTCGGTGGCGACCGCGCCCGGCTCCACGACGGTGACGCGGATGTTGTCTCCCAGAAGCTCCATCCGCAGGCCCTCCGAGATCGCGCCGACGGCGAACTTGGTCCCGGAGTAGACTCCGCCGGTCTCGCGCACCTTGCGCCCGGCGACGCTGGAGATGTTGACGATGTGCCCGCTCCCCTGGCGCTTCATCACTTCAACCGCCGCGTCGGTCGCGTAGAGGAGGCCGAGGACGTTCACGTCGAACATTTGGCGCCACTCATCGGAGAGGCCGCGTTCTATCCGGGAGAGGAGCATCACGCCCGCGTTGTTGACCAGGATATCCACGCTCCCGAACTCCCGCTCGGCCGCCTGGATCAGGGCGTGCGCCTGCTCTTCTTCCGTAACGTCGCACTCCACGGAGAGCACCTTCCCGCCGTTCCCCTCTATACGCTTCGTGAGGTCGTCGAGGCGGTCCTTCCGCCGCGCCGCGACGACGACCGCCGCTCCCTCGGCTGCCAGAGCCTCCGCCGTCGCCTCGCCGATACCGCTGGAGGCTCCGGTTACGATTGCTACCTTACCGTCGAGCTTCGCCATGCGAGAACCTTTCTATCCGTCGAACGATTCTAAAAGACCAATACTACTGAACGGAGGTGTCCGCTCGCGGGGCGGCGAGCCGCAGGTAGGCGAGCGTCCAGTAGCTGGAGTTGAAGGTGCCGAGGACGGCGGAGAGGACGAAGAAGACAGCCAGCAGGATTGTGCCTCCGACGGCGCCCAACGCTATCGCCGCCGCGGTGTACTCCGCCCGGACGAG
>DASSMB010000225.1:0-2724 GCA_035689095.1 Rubrobacteraceae bacterium | reverse complement strand
TGGGTCCGTCCCGGCTCGTTGAAGTGAACGTGCGCGTCTATGAGGCCAGGGAACACATGCAACCCGGAAGCGTCAATCTCCATACCGGCGGAGCCTTCCAACTCCGGCTCGACCGCGGCCACCACGCCGTCGGAGATCCCCACGTCAGACTCCGACACCCCCGAACCGGTTACCACGACGCCCCCACGGATCACTACGTCGTAACTACTCATTACCCTCTACTTCTCTTCCACCCATCAATAATTTGATTCCGTATTGCGGATCATACAGATGCAAAAACGGAATGTCAACACTTTTACAAACTTTTTTCGGGGGCTTCCAGACGGAGCGGTCTTCTGGACCCTGCTCAGGAATGCCTCTATAGAAAAGGATCTCCTCAGCTTCCCCGGTAGGTAGAGTAGGACCAGGGTGAGGCGAGCAGTGGGACATGATAGTGGGATTCGGGATCGGCGACGCCGAAGCGGAGCGGCACCCGGCCCAGGAATGGCGGCTCCGGAACGCCCGGCTCTCCGGCGAAGTAGGCGCCCACGTCGAAGACGATCTCGTAGACGCCGGTCTCGAACTCCGATTCGGTGAGCAGCGGCTCGTCGGTGCGGCCGTCCTCGTTCGTGGTGACCGTTTTGAGGGATCGCCGCTGTCCGTCTTGTATGCGGAAGAGCTCCAGCGGCATCCCGGCGGCGGGATGGCCGTGGGCGGTGTCGAGGACGTGGGTGGTGAGGAAGCCGCTCATGCGCGCCGCTCTACCCAGCCTTCGATCTGGCCGTAGGGGTCCTGGGTGGCGTGGAAGATCTCACCGTTGTTCTCCATCCCGAACCGAGCCAAATCGTAGGGGATGTGGTGGACGTTCGGGAAGGAGTACCAGATCCTCGCTATCTCCGGGAACGACTCCAGGACCGCCCTGCCCATGCGGTACAGGGTGTTCTGGACCGAGGGACTGTAGTGGTCCGTGAGGGTCTTGAGTGTCGTCTGCATCACGCCGTCCCACAGCCGGTCGAAGTCCGCGTCCGTCGTGTTGTACTCCCACTTCGCCGTGACTATGGTGGCGAGGATGCGGTCGTTCGTGTCCGGGAGGGTGGTGTACCGCTCTCTCAGGAAGCCTTCCCAGCCGGAGTTGGTCGTCTTGAGCACGTATACGTCCCCGATCCCAGCCTTCACCTTCCGCTCGCCGCTCTCGTCGCCCCACACCTTCGCCTTCCGCTCGCCGCGCTGGCGGACGAAGGAGTGCTCGTGGGGCTGGCCGTCCACCTCGATGCGTTCCCAGATGAACTGCGTGATCTCGACCCGGCAGCCCATCACGCTCGGACCGGCCTCCAGGAAGTGATCCACGAGAGCCAGCCCGTACCGCTCGATGCTGCCGGTGAGGTGGTCCTTCGCCAGCGCGTAGGCCGTGTTCCGCATCGTGTCGGTCGCCAGGAGGCCGGTGTTGTCGCCCTCGACGTGGGCGGCCTCGAAGTCGCCCTCCAGCGAGATGCGGATGTCGAGATCCCAGATCTCGTGCCGCTCCGCGTCGCGCTTCACCTTGAAGACCCGGACCTCGGACTTCCCGTAGTTGTTCTGGCCCAGAACTATCTGGCCTCTCGCCGTCTCTGTCATGCTCATTCTCCTCTCCGCGGGCTATCCCGCGCCTGTTTCTGCCGCGACCCGGTCTTGCAGACGGATCCAGGCGATCTTGTCGATCTCGCCCAGCGCGGTCTCTATCTCTTCGTCTCGCGAGTGGCTTAGCCGGGCTTTCGCCTGCGCGATTATTGACTCCCTGGTGTGCTCCCGGACCGCGACGACCATCGGCATGCCGAACTTGTCGCGATACTCGCGGTTGATCCGCGTGAAGGTCTCGTACTCCTGCGGTGAAAGCCGGTCCAGGCCCGCCGACGACTGCTCCGCCGTGGACTCGTCGGTCAGCTCCCCCGCCATCGCCGCCTTCCCTGCAAGGTCCGGGTGAGACCGGATGAGTTCGACTTGTCGCTCCCGCGGGGCATCACGGACGGTCCGCGCGAAAGCCTCATGCAGCTCCGAGATTCCGCCGAAGGGATGCTGAGAGTAAGCCCCATCGGCCACCCACGGCGAGTGCTCGTAGAGCGTCCCGAACCTTGCCACGAACTCCTGTTTTGTCATACGGTTTACCTCGTCGACTGTGGCCTTCTGTCGCATCGTCCTCCTGTTCGCCAGACTCATCCGAGTCCGGGTCTCGAACCTGGTTACCGGCGGCTAGTAGCCCGCACGGGCGTTGTAGATCTCGCCTCCGCGTTCGGCGTAGTCTCTCAGGACCGAAGCGGCTTCGTCACGGCAGACGTCCCTGGCGACGGAGATGCCGCGTTCTTCCAGGGCGGCCTTCCAGTCCGGCATCTTGGGGCCCTCGTCAAAGCCGATGGCGCGGGCGTCCTCGTCGCGGGCGCCGCACACCAGCCGCCGGACGCCCGACCACGGGACCGACCCGAAGCACATCGAGCACGGCTCGGTGCTCGCGGCCAGCTCGCGGGGCGGCTGACCCGAGGCTCCCAGGTCGAAGTGTCCGATCACCTGTTGCGCGACCATGATCGCCACCACCTCCGCGTGGGCGGAGGAGAGGTTCGAGGCCGTGACCAGGTTAATGCCGGGGGCGACCAGGCGGTTCGTCTCAAGGTCGAAGATCGCGGCCCCGAAAGGTCCGCCGGTCCCGTGCTCCACGTTCAGGCGCGACAGCTCGATCACGAGCCGCATCCGGTCCTCTTCGGTCGGGTACTCGCG
>DASSMB010000224.1:0-2676 GCA_035689095.1 Rubrobacteraceae bacterium | reverse complement strand
TCCGGGTCGTCGCCGATCCTGCGTCGGTGGGCGACTATGTGGATCTCACCCTTGCTCGCCTCCTCGATGAACTTCTGGGCCTTTTTGTCCAGCTCTATCCTCTCCTGGCGCAACTCCGTGGAGCGCTGTATCCGCGAGACGAGGGAGGTGATGATGATCGTGCCGATAAAGAACAGGGAGATGACGATGCCGTCGGGCCGCTGCACCTCGTTCGCGATGATGGCGTAAATGAAGATGCCGAAGACGAGCCCGAAGGCCGCCGCCACGAGCCTTGAGCCTCCGCGCCAGGCGGTCAGCATCACGGCGAAGGCGGCCGAGGTCATCATCGCCAGGACGCCGGTGGCGTAGGCCCCGGCCTGCGCGTCCACGCTGGCCGAGAAGAAGATCGTAATCGCGCAGGCGATGGTGACGTAGACGAGCACCAGCGGCCGGAGCGCCCGGGTCCACCGGGGAGCCATTCCGTAGCGGGGCAGGTAGCGGGGGACTATGTTCAACAGCCCAGCCATCGCCGACGCCCCGGCGAACCAGAGGATACTGATCGTGCTGAGGTCGTAGATGGTGCCGAAGACGCCGCCCAGATACTCGTGCGCCAGATAGGCGAGAGCGCGCCCGTTGGCGCTCCCATTGGCCTTGAACTCCTGGGCCGGGATGAGCACGGCCGTGACGAAGCTGGTCGTGATGAGGTAGAAGCTCATGATCAGGGCGGCGACGGTCAGCATCTTGCGCGTGTTGCGGATGCGGCCCGCCGGCTTCTCCGGGTCGTCATCCGGCTTGCCGCGCACGAGCGGCATCATGCTCACGCCGGTCTCGAACCCCGAGAGCCCCAGGGCGAGCTGCGGGAACACCAGGAGCGACACCCCGAGCATCGCCAGCGGGCTACCGTAGTTGGAGAAGAGAGAGTCCTGCCAGTTGGCGAGGTTCTTGGGGACCGTCAGGATCTCGTACATCCCGACCGCCACGACGACCAGGTTGAACAGCAGGTATGCGGCAACGAGGGCGACCGCGATGCCGATTGCCTCCCTGAACCCCTTGAGGAAGACCGCGCCGAGCACCGCGAGCAGCACGAGCGTGATAATGACCCTCTGCCCCTGGAAGAAGTCCGGGACCAGCGGGTTCTCGACGATGTGGGCCGTGGCGTCCGCCGCCGAGAGCGTGATCGTGACGAGCCACGCGGTCGCCACGAACCCCAGGAGGCACAAGACCAGCAGCTTGCCCTTCCAGAAAGAGAGCAGGCTCTCCAGCATCGCTATGGAGCCCTGCCCGTGCGGGCTGTGCTCGGAGACGCGCCGGTACATGGGGAGCATCCCGAAGAGCGTCAGCAGCACGATGAGCAGGGTGGCGACGGGCGAGAGCGCCCCGGCCGCAAGCCCCGCGATGCCGGGTATATAGCCGAGCGTCGAGAAGTAGTCAACACCCGTGAGGCACACGACCTGCCACCAGGAGTGCTGCTCCTCCTGCCCCTCCTTCGCCCCCGGCCCCTTCGTCTCCACGAGCCGGTGTTCGAGCAGCCAGGTCTGGAGACGGGCCACCGGACGCTGCGCCGAAACTGTGGAATCAGCCATTACAACTCCCCGGAAGCCGTGCGACAGCCCCAAGGAAAGCGTATCCGGGAGAATTTTTCCTGGGACACCCGATTACCTCCTTCTTCCGCGCCTGCGAGGTTAGCTGTCGGGTTCGGGCCAAAAGAGGTCAAGCCCTACGCTAGCTTTCACTGGCGATTCACCCCTGGACTCCTGCAATCCGATGTGGGTCCCCCGCCTCCGGAGCCACCCGGAGCTCGGCGCTTTACGGCTACGATATCTACGCTCGCACATATACTCCCGACATTAGATCTTGTCAACGCCGGAGGCGAACGCCAGAGGGCGCGAGAAACGTCAGCCTACGAGTATCACGTGCACGTCGCCCGGCCCGTGCATCCCGACGACCAGCGACATCTCTATGTCTCCCGACCGGCTCGGTCCCGTGTGGAAGCACACGTTGGCCGGAAGAGCGCCGGGCCCGGCATCGGCATACTTCTCGATAGCCTCCGGCACCGTCCGCAGGACCCGGTCCACCGGCACGACGGCCACGTAAGTCGGCGGCAGGAGTGTCACCGTGCGGCCCTTTCCCACTCCGCTCTCCAGCACCAGGCTCCCGGTCTCGGCTATAGCCCACTCGGCGGTCGAGAGCCCGATCTCCGCCCTCCTCGCGACCTCCCGGAAATCTTCGAGGTCCCGCCAGGGAACGACCTCCGTCCCGGCCTCCGCGAGCGGTCCGTCCACGCCGAGCCGGTCCAGCTCCTCCACGTCCCACCGGATGAGGAGCTTGGCCTCCCGATCCCGCGCCAGCGCCAGCACGTACTCCCGCGCCTCGTCCATGCTGCCGACCCGCCGACCGTGCCCGCCGAGTGCTTCTAGCTCCTGGATAAAGCGGGCCGGAGGGTCCTCGATAGGTTCTACCTCGGGTGTCTCCCCCGTGCGGGTCCAGACAGCATCGGGTGCGACGGTCGGACGGTACTTCCCGGCGCGGGTGCGGTGGCGGATGGACTGGAGGAACTCCGTGTGATCGGACACTAGATCCCCTCCTTCCACAACTCGCGGAAGGACCTGGGGGCGAGCGGCGGCATCTCCCGCGAGTCCGTCCAGCCCTTCATCGGACCGGGCATCGGCCTGACCGAACCGTCTTTCACCGCGGGCC
>DASSMB010000223.1:0-2347 GCA_035689095.1 Rubrobacteraceae bacterium | reverse complement strand
GTCCTGCTCGTTTCGACCCTCGGCGCGTATGCTTTCGGGCGTTCCCAGAGTCCGGCTGGCATAAGCCCGCAGGACCGTCAGGCGGTGTCGCTGTATGCCGAGGCGCTGGATAAAGTCCGGGAAGACTACGTGGACCAGAAGGCGGTAGACCCGAAGAAGCAGACCTACGCCGCGATAGAGGGGATGCTCGACTCTCTGGGCGACGAGGGACACACGCGGTTTCTGACTCCGAAGGAGGTAAAGGAGAACCAGGCGGGACTCTCCGGGACCTACGTCGGCATCGGGGTGCAGCTAGAAGACCGGGATGGGCGGGCTGTAATCGCTGCGCCGATAGAAGGCTCTCCCGCGGAGCGGGCCGGGCTCAAGACGGGCGACGTGGTGATCGCCGTGGACGGAAAAAACGTGCGTGACCTCGCTCTCTCGGACATCGTGGACCGCGTAAAGGGACCGGAGGGGACGACCGTAAAGCTGACGGTCGAGCGCGACTCCAGAGAGCGCACGTTCTCGATGGAGCGGGCGGAGATCCGGGCTCCCGTCGCCTCATGGGCGAAGATCCCGGGCACGGACATCGCCCAGGTGAGGCTCTCCTCTTTCTCCGATGACAGCGCGAAGGAGCTTGGTAAGTCTCTCGATGAGGCCCGGGCCGCGGGCGCGCGCCGATTCGTCCTCGACCTGCGGAGCAATCCCGGCGGCAGGCTGGATCAGGCGACCGAGATCGCCGGTCTCTTCTTGAAACCCGGGAAGGTCATCTACATCCGCAAGGACGCCTCCGGCAAGCGCGAGGAGGTGAAGGTGGACGACGAGGCCGAGCCGATAGGCGCCCCGATGACGGTGCTCGTCAACGAGGGGTCGGCCTCCAGCGCCGAGATCCTGGCCGGCGCCCTCCGCGATAACGGCCGCGCCAAGGTCATCGGCACCAGGACCTTCGGGACGGGGACCGTGCTCTCCGAGTTCGACCTGCGCGACGGCTCGGCCATCCTGCTCGGCATCGCCGAGTGGCTGACGCCGGACGGAGACTTTATCCGGGAGACCGGCATCGAACCCGACATAAAGGTGAAGCTCGGCAAAGACGAGGAACCCGTCACGCCCTCCGAAGCCCGCGACCTCTCCGAACAGCAGATCCTGGACCGCGACCCTCAACTCCGCCGCGCCGTGCAGGAGCTGGAAGACTAGCCACCCGCATCTAAGGGTACACTGGATTTGTAACATCAGGGTCTTTTGGGGGTATGCGATGCGGTTGATGGGCAGGGCGGTTCGTGGAGCTATGGGTGGGGCGGCTGGCACGGTCGCGCTGACGGTGTTGCGCCAGACCCTGAAACACATGGGCCTCGTGCACACCTCGGCTCCGGAGCAGGTCGTCGCCCGCCTCGAAGAGCTAAGGGTGGTCCATGAGTGGTCGCCGGCGGCCCAGCGCGCCCTCTCCGTCGCGGCGCACTTCGCGTACGGTGTGGGAACGGGGGCGTTCTTCGGGATGTTACGCCGGGACCGCGGTGGAAAGGTCGAGGAAGCCGCCGTAGGCTCAGCGCTCGGTATCCTCTCCTGGGGGGCTGGGTGGTCCACCTGGCTGCCGCTCGCAGGGGTCCACGAGCCACCGTGGCGTCAGCGGACGTGGAAGGTACTGTTGCCGGTGCTGGACCATGCGGCGTTTGGTGTGGTGTGGGGGCTCCTCTACCGGGCGCTGGCGCGCGAGCCCCAATAAGATTGGTAGTATACGAGCGCCGGTACGAAAGCCGGCGACTTGAGAAAGGGGAGCCCTTGAGTATCGCGATAGTATCTCTAATCCTTCTCGTGGTAGTGGCTATAGTAGCCATACCGGTCCTCATCCGGGTGTTCGGCGAGGCTGCCCGCCGCAACCCCAACCGTCCCGGTGGACCGGGGGATGACGAGACCGGGGAACGCGACCGCACCTCCGGTCCCGGCAGGGAATAGTCTGCGTCAGAGCTAAAGATTTGTAGTAATCCCGGGCTCGCTCGTGGGCTGCTCATCACGTCCGGATCGTCGCTTGGCCGTTCATGGATGTGATGGCGGACACTCTATTTGAAGATCCCTGAAGGAAGTTGCGCGGTGATCGCCGAGGAGAAAATAGCGGTATGAAGGGCATGTTTAGAGTGTGCCGTGAAACGTCCCGTTGAGGAGGTGTTCGACTTTCTCGCGGATATCCGTAATGAGGCGGCGTGGAACCCCAGGGTGGCACGTATCGACAAGCGGTATCGGCGCCACTTTTCAAGAGTTATACGAGGGGACAGGTTCCCTGCGCACGGAACTTGTCGAGTACGAGCGGTCCAGGCGGCTCTCGTTTCGTAGCGACGGCCCGCGCATGCGCATCGCAGGCACGTTCATCCTCGCA
>DASSMB010000222.1:0-4154 GCA_035689095.1 Rubrobacteraceae bacterium | reverse complement strand
ACGTCAACCCGCCCGACCGGCCCAAGCTCCAGTGCCTCGGCGTGCCGCATTTCGACGTGGACGCGCGGGTCGTGGACCCGGCGACGCTGGAGGAGTTGGGTCCGAACGAGGAGGGTGAGATCGTGGTCAGCGGCCCGCAGGTGATGCGCGGCTACTGGAAACGCCCCGAGGCCGACGAGGAGGCGTTCTTCGAGCGCGACGGCAAGCGGTTCTTCAGGACGGGCGACATCGCGGTCTACGACGACGAGGGCTACTTCTTCATGGTGGACCGGCTCAAGCGCATGATCAACGCCTCCGGCTACAAGGTGTGGCCTTCCGAGGTCGAGTCCATCCTCTACAAACACCCGGCGATCCAGGAGGCGTGCGTCATCGGCATCCCGGACGAGCAGCGCGGAGAGACGGCGAAGGCCGTGGTCGTGTTGCGGGAAGGAGAGGACGTGTCGGCCGAGGAGATCATCGAGTGGTCGAAGGGGGAGATGGCCGCCTACAAGTACCCGCGGAGCGTGGAGTTCACCGATGCTCTGCCGAAGAGCGGGTCCGGCAAGATCCTGTGGCGCGAGCTTCAGGAGAAGGAGCAGCAAAAGATGGCGGAGGCGAAGTAGCTACCGGAAGGAGTGCTTATGGCGCCGACGAGCATGACGGCGGCCCGTTTCTACGAGGTCAACGAGCCGCTGCGGCTGGAGGAGATCCCCGTGCCGGAGATACAGGAGGACGAGGTCCTGCTCCAGATGAAGGCGGCCGGGCTCTGCGGCTCGGACGTTCACATCGTCTTCGAGGGCGTGACGCCGACGGCGTTCAAGCCGATCACGCTGGGCCACGAGCCGGCGGGGGTGGTCGCCGCGACGGGCGCGCGGGTCGAGGGCTGGGAGGAGGGAGACCGGGCCTGCGTCGTGCCGGGTCTCTTCTGCGGCTCGTGCCAGAACTGCGTGATGGGGTTCCCCAACATCTGCCTGAACCGCAATATACTCGGCATCCAGCGGGAAGGGGCTCTCGCCGAGTACCTGGTGGTCCCGGCCAAGAACCTTGTGCGGTTGCCGGAGAGCGTGCCGTTTACGGTCGGCGCGATCATCACGGACGCGGTGGCGACGCCGTTCTACGCGATGACCGAACGGGTCGCCCTGCGCGCGGGCGAGACGGTGGCTATCTTCGGCGCGGGCGGCCTCGGGTTGCATGCCGTACAGATCTCACGCTTGCTCGGGGCCGCGAAGGTCATAGTCGTGGACCCGCGTGACGACCAGCTCGAACGCGCCCGGAAAATGGGCGCCGACATCACCATCAACCCGCAGGAGACGCAGCCCGTCGAGGCCATTTTGGAGGCGACGGGCGGGCTCGGCGTGGACGTGGCCGCCGAGTTCGTCGGGCTGCAGCAGACCATCACGCAGTGCGTCGAGTCGGTGGTGATGGGCGGCAGGGTCGTGGTCGTGGGACTCGGGCCGGACCCGATCAGCATCGTCCCGCCGACGGTGTTCGTTCGCAAACAGATTGCGTTACTCGGCTCCTACGGCTTCACGAAGCGCGGCATCGAGCAGCTCGTCGAGCTCTCCGCCACCGGCAAGCTGAAGCTCGAAGAGTCGATCACCCACACCTTCCCGCTCGAGGAGGTGAACACGGCCCTGAAGTACCTGCACGAGAAGATAGAGAACCCAATCCGCGTCGCGGTGACATTCTGAGCAGTGCCCGCGGAGCGGCGTATTTGAGAGGAGCGGCATGAGAGACGTATTCGTTATCGACGGAGCCCGGACGGCGTTCGGTTCGTTCGGAGGCGGTCTGAAGGACGTGACGAGCCAGCAGATGGGCGTCGCGGCGGCGAAGGGCGCGATGGAGCGCAGCGGCGTTGACCCCTCGAAGGTGGACAACGTGGTGATGGGGAACGTGATCCAGACTCACGAGGGCGCCCCGTACCTGGCCCGCCACGTCGCCCTGGACGCCGGCGTCCCGATAGAGACACCGGCCCTCACCCTGAACCGGCTCTGCGGCTCGGGACTCCAGGCCGTCGTCTCGGCGACCCAGTCCATCAAGCTGGGGGAGTCCGAGATCGGGCTGGCGGGCGGCTCGGAGAGCATGAGCCAGGCCCCCTACGTCTCGCGCAAGGCCCGCTGGGGCGTGCGTATGGGACCGGACACGCTCGTGGACACCCTCAGCGAGGCGCTGGCGGACAACCGCGCCGGCTGCGGTATGGGCGTGACGGCGGAGAACCTGGCGGAGAAGTACGGCATAACGCGCGAGGACCAGGACGCCTTCGCCGCCCGGAGCCATCAAGAGGCTACACGGGCAACCCAGAGCGGACGCCTGGAAGACGAGATGGTGACTGTCACCGTACAGACCCGCAAGGGTCCGGTCGAGATAAACAAGGACGAGCACATCCGCGAGGGCGCGACGCAGGAGGGGCTCTCCAAGCTCAGGCCCGCCTTCAAGAAGGACGGCACGGTCACGCCCGGGAACTCCAGCGGCATCAACGACGGCGCGGCCATGCTCGTCGTGGTCTCGGAGGATGCGGTAAACGAGGAGGGCTTGACGCCGATGGGCCGTATCGTGAGCTGGGCGGTAGCGGGCGTGGAGCCGACCATCATGGGGATAGGTCCGGTCCCGGCCTCGCGTCTGGCGCTCAAGCGGGCGAACCTCACGATAGACGACGTTGACCTGATCGAGCTGAACGAAGCCTTCGCCGCCCAGTACCTCGCCTGCGAGGAGGAGCTCGGTCTCGACCGGGAGAAGGTCAACGTAAACGGCGGCGCGGTCGCCTTCGGCCACCCCGTCGGGGCGAGCGGGGCGCGCATCCTGCTCTCGCTCCTCTACGAGCTGAAGCGGCGGGAGAAGAAGTACGGTCTCGCCACCCTCTGCATCGGCGGCGGGCAGGGCATAGCGATGGTGGTCGAGTCGGTCTGAATCTCGCAAGAGACTAGCTCGACACCGGGAGAGCCGGGGACCGAAGATTCGAGTCCTCTGGCTCTTCCGGCGGATTGGGTATAGATTGGGGGAAGTACAGGCGGCGCTATCAGGGAGGGCGCGTTGAAGATCCCCGGCATCAGGTTGGTCAAGAAGGCGGAGCAGACCGGCAACGAAGTGGACGTGCCGCTCACGCGAGGACGTCTCGGGCTCGTGGACCTGCTCAAGAGGACGTTCAAGGAGGCGGGGGAGGACCACCTCGCGGCCTTCGCGGGCAACCTCACCTACAAGGGGCTCTTCGCCCTCTTCCCGTTCTTCGTGTTCCTGCTCTCGCTGCTCGGGCTCTTCGGGTCCGATACCCTGCTGCCGAAGCTGCTCGACTCCGCCTCCGGCGTGCTGCCGCAGGGCGCGACGACATTTCTCCGGGACCAGCTCCTCACCATCGCCGACAACAAGGCGAAAGATACCTTCACCATCGGGGCGATTATCTCCATCCTATTCGCGTTGTGGGGAGTCTCGGGGGCGTTCCGCTCGGTCATGGAGGCGATGAACGTGATGTACGAGGTCGATGAGGCGCGGCCCTTCTGGAAGGTATACGGCATCTCCATCTTCCTCTCCCTGATCGTGGCCGTGCTCTTGATCTCCGCGCTGGTGCTCGTCGTGTTCGGGCCACAGCTAGCGGCCCTCGTCGCCGGGATAGTGGGCTTCGGACAGGTCTTCCAGATACTCTGGATCGTCGTCCAGTGGCCGGTGCTGGTGTGCGTTGTCCTGCTCGCCTTCGCCCTGATCTACTACTTCGCCCCGGACGTGGAGCAGCGCTTCCGCTACGTGAGCCCCGGCTCCATCGTCGCCGTGATACTCTGGCTCCTCTTCTCCCTCGCCTTCTCGCTCTACGTGAATAACTTCGGCGGCCAGTCCTATAGCGCGAGCTACGGCGCTCTCGCGGGCGTCGCCATCCTGATGCTCTACATCTACTACACCACCTACATACTCCTGATGGGCGCGGAGATGAACCAGGTGATCGAGGAGCACGCCCCCGAGGGCAAGAACGAGGGCGAGAAGACTTTCAATGCGCAGGAGAGAGCGGAAGAGAAGGGCCAGACGTAGGATGGCGCTGGACCCTGCGCTCTATCCGCGTTGCGGGGCTACCATGACCAGTACGCCCGCCACGCAGATCAGGGCTCCGAGCAGGTCGTAGCGGTCGGGCCGGAAGCCGTCCACCACGACGCCCCAGCCCAGCGCCATGACGATGAAGATGCCGCCGTAGG
>DASSMB010000221.1:0-16135 GCA_035689095.1 Rubrobacteraceae bacterium | reverse complement strand
ATGTCGGCGAGAGGTATTGTAGCGGCACTTCCTCCCACGTCAAGCGGTTTGCTGAATTTTCTTGAAAAGCGTCTAGCCGGAGGCGATAAACCGCGCATAGCGGCGCTTCCCTACCTGGAGGATCTTCCCGGAGAGAGCTTTGGTCGGCAGCGCGGCCCGCTCGTCGGTGAGTACCTCTCCGCCGATGCGAACCGCCCCACCTTTTATGAACCGGCGAGCCTCTCCGTTGGTCTTCGCAAAGCCGGCCCGCACGACCAGGTCCACTATCCAGGCGTGATCTCCTTCCGGCAACGCGACTTCGGGTACGTCTTCGGGCACGCCCCGGCGTACAACCGTATCGAAGGTCTGCTCCGCGCCCTCAACTGCGTCTTGCCCGTGGAAGGTACGGACGAGGGAACGGGCGAGTTCCCGCTTCTGCCTGACGGGCTCCGCATCGGGCGGGGTGCGGCCGAGCACCAGAGAATAATACTCGGGCATGAGGCCGTCGGGGATACTCATGGCCTTTCCGAACATATCGTTCGGAGGCTCGGAGACGCCAATATAGTTGCCGAGGGACTTGCTCATCTTCATCTTCCCTTCGGTGCCGACGAGCAACGGGGTGGTCAGCACGCACTGGGGACGCTTACCGTAATACTCCATGATCTGACGTCCCATCAGGAGGTTGTAGAGCTGGTCCGTGCCTCCTAGCTCGACATCGGCGTCTATGGCGACCGAGTCGTAGGCCTGCATGAGCGGGTAGAGGAGTTCGGTCAGGGAGATCTGGTCGTTCGCCGCGTACCGCTTGCTGAAGTCGTCACGCTCCAGGATGCGAGCGACGGTGGTGGCGCGGGTGAGGTGGATGATGTCGGCGAGCGTGAGAGGCGCGAGCCACTCTGAGTTGTGGCGCACCTCCGTCTGGTCCGGATCCAGGATCAAGTACGCCTGCTCCAGGTAGGTGCGAATGTTCGCCTCGATCTCCTCCGGCGTGAGTACGGGCCGGGTCTTGGATCGCCCGGACGGGTCTCCAACTCTCGCCGTGTAGTCGCCGACTACCAGTACCGCCGTGTGCCCGAGCTTCTGGAACTCTCTCAGCTTGCCGAGGACCACGGCGTGCCCCAGATGGATATCAGGAGCGGTTGGATCCAGCCCGAGTTTGACCCGTAAGGCCTCGCCACTCCGAAGCCGGCGTCCGAGTTCATCGGCCGGGACGTTGTCGACAGCATTCTGAAAAATGGAGCTGAAATTAAGTATGTCGGTCATTAAACAAATGTAACTTATCCGCAACGACAATGTAACGGGGGCTCCGGTGTTGTAGTATACCCAACCGATGGCTCGTACCTATCCCAGAAACAGGGTCGGAGGACAGAGGCGCGCAGTTTCGGGGCGGCCACTCCGCGTACCGTCGAAATCCAAGAAAGGCCGCTCGGGTGGTGGCAACTTCCGAACCAAAGTGTTCAGGGTCCTGGGAATCTTCTTTCTGTGCCTCTTCGTCGCGGGACTGGCGTTCTGTATAGGAGCGTACCTGGGGCTCGTGAAGAGCGTCGGTCAGTTGGACAAACCGCAGAGCGTGGAGAGCCATCCAACGTACATATACTCCGCGCCGCTCGGGGGCGATGACGGCCCGCGGCGGGTGATCGGAACTATCTTCCAGGGTGAAAACCGGAAGACCGCCTCGCTGGATGAGATGCCGCCCAACCTGCTGAACGCGCTCGTCGCCAAGGAGGACGAGCGGTTCAGGGAACATGGAGGGGTGGATCTCTGGGGAATCATGCGCGCGCTGTGGGTGGACTTCCGGGCGGGCAAGAAGGTCGAGGGCGCCAGCACCATAACCCAGCAGTACGTAAAGAACGCCTACCTCAACCAGAACCAGACCTGGACGCGGAAGATCAAAGAAGCACTCATTGCCGTCGAGATCGAGCGGAGCACCTACAAGAACAAGGACCAGATCCTCGCCGATTACTTGAACACTGTTTACTTCGGGTCTAACGCCTACGGTGTGGAGGCGGCGGCAGAGACCTACTTCAACAAGTCCGTAGACGACCTGACCACTGGCGAATCCGCCGCGCTCATCGGAATCCTCTGGTCGCCTTCTACCCTCGGCTCGGACCGCGACGCAGCCACCGAACAGCGCGACCTGGTACTGAAGAAGATGTTCGACGCGGGCTATCTGACCCAGCAGGACCGGGATAAGGCGCTGGACGAGCAGCTTCCAAAAGAGTGGCCCGTCGCGCCGATGGTCGAGTCGGGGCTTACGGGACCACAACTCACCAGGAACTTCACCGAGCTGGTCCAGCAGGAATTGATCGACAAATACGGCTCCACGACCGTCCTGAACGGCGGTATGAGCGTGTACACGACCCTCGATCTCAAGGCCCAGGTCGCGGCCCAGGACACCATATACGGTCCGAACGGCTACCTGCCCTCCCCGGACGATCCAGACGCCGCTCTCGTCTCCATAGAGCCCAAGACCGGCCAGATAAAGGCCATGGTCGGGAACCGGGACCAGTCATCGCACTTCAACCTCGTTACCCAGGCCCAGCGGCAGCCCGGCAGCTCGTTCAAACCGTTCGCGCTAATAGCGGCTCTGGAACAGGGAATAGACCCGATGACTCAATTCGTCTCGGAGAAGAAAGTCTATGAGGTGCCAAATGGTTCCGGCGGCACGGAACGTTGGAAAGTGGAGAACTTTGGAAAGAAGGAACGCGGTCCGATAAGCATCGAGGAGGCGCTTTGGCAGTCGGACAACACGGTCTTTACCGACCTCGCCATGAACACGGACGGCAAGGGGCTTAAGAACGGACCGGAGAGCATCGCGCGCGTCGCGAACAAGCTCGGCATCACGGCGGATTTCGGCAAGCATCCTCATCCGTCTATTGTCCTCGGCGCGAAAGAAGTCTCGCCGCTCGACATGGCGACGGCCTACGCGACCATCGCCAACGGCGGCAAGCGGATAGAGCCCACGGCGATCACAAAGGTCGTCGAACAAGAGGGACAGAAGGATGAGAAAGTCCTCTTCACGGCTGGCAAGCCCAAGGGAAAGCAGGTCATAGATCCCAAGGTCGCCGCCAAGGCGACCGAGATCATGATGGGCGATATTACGAACGGCATAGCGGGCAGGGCAGCCCTCCCGGACAGGCCGGTGGCCGGAAAGACCGGCACGAGCGAGAACTTCTTCGACGCCTGGTTCGAGGGCTTCACGCCACAACTGGCGACGGGTGTCTGGATGGGCTACGGGGAGGGCGGCGCGACGCTCCAGGAACTGCTCGACCCGCTAGAGGGCTCGATGTACGGACAGGTGGGATCTCCGACGGAGATCTGGCACGACTACATGCTGGAGGTCATGGACGGCAAGCCCGTCGAACAGTTCAAGGGCGTTGACTCGACCACCGCCGCCAACACGGTCAACGCCGCCAACGGCACGACCGAGATACAGACGGGGACGTCCACGGGAACAGTTACTGAGGCACCAGCAGATACCGGCACGACCTCGACCACCCAGCCCTAATCTAATAAGTCCGAACGCGAAATTCCGCGCCGCGAGATGCCGCGCGGCGGCAGCGAAACATTGGGGTCACCGAGCACTAGGTAGCGCCACGGAAGGTCTGTGCCCCGCGATATCCCTATGCGGGTCGTCGCCACGATTTCGGCTTCGGGAGGCGGGCCAGGGCGGATGGTGAGCCCACCATCGGTCAGGTCGTGACCGTCTTTCGAGAGATCAATGCCGAGTGCCTGGGTAAGACGGCCCGGCCCTTCGCACAGATGGTCGTTTCGGCCGCGTCTTTCGGCCATCAGGTCCTCTCCTTCAAGTGGGCGTAGGGCACGGATCAGGACCGCGCTGCCCGTCCCCTCCTCCTCGCAGACGGCGTTGATCAGGTGGTGTACCCCGTACGACAGGTAGACGTAAGCGAGACCTGGCGCGCCGAAGATCGTGCGGTTCCGCATCGTAGGCCCCTTGTAGGCGTGGCAGGCGGGATCGTCCGGCCGGTAGGCTTCGGTCTCGATGATGACCCCGGAGGTGAGACCTTCGGAGGACTCATGGCTCAACACGCAGCCGAGGAGGTCTACGGCGACCTCCCGGGAGTCTCTGTCATAGAAGCCGGTCCCTAGAATATCCGCGGGGATTCCTGCTCGCCGGACAGGTTGGTGATGCGCCGGGAGAGCTGGTCCAGGTCGAGTCCGGCCTCGGAGCGGATGGAGCCCTTGAGCAGCGGCCGGACCTGCCCGATCTGCATCTGAAGCTCGCGTAGGAGTTCCATGGCCCCGCTCTCGGCCCCCACCATGTCTCGCAGTATAGTTGACTCCGTGCGGCCGGCTACGAGCGGCTCCTTCATACCCTCGACGTAGACGAGCGTGCGGCGTCCACTGCCGCGGTCCTCCTCGATGGGCACCAGGGCGGCTATCTTGTCCGCGCGCACGTACTTCCCGAAGCCCAGCGAGACTATGCGATCCGGAACCACCTTCATAGCAGGGCAGTCTAGCATAGCGCCGTCTCTTCCAACCCGGTATATTTGAGGCCGTGCGTCTGTCCGGGAGATCCAGGAAGCTGGTCGGTGAGCGGGTCGAGCTTCGCCGCCACGAGAGCATGGACTACGAGCTCTACGGCCGGTGGTACGGCGACCCGGAGATCTGGCGGCTCACCAGTTGGGCCGGCGAGCCGCTCACCGGAAGCGCCGTGCGCAGGCTCTTCGAGGACCGGGAACTCTCCACGACGGAGGACTCCTTCGCCATCCACCCGAAAGAAGGACGCGGTCCGGTCGGGATAGTAAGCCTCATGAATATCAGCGAGGCGAACGGCACGGCGGACCTCTCGATCATCATAGGCCCACCTGAGGCCCGAGGACGCGGCTACGGCACGGATGCGATACGCGCGATCCTGCGCTACGGGTTCGAGGAGCGCGGCCTCGGGCGCGTCGGCCTGAGCGTCTTCGACTTCAATGAAGCGGCGATCAGAGCGTACACAGCCCTCGGGTTCCGGGAGGAGGGACGGCTACGCGCGGCCCTCGAACGTGAAGGGAAGCGTCACGACGCCATCCTTATGTCTATCCTCGCAAGCGAGTGGCGAGAGGGTTCGGGCTAGGAGTCTCTCAGGCGGGCGTCGAACTCCTGCGTAAGGCGCTCCGAGATCCGGCGCATCTCGTCTTCGACCCGTTCGTCGGTGAGCGTCTCGCGGCCCTGGAACGTGAAGTTCAGCGCGACGCTCTTGGTTCCTTCCGGGACCTGCGGTCCCTCGTACACGTCGAAGACGCGCTCCTCGACGAGTATCTCGCTCCCGAGCCTCTTTACCGCACCGAGTATGTCTCCTACAAGGGTGTCCGCGCGCAGGATCACGGCGAGGTCCCGGCTGACGGCGGGCACGTTTACGAAGGGCGTGAATCTGGGCTCTGGATCCGGATCGCAGTACGCCACGTCCAGCTCGAACGCCGCGACCGGCCATCCTTCCAGGTCGAAGCCCTCGATGGTAGCCGGATGCAACTCGCCCACCCACCCGACCTCTATGCTACCCACCCGGACTACAGCCGCGCGTCCGGGATGCAGGAATGGCTTCGCGGACGCCTCGAATACGGCGTCCGGCAAGATCCGCTCCACTATCCCCTTTGCCTGAAAGTAGTTCGCTCGAGACTCAGGAGCGTTCCAGCCGACAGGGCGCGTGGTCCCGGCAAGGACTACCCCTAGTCTCAAGTCCTCGCTCACGCCCATAAGACCGTCCGCTGTGGCGTCGGCATCAGGTTTCGCACCCGTGAGCCGGAAGCGCAGCGCAACCTCGCGTTGCTCTTCGGAAACCGGGCTGGGTTCGAAGACATGCCCGACCTCGAAGAGCGCGCCGCCCCGCGCACCGAACGTCCGGTTGCGGGCAGCGGCATCCAGGAGACCCGGCAGCAGGAGAGAGCGCAGGTTCGCGGCCTCGGCGCTGAGAGGATTCTTCACGCGGATGCAGTCCTCGGAGGCTTCGGCGCCGGGAGCGAGATCCCGGTCCCACCGGTCGGGGCCGAATGGGTAGGTGATGGCCTCCGCAAGACCGAGGTCCGCGAGAAGGTGTCGGAGCAAGCGCAACTTGCGCTGCTCCGGGGTGAGACCACCGGGGGTGGGTACGCCAGGGATCTCCTCCGGGACCCGGTCAAGGCCGATCAAGCGCCCGACCTCCTCGATGAGGTCCGCCTCGCGCCGAAGGTCCCGGCGGAAGGTGGGCGCGGTTACGAGGAGCCTGCCGTCCTCCGGCCGGACCTCGCATCCGAGCGACTCCAGCCGCCGCGCCGCATCGTCCTCGTCCACCGGCATGCCAAGTAGCAGCCTCGCCCGCTCGGGGCGCAGCGGGACTTGCCATTTCCTCACCGGCTCCGGGTAGTGGCTCAGGGTGTCTTCTGCCGCCTCGCCGCCGGGATATGCTGTGAGGAGAGCAGTGACCCGATCCATCGCATAATCCACCATGTTCGGGTCCAGACCGCGCTCGAACCGGCCAGAGGCGTCGGTGCGTAGACCGAGGCGCTGCGAAGTCCTGAGGATGTTCGTCCCGTCGAAGTTGGCGACCTCGATCAGTGTGTCGGTCGTTTGCTCGCTCACTTCCGCATCCTCAGCGCCCATCACTCCGGCGATGACCAGGCCGCGCTCCTCATCGGCGATCACCAGCATCTCCTCATCCAGAGTCCGGGTCGAGCCGTCGAGCAGCGTGATCTTTTCGCCTTCCCTGCCTCTACGGACTACGATGCCCTCGCGGACCTTCTCGGCGTCGAAGGCGTGGATCGGCTGTCCCGTCTCCAGCATGACGTAGTTGGTGGCGTCCACGACGGCTCCGATGGGCCGCATGCCGGCGGCGTAGATGCGACGGCGCATCTCCAGCGGGGCCTGCCGTCCGGGAGTTAGTTCAGAGATACGGCGCAGGTCGTAGCGCGGGCACAGGTCCTCCGCCTCGACCCGCAGCGTGTACTCGCCGGTTGGCTTGCCATTCGTCGTCTCGAACGAGACTTCGGGGATGCGGAAACCCGTCTGCAGGATGGCGGCCAGTTCGCGGGCGACGCCGATCATGCCCCACAGGTCCGGTCGGTTGGGAGTAACGTCTATGTCTATGACGACCTCTCCGGCAGGGAAATAGTCCGAGACGGGACGGCCGACCTCATAGGACTCATCGAGCAGCAGGATGCCACCGTGGTCGCCCGAGATCCCGAGCTCTCGCTCGCTCATCATCATGCCGTAGGACTCCAGGCCACGGAGCTTCGCTTTCTTGAGCTTCGTGCCGTCGGCCATAACGCTCCCTGGAAGGACGACCGGGACGCGGGCGCCGGGGTACGGGTTGGGCGCGCCGGCTACTATCTGGACGACCTGCCCGTCGAGGTCTACCTTAGCGACCGAGAGCCGGTCGGCGTTGGGGTGGGGTCCGAACTCCTGCACCTCCCCCACTACGACTTCACCGTCGAGCACGCCGAGCCGGTAGACGCCGTCGATCTCCTGGCTGCGAAGACTAAAGAGGTCTACCAGCTCCTCTACGGAGAGGTCGAAGTCCACATACTCGTGCAACCAGCTCAACGGAACGCGCAAAGGTCTGTCTCCTTCTAGAAACTAAAACTGCCGGAGGAAGCGGAGGTCTCCCTCGAAAAAGAGCCGCAGGTCCGGGATGTCGTACTTGACCATCGCCATGCGGTCGGGACCGAACCCGAAGGCGAACCCCGTGTACTCCTCGGAGTCGTAGCCGACCTCTTCGAGCACCGCCGGGTCTACCATCCCCGCCCCGCCCATCTCCAGCCAGCCGGCGCCCTTGCAGACCTTGCAGTCGGGGTCCGTTCCATCACAGACGAAGCAGCTCACGTCCATCTCGACACTCGGCTCCGTGAACTGGAAGTAGCTCGGCCGCAGCCGCAGCCGCACTCTATCTCCGAAAACGTGCCGCGCCATCGCCGCGAGCGTGCCCTTGAGATGGGCGAGCGTCAGTCCCCGGTCCACGGCGAGACCTTCGATTTGGTGGAACATCGGGGTGTGCGTCGGGTCCGAGTCGCGCCGGTAAGTGCGCCCCGGACACACCACGTAGACCGGCGGCTCCTGCGAGAGCATCGTCCGCACCTGGACCGGCGAGGTGTGCGTCCGTAAGACAAGCCCGTCGTCCAGAAAGAACGTGTCTTGCATCCCGCGCGCCGGGTGTCCGGGCGGTATGTTCAGCGCCGTGAAGTTGTAGTAGTCGGTCTCCACCTCCGGCCCCTCCGCGACCCTGTAACCGAGCCCGACGAAGAAGTCCACGACCTCGTCAATGATCCGCTGCGAGGGATGCAGGTGTCCCTTGGGAACCGGCACGCCGGGAAGAGTAACGTCCACGGCCTCGGCCCGCAGACGCTCTTCGCGTTCCCTTACAGATAACTCCTCTAACCGCTCCGAGATGGACGCCTCGACCGCACGGGAAGCCCTGTTAGCGGACCCACCTACCTCCTTGCGCTGATCCGGGGCCAGAGTGCCGATACTCTTCTTGATCTCCGTTAGCTCGGCCGAGCGGCCGAGATACCGTACCCGAACGCTCTCGAGATCGGCGGTAGAACCGGCGGCGGATACCGCCGCCAGGGCCTCGCTCTTAAGCTCCTCTATCCGGCTGGCGGTCGTCATAGTGGGCGCTATGGTAGCACACGCCTATACGCCTCGTAGAGCAGTATGGAAGCTGCCATCGCGGCGTTGAGCGAGGCTGCGCGGGAAGGTATAGTCACGCCTCTATCGCAGGCTGAAATGATCTCCTCCGGCAGCCCCTTACCCTCCGCTCCGACGACTATAAGCACCTTGCCTGCCAGACGGTCGAGCGCGGCTCCTCCCGTTTCCACCACAGCGGCGACCCGAACGAACTCCGCTGCGTCGGCCATACGGATGAAATCTAGCGAGTCGAGGTCTCTCGCTACCGGCGCGTGGAATATGGAGCCCATCGTGGCCCGCACGGTCTTGGGGTTGTAGAGGTCCGCGCAGCCTATCGAGAGGGCGACGCCCGCCCCGAAGGCGTGCGCGGCGCGGATGATCGTGCCGACGTTACCGGGGTCCTGGACGCCGTGCAGCAGGATGACCCTCTCGCAACTTTGCAGGAGCCGCTCTGGTTCCACGTCCACAAATGGGAAGACCCCGACCGGGCCGGCCGGGGTCGTAAAGCTGGATATGCGCCGCACTTCCTCGGTCGTTTCGAAGAGCGCCACGGGCGGCTCGGGGGACTCCTCCAGGAACGACGCGCCTTCAGCGAGGAAAAGCTTTTCGGTCTCGCGGCGCTTCTTCTGGTTGAGCCTCGCGGCCCGCTTAGCAGAGATCACAAGTAGGACGCTACGGACATCCGCTCCGGCTACTTGTTTGCGGCTTTCTCCACGTCTTCCACAGTGATGCGGCCGTTCGCGCCGGTCCCTTCGACGGATTCGAGGTCCACACCGAGTTCTCTGGCCCTCTCCTCGGCGGTGTCTGTGGCGACCACCTTGCCCTGCTCGTCGGCGGTCTGCTCGACATCCTCTACGAGAACTCGTCCCTCGGCACCCGTGCCCTCGACGGATTCTAGATCCACATCAAGCTCCTCGGCCTTGCGCTCGGCGGCCTCGGTGGCTTCGACATCTTCGTCGGCTTCAGCGGACGCCTGCTCCGCGACCGGCTCGTCGGCGACGGCTTGTGGCGCCTCGGCCTGCGCGGCCTCCTCGGTCGCAGCCGACTCGGGAGCCTCCTCGTGCGCGGGCTTCTCGGTCTTGCGGGACTTGCGCCTGGAAGGGTGCGGACGGGGCTCGGGCTCGGCCCTGCGCTCCACCTTAACGCGGCTCTCGCCAGGGTTGCCTTCCAGGGCGTTCTTCGCCTGGGTTACGACAGCGGCGAAGACTTCCGGCTCGGTGGCGGCGAGGTCGGCCAGGATCTTGCGGTCCAGGTCTATCTCCGCCAGCTTGAGGCCGTGGATGAACTGCGAGTAGGAGAGTCCGTGCTCCCGAACACCGGCGTTGATCCGCTGGATCCAGAGCGCCCGGAAATCCCGCTTGCGCTGCTTGCGGCCCTGGTAGGCGTAGACACCGCTCTTCCAGACCTGCTCCTTGGCCCGCTTGTACGAGCTGTGCTTGGTCCCCCGGTAACCCTTCGCCTGCTCGAGTACCTTGCGGCGCTTCTTGCGGGCGTGGAGACTGCGCGCGGTCCGTGCCATGCTACCTCACCCCCAGCAGACGCTTGATCCGCTTCTCATCCGACGAGTGGATAAACGTCTCCGTGTTCAGGCGACGCTTCCGCTTCCGGCTCTTTTTCTCCAGGATGTGGTTGTGCCCGCTGCGGCGGCGCTTGATCTTGCCCTTTTTCCCAACCTCGAAGCGCCCGGCGGCGCCCTGGTGGGTCTTCATCTTCGGCACTGGTTTTCCTCCACGTTTCGTCTCTAACTACACTACAACTCACAGGGCTCGCGGCACGGGAGTCGAAGCCGGTTCGCCTCTTTCGGCGCATCGCTTGACGATCCGCCGGGCGGTATTGTAGCAAACTGTTGCGTTAGTGTCGGATTAACGTCGGGAGGCGCTCTCCTGCGGCTCCTCGGAAGAGGCTTCTTTCTGCTCCTTCTTCGGGGCCAGGACCATTACCATGTTACGCCCGTCGAGGTTCGGCTGGCTCTCGACGCGGCCCAGATCCGCAACGTCCTCTTCGAGTCGCCGGAGTAGCCGCTCACCCAGGTCGGGGTGCTGCACCTCGCGTCCGCGGAACATGATCGTGACCTTCACCTTGTCACCGCCCTTCAGGAAGCGCACGACGTGGCCCTTCTTCGTCTCGAAGTCGTGGTCGCCGATCTTCGGCCGGAGCTTTATCTCCCGGACGTTGACGTTGACCTGCTTCTTTCGGGCGGCCTTGCGGTCCTGTTCCTTCTTATACTTGAACTTGCCGTAGTCCATGATGCGGACCACGGGCGGGTTGGCGTTCGGTGCGACCTCCACCACGTCGAGGTCGAGCCTCTCGGCGTAATCCATAGCCTCGCGGATGTGCTTGATACCCATCTGCTCGCCATCCGCGGAGATCAACCGTACCGAGCGTGCCCGGATCTGTCCGTTGATCCTCGGCTCTTCTTCAGTTGCTACTGTGCACCACTCCTCTCAACACCTATTTTTCGGGACCACTAGCCCTCACTGGACTGCCATGATTAGGCGCCGGACAGGCGCGGACCCCAAACGACAAGCCAGATTATACCGCGCCGTCGCCACTACTGTCTATATGAATCGCGCGCTGCAATCTCCTCACCGACCCGCCGCGCGAACTCCTCGACCGCGACCGCCTCCTGCTGCTTCTCGCCCCGCCGGCGCACGTTGACGGTCCCCTCCCCCGCCTCCTCGTCGCCCACGATCAGCAGGTACGGTATCTTCTGGCGGGCGTTCTCCCGGATCTTCTTCTGCATGCTCATCAGCGCCTCGTCTACCTCGACCCGCAGCCCGGCGGCATCGAGCGACGCCTGCACCTTGCGGGCGTACTCCAGGTGGCGGTCGGCGACCGGGATGATCACGGCCTGCACCGGCGAGAGCCAGGTCGGGAACGCACCCCCGTAATGCTCTATGAGGACCGCCATGAACCGCTCCGTCGTACCGGTTACGGCCCGGTGGAGAAGGACCGGCGTGTGGGCCTGCCCGTCCTCCCCGATGTACTCGCATCCCAGCCGCGCGGGCTGAATGAAGTCGACCTGGATCGTGGAGAGCTGCCACTCCCGCTCCAGCACGTCCTTCGCCATGAAGTCGGCCTTGGGTCCGTAGAACGCTGCCTCGCCGGGCACCTCCTCGTAGGCGATTCCGGCGGCGTCGAGGGCCTGGCGCAGGGCGTTCTCCGCCCGCGTCCACTTCTCGTCGTCGGCGATGAACTTGCCGCTCTCTGAGTCGCGCATGGAGAGCCGGACCCGGTAGTCCTCGAAACCGTAGGTGTCAAGGACCTCGCGGATGATCTCCAGCGCGCGCGCGAACTCTTCCTGGACCTGCCCCTCGGTGCAGAAGATGTGCGCGTCGTCCTGCGTGAGAGCGCGCACCCGCGTTAGACCCGTTAGCTGGCCGCTCTTCTCGTAGCGGTAGAGCGTGGCGAACTCGGCGTAGCGGAGCGGCAGGTCGCGGTACGAGTGGGACTGCGTGTTGTAGAGCGTCATGTGGCTCGGGCAGTTCATCGGCTTGAGACGGTAGCGGGTGTCTTCGTCCACCATCGGGGGGAACATGTCGTCGCGGTAATGCTCGATATGCCCGGACTTGATGTAGAGGTTCTCGTTCGCCAGGTGTCCGGTCCAGACGTGGTCGTAGCCGTGCCGCGTCTGAACCTCGCGGACGTAGCTCTCCATCAGGTGCCGCAGCATCTCGCCCTTCGGCAGGAAGATCGGGATTCCCGCACCGATGTCCGGCGAGAAGGTGAAGAGGTGCAGGTCCTTGCCGATCTTGCGGTGGTCGCGCTGCCGCGCCTCTTCCAAACGCCGCAGGTAAGCCTTCAGTTCCTTCTCCGTCGGCCAGGCCGTTCCGTAGATGCGAGTGAGCATGGTATTCTTCTCGTCGCCGCGCCAGTAGGCTCCAGCGATGTTCTGGAGCTTGAACGCGCCGAGCTTCGCCGTGGTCGGGACGTGCGGCCCCCGGCACAGGTCGAAGAAGTCTCCCTGGCGGTAGACGGTGATGTCGCCGTCTTCGAGGTCCTGTATCAACTCAAGCTTGTACGGGTTGTCCTCGTACATGGCCTCGACGTCAGCCTTCGGGACGGACTGGCGCTGTATCGGGAGATCCCGCTGTACTACCTCGCGCATCCTCTCCTCGATGCGCGGCAGATCCTCGTCGGTGATGCGCCCGGCTACCTCGATGTCGTAGTAGAAGCCGTTCTCTATCGGCGGCCCGATGGTCAGCTTGCTGCCGGGATACAGCTCCGTGATGGCCTGGGCCATAGCGTGCGCCGTGGAGTGGCGCAGGACGTAGAGGCCCTCCGGCGAGTCCTTCGTCACCACCTCGAAGTCTCCTCCGCCGTCCAGGGGAGCGTCGAGGTCTATGAGGTCTCCGTTCAGCTTCGCCACGACAGCGTCGCGGGCGAGGCGCGGACCGATCCTCTCAACCACGTCCCGAGCCCGCTCGCCGGACTCTATCTCAAGTTCTTTACCGTCGGGTAGCCTGACCGCAGCCATCGACCATCCTCTCGCTTATCTGAGTTTCAGAGCATGCACCATCATGTCCGATTCTACCTGCTAGGCGGGGGTGAAATAAAACTGGAAGTGAAACCGGGGATAAAGTCTACCGGGTGCCGGTCAGGGGAGTGGGCGATAGTGGATTCGAACCACTGACCTCTTCCGCGTCAAGGAAGCGCTCTCCCCCTGAGCTAATCGCCCGTATCCGTCGAGAGGCGGCACCCGGAATCGAACCGGGGTACAGGGTTTTGCAGACCCTTGCCTAACCACTCGGCCATGCCGCCAGTCGTGCCGCCTGCCACTGCGGCGCCGCGGCCAGAGCGGAAGACGGGATTCGAACCCGCGACCCTCACCATGGCAAGGTGATGCTCTACCAGCTGAGCTACTTCCGCATCGCGCTCGCGTCAGCTACCGCTCTCGCGCCGCAATAATTTAGCACGGGCTTTCCGCTCTTACAAGCGTCCCCCGAACCAGCGTTTCCGCGAGAAAACCAGGTAGCGCATTATGAAGAAGCTGATCGTGGAGGCGACGATCACCGAGATGAGCTTTGCGACGTTGCCGACGAGATAGGCGGGTATGTCCGTATCGGTGAGTAGCGGGTGGATCAGGGCCCAGAACAACCCGTTGCTGATCCCGATGTTCACGAGCGCCTGAAGCGCGAAGAGGAAGACCTGCCGGAAGTCGTGCTCGGCGCGCCCGCGGAAGGTCCAGCGCGTGTTCCACCAGTAGCTGTTGATGTTGGCCGCGACGAGCGCCACGCCGTTGAAGGCGGCGAGCTGCCACGGGTCGCGCGTGGGAGCGAGCCACAGGAACAGGTTCAAGACCCCGAAGTCCACGGCGGCGTTCAGGATACCCACGAGCGTGAACTGCGAGAACCGCTTGCCGCCCCGCTTGAGCTTGTCGCGCTTACTCATCGCGCCGCCAGCGCCTCAAGGTAATAGCCGCGCAGCGCCTGGGTAGAGCGCTCCCAGTCGCGCCCTTCGGCGGCGGCGCGAGCATTGCGGCTCAAGCACAACCGGAGCTCCTCATCGAACAGCACGTGGCGGACGGCTTCGATCAGGGAGACCTTGGACCTCGGTTCGTAGAGCACGCCGTTCTCACCGTCGCTGACCACCTCTCCGGCGGCGCCCGTGCGGGCCGCGAGGACGGGCAGCCCGGACGCGAGAGACTCCAGCATCGCGAGCCCCAGTGTCTCGGTCGTCGAGGGGAAGACCAGCGCGTCGGCGGAGGCGTACACTGCCGACAGCTCCTGTCCCTTGCGGGTGCCGGTGAAGACCGTCGGCGTCCCGGCGAAGACTTTCTCCAGGTCCCGCCGCCCCGGACCGTCCCCGACCAGCGCGAGCCGGACTCCGGGCATCTCCGCCAGGACGTCCTTGAGGCGTTCGATCCCCTTCTCCTTCGCCAGCCGGCCCACGTACAGGAGCAGGTGGTCCTCCGGGTGTCCACCGGTCAGCCGGACGCGCCAGTGCTTCGAGAACTTGTCCGGGTGGAACCGCTCCGCGTCCACGCCCTGGGGCCAAAGGCGAAGACGTTCGACCCGCTCGCTCGCCAGATATCTGAAGGTGGCCTGCGAGGTGCAGAGGTTGAGATCAGCGCGGTTGTGAAGGTTGCGCGTGTACCAGGCGGTTCCTCTGCGGGCGAAGCCGAGGTTGTAGTAGTCGGCGTAGGTGGCGATGTTCGTGTGGTACGAGGCCACGAGCGGGACGTTCAGGCGCTTCGCGTAGAACAGGCCGCCCGGCCCCAGGATGAACGGGTTGACGGCGTGGATCAGGTCCGGCGAGAACTTCCTGAGCGCCCGTCCGACGGCACGGTTGACGGGCGCGAGCTTTATCTGCGGGTACGGCGGAAACGGCACGCTCGGCACCCGGTGTATGGGCACGCCGAGGTAAGACCCCGGCCCTTCGCCGTACTTCGGGGCGATGACCAGCATCTCATCTCCCGCTCGCTGCAGCTCCTCGATGGTGTGCTTCAGGCGCGTGACGACGCCATCCGTCGCCGGGAGGAAAGTCTCCGTGAAGAACGCTATGCGCAAGTAGTCGCGGCCGGTCCCGTCGCCGGTTAGAGGTTCGAGATGATAGCCTGCGTGAACTCCTTGGTCCCGGCGCTGCCGCCAAGGTCCTTCGTGCGCGTCTCGGGGCTCTTAAGCGCCGCCTCGATGCCGCCGAGCATCCGCTCGGCCTCATCCTCGTAGCCCATGTGGATCAGCATGTTCTTCGCCGAGAGCAGCGTGGCGAGCGGGTTAGCGCGGTTCTGGCCCGCGTACTTGGGCGCTGAGCCGTGGACCGGCTCGAAGACCGCGATCTCCTCCCCGATGTTCGCGCCCGGCGCGACGCCCAGGCCACCGGTGAGGCCGGCGCACAGGTCCGAGAGGATGTCGCCGTAGAGGTTTGGGCAGACCAGCACGTCGTAGAGGTTCGGCTTCATCACGAGCTGCATGCACATGTTGTCCACGATGCGGTCGTCGATCTCCTCGAAGTCGTTCTCGTACTCCTTGCCGACCTCGAAGAACACGTCCCGGAAGAGCCCGTCCGTGTACTTCATGATGTTCGCCTTGTGGATGACCGTAATGTGCTTGCGGCCCTGCTCCTTGGAGCGCTCGAAGGCCATGCGGCAGATGCGCTCCGTGCCCTCGCGGGTGATGATCTTGATGGACTCCGCCGCGTACTTGCCGACCATGTGCTCGACCCCGGCGTAGAGGTCCTCAGTATTCTCGCGGTAGATGATCAGGTCTATGTCCTTGTACGGCGTCTCCACCCCCGGCAAGCTCAGGCTCGGCCGGATGTTGCCGTAGAGGTCCAGCTCCTTGCGCAGCGCGACATTGACCGAGCGGAAGCCCGTCCCCACGGGAGTTGTCAGCGGCCCCTTGAGGGCAACCTTGTTGCGCCGGATGGACTCCAGAACGGACTCGGGCAGGGGCGTCCCCTCCCGGTCCATCACCGTCTCGCCAGCTTCGGCGATCTCCCACTCGATGTCTACCTCTAGAGCCCCGATCACCTCTTTGACGGAATCGGTGAGATCGGGGCCAATGCCATCGCCGGGTATGAGAGTAACAGTCTGCGCCACGCGCGCTCCCTTCGCTAT
>DASSMB010000220.1:0-27797 GCA_035689095.1 Rubrobacteraceae bacterium | reverse complement strand
CTGGCTCGAAGGCGCGATGCTCTGCGGCGTCTACGTCATCGCCGCGCTGGCGTTCTTCTTCTCGCCATAGCCGAGCTTGTCGGCGCGAATACCGTACATCAAGGGTACGGCGGGAACGTCTTCCGGCGGGACCATGCGCCTCCCTTTCAGCTCGCGCATCCGGGCGAAGTGGCGCTCGCCGTTTGAATAAGGGTACTCTTTGAGAGCCGTGATCCTCAATCCCGCCCCCGCCAGCGCCGTAACGACTTCTCCGAGTCCCCAACGAAAGAGGTGCGCGGGTTCCGGGTTCTGGAAGCTTCGGACACCTTCGGCAAAGCCCGCCGGAGTCAGCCCACCCCCGGATTCGGCTACGTAGTCTCCGACGCCTTCTCCGAGCGGTAGCGGCTCGCCGCCATGCGGGTAGCCGCGAGCGTGGTTCCAGTCCTCGTCGAACATGTCGGCTACCGGATGGAAGTCCACGAGCACGAAGCGCCCGCCAGGTTCCAGGATGGCGGCTATACCGGCGGCCCATCCTGCGAGGTCCGGGAGCCAGCAGACGACGCCGTAGGAGGCGTAGACGACGTCGAACCGGTGTCCTCCCCGCGCCGACTCTTCGAGCCAGTCGTATAGATCCGCGCGCTCGAAGGCGGCCGGGATGCCGGTCTTTTCGGATAGTTCGCGGGCCGAGAGTACGGCCTCGTCGCTGATGTCCACGCCGGTAACTACGGCGCCGAGCTTCGCCAGGCTGATCGAATCTCCGCCAGTGTTGCACTGGAGATGCGCGAGAGTCTTGCCTTCGAGGTCGCCCAGAAGCTCGCGCTCCTCGGGAAAGAGGGTGTTGCCGCCGCCGCGGAAGAACCCCACGAGATCCCCGCGGTGGCTGTCGTGCGCCCCGACCACGGCGTTCCAGGAGAGCCGGTTCTGCTCGCGCAGGTCTCTGCGGTCCACGGCGGGATTCTATCTCGCGCCGGTTCGGCGCGCCCCGTCCCGGACCGCCGCCCGCAATGCCGTCTCGAAGCCGGACACGGTATCTTCCCAGCGCGGCAGACGTTCCGCGCGGCGGCGGGCGGCGCCGGACATCCGGCGGCGGAGATCCGGGTCTTCGAGCAAAAGGTCGAGTGCTTCGGCGAGCGCGACGGGGTCGTCCGGCGGGACCAGTACCGCCGCGTCCCTGCCGACTAGTTCGGGGACCGGCCCCACCTCGCAGGCAACCACCGGCAATCCGAAAGAGAGCGCCTCCGCGTAGACCACGCCGTACCCCTCGTAGCGCGAGGGCAGCGCGAAGAGGTCCGCCGCCGCGTAGGATCTCATTAGTTCAGCATCATCCACAGTCCCAGACACGACGAGGGATGAATCAGGCGCGGCTGCGATGGTCTCTCTGACCTGTGCGGTGTACTCCGGGTCGGCGTCCGTCTCTCCTATAAGCTCCAGCGCCGCTCCCGGACGCTCTCGCCGGGTCCAGGCTTCCACGAGGGTCAGTATGCCCTTGCGCGGTATCCACTGCGCGACGCACAGGGCGCGCACGGTACCGTCGAGGTTGTCTACGGGCTCCGCGGGCGCGGGCAGGCGGTCGAAGCCGGGAGGCACGATGTAGACGCGCGGGTGAGGGACGCCCTGGATCTCCAGCAACCTCCGGCCGTGATCGCTCACGGCTATAAAGAGATCCGAGCGCAGCAGAGGCTCCTCGTACTCCCGCTCACGGGCGGCGGCCTCGGCGCCGGACTCGCCGCCCGCGATGCTCGGCAACTCGTGTACCATCGCCACTACCGGACACTCCATCCGCCAGCGGTCGAGATGCGGGGCTACCGCGATACGCGCCAGAGCGTCCACCACGACTACATCGAAGTCCGTGGGGTCCAGAGCATCCCCGCGCCGCGCGGCGGTCCGCTGCTCCTCCGGGGAAGCGCTGGAGGCCACTATCTCCTCCACCCGTACTCCACGTTCGCGCAGACCGTCCATGACGCGGGCGTTGTATAGGTATCCGCCGGTCATGCGGCTCGTGTCCCCCACGGTGACGAAGGCGACGCGCAAGGTCTATCCCAGCGAGTCCTCGCGGGCGGCGTAGACGTCGGATGATTCCCAGATGCGTACCGCGAGCGAGTCGAGCCCGTTACCGCGCAGGGGTGGGGCGAGCTTCTCCCAGCAGTAGCGGGCGACGGCCTCGGCGGTGGTGTTCACGTCCTCCAGCCCCGGCACCTCGTTCAGGTCGCGGTAGTGGAGCGAGGCGGCGAGGCCGTCCACCGCCGGACGCAGCTCGCCGATGTCGTAGAGGGTCTCGTCTTCCTTCAGGCGCTCGCCGCGCACGATGACTTCCATCCGGTAGGTGTGGCCGTGCGTCCGGGCCGCCGGTCCGAAGTCCCCGATAAGCCGGTGCGCCGCCTCGAACCGGGCCGCCACGTAGATCTCATACATCCTGCTTCCTCCTTGAGCTGGTACCACAAGGATAACGAAGCGCGCGAGATCGCGCTCCCGCGACACGCAGCCGAGATGGCGGAAGTATCCCGTTGGACCGGAAAGCGTGCGGAGAGCTGGGAGCTGCTCCCGTTCGATGGTCCCGCTTCAGGAGCGCTCGTAGGTCAGGATCACCTGGACGACTTCTTCGGGATTTTCGTCGAGGAGCCGGTAAGCCTCCGGCGCCTTCTCGAACGGGATGCGGTGAGAGATCAACCCTTCCAGCCGTAGCCGGGGAAGGAGCTTCAGGACGGCTACCATACGACGGTCGCGGTCCCAGCGCGGCCCCAGCTCCGGCGAGATCCGCCCGACCTGCGAGGAACGTATCTTGACCCTCCCCCGATGGAAGTGTCCGCCGAGCGAGAGCGAGACGGGCTTCGCCCCGTACCACGACGCGACCACCACGGTCCCCTCATCCGCGACGTGCTCGATCCCGGCCTGCAACGCCTCCCCGGACCCGCTCACCTCGACCACCACGTCCGCGCCGCGTCCGCCAGTCATCTCTCGCAGCCTGGTTCCCAGTTCTTCGTCCGGCTTGAAGGCCGCGTCCGCGCCGACGGCGAGTGCCAGGTCGCGCCGCTTCCGAAACGGGTCCACGACCAGCACCTCTCCGGCGCCGGAGATCTTCAATAGCTGCGTCACGAGCAGGCCGACCACCCCTTGCCCCAATACGAGCGCCGTCTCACCGAGGCGCAGGGGCGTATCGTGAACGATGTTCAGGGCCGTCTCCAGGTTGGCGCAGTAGACGCCGAGAAGCGGGTCGAGACCTTCGGGGAGCCGGACCGGCGTGTGGGCCGGGACGGTAAAGAAGTCCTGGTGCGGGTGGTGGACGAAGACCGGGTCTCCGGGAGAGAGGCGCTGCACGTGAGAGCCGATATCCAGGACGTGCCCCACGGCGGCGTAGCCGTACTTTATGGGGAATCCGTAGCTCCCGGCGAGTGTGGGGAGGTCGAGCTGCATGCCTTCCGGGACCTCGCCGCGGTAGACGAGCATCTCGGTGCCGCCGCTTATCGCCGAGGCGAGCGCTCGGACGCGAACCTCTCCGGGACCGGGCGCGGGGGCGTTCTCGGAGCGCAACTCCGCGGTTCGCGGCGCGGCGAACCAGAGGGCGCGGGCCTCAAGCCCCTCTGGCACCGGCTCCGTTACCGTTCGGGCTACCGTTCGGGCTACCGTTCGGATACTCGACGCGGCTGTCCAGGATCAGGTCCACTCCACAGGACTGGATGGTGGTCCCGGTGAGCGTCAGGGAGTCGGCCAGGTCCCGGACCCCCAGGTCCCCCACGGCCTCTATGCCGGAGCCCAGGATCTTGGGCGCGATGCACACCGCGAGCCGCCGAACGAGCCGCTCGCGGAAAAATCCCGTGATGAGCGCCGCCCCGCCCTCGACCATCGCGGACTCTACCCCCATCTCCCGCAGCTCCGAGAGCAGCGCGCGCAGGTCCACCCTGCCGGCCCCATCCTCCGGCAGCCGCAACACGGTCGCGCCGAGAGCCCGCGCGGCCTCGCAGCGATCCTCCGGCGCCCGCCCGGTCACGGCCATCACAGTCCCCTTCGCGGCCCCGTCCGCCAGCACGGCGGCGGCGAGGGGCGTGCGGAGGGTGCTGTCAACCACGACGCGCAGCGGATCGTCTCCAGGAACGAGCCGGACGGTCAGGCGCGGGTCGTCCTTGCAGGCGGTCCCCGCCCCGACGATGATGGCGTCGTGGGCGGCGCGCAACGCGTGGGCGAAGCGCAGAGAGTCGCGGCAGCTTATCCATTGCGAGCTTCCACCAGCCGTCGCAAGCCTCCCGTCCAACGTCTGAGCGTAGCTGACCGTGATCTCCGGATACGTGATGACTCTCCCTGCCGGTTCCCTGACTCAAGAAGGTTAACACGGCTGGCGCCAGCAATGCCGCGCGAGGGGACCGTCAGGGTGACGCGAGGCTCCGGATGCTGTCATACTGAGAGCATGAGCGAGGACCGGATACTGCTAGAAGGCATGGTCTTCACCGGCCGCCACGGCACGCTGCCCGCCGAACGCGAGCTGGGCCAGCCGTTCGTCGTGGATATCGAGATGCGCCTGGACCTTCGCCCCGCCGGCTCCTCCGACGACCTCACGAAGACCGTTGACTACAGCGAAGTACACCGCATGTCGCGCGCTATCGTCGAGGGCGAGCCCGTCGGCCTCACCGAGACGCTCGCCGAGAGGATCGCCGCGGCCGTCATGGAGAACTTCCCGCTGGTCGAGGCCGTGAAGGTAAAGGTCACCAAGCCGCACGTCCGGCTGGACGGCACGGTCCTCTCCGGTTCCGCCGTCGAGGTCCTGCGCCGCCGCGAGACCGCGGCCTCAGAGTAACCAACCTCTCCGCGCGAGAATCCGCCACCCCCTCAAACCACCCCGGCGCGCCGTGCGTAAGAACCTACGATGTGGCTGCGCGGTGCGGGCCCGGCTCTGACCGACGGCTCTAGCTAAAGGCTCTAGCTCAAATGGGCCAGGAAAATAAGGTTAGTTTTAGCGATGAGCAGCCGCGGGGCCGCCGCCATACTGGGTGCGTAGATGAGAGATACGGGCAGGATGGAGAGCATTGGATAACGTATTCGGATTACCCGCCGGACCGTTCCGCCTGCCCGTGCCCGAGAGGCAGGAGCATCTCGACACCCTGACGCGGGTCTGTGTGGATGACCTGTTCTCCGCGTTCGGGTTGAGAGAGAAGCGTCGAAGCCGCGCGGCGCTTGAGGCCGTAGCCAGGATACCGGCCCGCCGGCTGGCCCGTCAGGTCCTGACCTACGACGCGATCGTGGGCGACTCCGGCCTCGGCGCGGGCGGGGCGTGGGCGCTCAAGCAGTTGGCCCGGCGCGCGGAGGTCGAAGGCGCGGAGAGCGTGCCGCTGGAGGGACCGCTACTCGTGGTCTCAAACCATCCGGGGCTCGCCGACGCCGTCGCCCTGTTCGCCGCGACGCCGCGCCCGGATCTGCGCGTGATCGCCGCCGAGCGGCCGTTTCTGGGGGCGCTGCCAAACACTTCCCGGCACCTGATCACCGTCGCGGAGACGTCTCCGGGGCGTTTCGGGCCGGTACGGGCGGCGACCAGGCATCTGCGCGATGGCGGCGCGGTCCTCACGTTTCCGGGAGGCAGGATCGAGCCAGATCCGGCCATACTCCCCGGCGCTATAGAGTCGCTCGGGAGCTGGTCGGCGAGCGTGGACCTGTTCGCGAAGCTCACGCCGGGCCTCGCCATCGTCCCCGTCGCCGTGAGCGGCGTCATCTCGCCTGCCGCGCTCCGAAACCCCCTGACCCGCCTGCGCCGCCGCAGGAGCGACCAGGAATGGCTCGCCGCCACGCTCCAGATGCTCACCCCCGCCCTGCGGGGCGTTACCGTGCGGGTCGCGTTCGGCAACCCCATCGTCGCCGGCAAGAAAGAAGCCGTCGGAGGCGCGGTGCGAATGGAGATGCGGCGTCTGATCGAGTCGGGCGGAGCCCGCTAGTGCCGCTCGCCGGAGACCGGAGGACTCCGCTGGTCTTCCTGTTCGTCACGGTGTTCGTGGACATGATCGGGTACGGTATCGTCGTCCCGCTCCTGCCCTTCTTCGCCCGCCAGTACGCGGAAGGAGCCCTGCTGGTGGGGCTCCTGGGTTCCCTGTACGCCATGATGCAGTTCGCCGGCGGACCCTTCCTCGGCGGACTCTCGGACCGCATCGGAAGGCGTCCCGTGCTTCTGATGTGCCTGCTCGGGGCTTCGCTCGCATACCTGCTGCTGGGGCTTGCGGGATCTCTGTCCGCTCTCGTCCTGGCGGTCGTACTCGCCGGCGGCGCGAGCGGAACTCTAGCTACCGCGCAGGCGTACATCGCCGACAGCACCACGAAAGACGACCGCGCCCGCGGTCTCGGCCTCATCGGGGCGGCTTTCGGGCTCGGGCTGATGGCCGGTCCCGCGCTCGGCGGGCTCCTGAGCTTCCACTCGCTGCACGCCCCGGCCTTCGCGGCCTCCGCGCTGGCGTTCTCCAACGCGGTCTTCGGCTACCTCGCGCTCCCCGAATCCCATCCGCCGCGGCTTCGCCGGTCGGTGCCGCTCCTCCGGTTGAACCCGGTATCGCAGCTCTCGGGCGTGCTCAAGATGCCCGGCATCCGGGCGTTGCTGGCGGCGATACTGCTCCTCAACCTCTCGTTCGCCGGGCTGGTGAGCAACTTCCCGCTCTTCAGCAGCGCCCGCTTCGAGTGGGGAGCGGCGGAGAACGCTTTCTTCTTCGCCTTCGTCGGCGTGTGCGCGGTGGTGACGCAGGGAGCCCTGATAGGACGCCTGCAACCCTGGCTCGGGGAGGAGCGGCTACTGATCGGCGGTCTCGCGCTCATGGCGCTGAACCTCGCGCTTATGGCGCTCATCCCGGCAGGATTCCTGCTCTATCCGGTCGTCGGTCTGCTCGCTCTGGGAGCGGGGCTTGCCATCCCGAGCGTCACCAGTATCGTCTCGAATCGCGCCTCGGACTACGAGCAGGGCCGTCTCATGGGCGGCGTGCAGGCCATCCTGAGCCTCGCCCTCATCCTCGGTCCCGCGCTGGCGGGCCTCGTCTTCGACTACGTCGGCGTCCCGGCCCCGTACCTGATGGGGGGCGCGCTCGCAGCCCTCGCGCTCACCGTCGCGGCGAAGTCGCTCGCGGCGCCGTCCGAAAAAGCCGTCCAGCAGACCGTGTAAACCGACAGGAAGGAGCGTAACCCGCCATGACCACCGCCCCCCGCGCATCCGCCATAAGCGGAGTCCAGATCGGCGTGATCGTCCTCACCGCCGCGACCGCCCTGATCCACCTCTACCTCGGTCTTCAAGGGTTCCCGATCTTCATCCTGAACGGTCTCGGATACCTGGGGCTCCTCGGCGCGCTCTACCTGCCCCTACCGCAGCTCGCCCGTTACCACAACGCCGCGCGCTGGGCCCTCATCGGCTACGCGGCGCTGACGATCTTCCTGTGGGTACTGATCGGGTTGCGGACGCCCATCGGCTACACGGACAAGCTGATCGAGGTCGCCCTGATAGCGCTGCTCGTCCTGGAAGGCCGCCGTCAGAGATAAACAACGCCCTCACGCTTCACGGAGCGTTCGCTCGCTCGATTTCTTGTCCACGAGGCGCTCCACGGCGCCGATGATCTCGGCTACGGACACTGATTTTTCGAGCACACCGTCGGCGCCATCTTCTATCGCCTGGGCATGCTGAGCATAGTTCAGGTTTATGGTCAGCAGCAACAGCCCGGCGCGCCGTTTCGCTTGCCGCAACTCCCGGATCAGGTCCATCCCGCTGCCATCGGGCAGGAAGAGGTCTATGATCGCTATATCGAACCCGTCCTGCGCGGCAAGCCTGCGGGCCTCGGCCAGCGTCCCGGCCTGGTTCACTACCCGGAAGTCCGGGTGCCAGTCGAGCACCCGCGCGAGGGCGTTTCGGAAACTGCCGTGATCATCCACAAGCAAAATGTTCTTCGTCTCTATCACCTTCCATCAGCTAAGATGCCGCGGACTCTTCCCTCTCCAACAGGGACTCGATAAAGCTTCTGCGTCCCAGGCTTGCGAGCTCGGTCCACACCTCGATACCTTCTTCGGGCGAGGGGTCCAGGACGACCCTCTTGACATGCCCGCAGAGGCTACTGAGGATCGAGACGAGCTCCCCGGCCCCGGTCTCCCTGACCTCCCACGCGCCTTCCGCAGCCGCTAGCCGCAGGAACCTCCCGGCTTCGTCTCTGTGGCCGAAGACCGGCAGCATCTCCCCGCCGCCGTCGGACATGACCGTGAACGGGACAAAGTGACCACCGTCGCAGTCCGCGATCAGCCAGTACGGCGCCCGCTCTGGGCGCGTCACGTCTCTCATCTCCTCCGCGAATGTAAGCGTCCGGCGCCGGCGACTGCTATCACGGGGATCATACGAAGGCGTTCTCACGCTTCAGTTCGTAATGCCAGAATAACTCGCATCTCCCGTTCTCCAGCCGCACCTCAAGGGCCCTGTAAGCGGGATGCCCGTACATCTGCTCTACGACGCCGGTCAGCCCTCGCAGGTCCGACCTTATATGAGCGCTCGATACCTTGACCCTCATCCCGATCCGCACCTCTTCCGAAAGCATGAAATCTCCACCTCCTCGGGAGCGGCCTGCCGCACCTGAAGGTCGCACTCGCTCGCGTCCGGCCTCGCCTTTCGCTACCTGTGTCCCGTTCAGGTCAGGGCGCGCTCCAACCGTTCCATGAGCATCGCGCGGTTCTTGTGCCGCTTTTCGTAGGTCTTGATCTCCTCTACCTCGCGAGCGTCGAGACCTCTTAGTCTGGAACCTATCTCCTCGACGGTCAGCCGGTCGAAATCGTCTATCGGCAGGTTCTCGTCTCCGCCAGCTTCTGGCTCGGCGGTGCCGGGAAGAGGCCCATAGGCAAAGTCCACGAAGGTCCTGACCGATTCCTCGACCAGAGTCCGCGACACCTCCCGTTGCCTCCGCGACTGCTCCGCGACGGCCTCCATCACGCGCAGGTTGATCTCGGCCTGAGCCTTGAGCATCTCGGTCGAGCTTCCGATCCACCCCAACGCAAAATTCATGTTCCGTGCCTGGGCGGCGGCGACGCCGTCCACGAATGCCTCGTAAGAATTCTGAACCGCCTCGGCCAATACACCGGACGCCCCGTTTCCTCCACCGTTGTGGACCACGATTTAGCCTCTCTTTCCCCCTCCGCCGCGCTACCCAGGTATACATGGGCCAGCACCCCGCATGGGAGGGGGATGATCCGAGACGCCAACCCATCGTCGATCCTCTCTCCCTTTCCCCTGCCCTTCTCCGGGCCTATCAGGTCCCTGAGAGGATCGACATAACGGATTGTCGAACACGCGGAAGCGAATTGCGGTATCGTGTGATACATTTCACAAATCTTCAACAACCTGAACGGAACGCAATAAGATCAATAGAGAACCCGGGCGCGAGCCTCACGATGTTGGTGGGCATTAGAAGGCTTCATGGTTATTGTGATATTACTAGCAGGATGTTAGACTTTTAGGTAGGCAAAAAAATTATTTAGGCTGAGTTAACGGAGAGAAATAGAGGGCTATTTCGTTGTTGCAGAATGAGCAGCCGGAGGAGGGGCCCATAGAGGACAAGGCGCGGCTTCTCTCGCTAATAAGCATACTGCAGCCTCTATCGTGGGATGAGATAAGTGACCTCGCCCGGAGGATGCCGGAAGTTCGCCTCGGCAAGGGCCAGACTCTATACCCTCCGAAGTACCGGAGCGGGATGCTCTTCCTGCTTCTCGAAGGGCAGGTGCGGCTGTTCGAAGTAACAGAAGGACGCGAGTTTACCCTTCTGGTGGTCAGGACCGGGGGACTTTTCGGCGAGATGAGGCTCATGGACCGGCGGGTCCAGGGCGCATACGCGCAGGCTCTCGAACCGTCGAGGATCTCCCTCATGAGCCGGGACATCTTCGACAAGACGGTTCTGAGGCGGCCCGAGGTAGGTCTGAGGATGGTGGACCTGTTGAGTGAGCGAGTGGCCCAGTATGGCGGCCGGCTGGCGGACATTGGCATCAAGGAGGTCCACGCGCGCCTGGCGAGCCTCATCCTCCGGCTCGTCGAGAGCGAGGGCGCGCTCGTTGGCGGGGAGATAAGAATTTCGACCCGCTACACCCACTACCAACTGGGGACCATGATCGGGGCGAACCGCGAGGCCGTGACCAACGCCATGACGCAACTCAGGGTCTCGGGAGTGTTGACCACCAGGCACCGCTACATACACGTCCGGGACGTTACCGCTCTGAAAAAGGCCGCGGGGACGATGTCGGATGTGGAGAGCGAATACTGAGGTGGAGATCCAATCGCGTTTGATGGTCCGGGCAGTGCCCTGTAAGCTGCTTTTGCGCGGGCCGGCTTTGTACCATCGGAGGTGTAGCCTTGACTGAGAGCCGAACATATTCGCATCTCGTCGTGGTCGGCTCCTCCGCCGGCGGGGTCGAGGCCCTGTCGGTGCTGGTCTCGACCCTTCCCCCGGACTTCTCCGCTCCGGTGGTGATCGCCCAGCACCTGGACCCCCACCGGGAGAGTCACCTGGGCGAGATCCTGGCCCGCAAGAGCACCCTGCCGGTGCGGACGGTGACGGATCACGAACCGCTGGAGGCGGGCGTGGTCTTCGTGGTGCCGGCCAACCGTCACGTAAACGTCACCGACTCCGAGATAGACCTTAGAGTGGACCCGTCCGGCCGGCCCAAGCCCTCCATAGACCTGCTGCTCGGCAGCGCCGCCGAGGTTATAGGGGAGCGTTTGATCGCCATCATCCTCACCGGCACCGGCTCCGACGGGGCGGCAGGCGCGGCCGCCGTCAAGAAGGCCGGCGGCACGGTGATAATCCAGAATCCCAGGACCGCCCAATACCCTGGGATGCCCCTCTCGCTCGCTCCCAACACGGTGGACATCATCTCGGAGCTGGACAGGATAGGGCCGATCCTTCAGGACTTGCTGGCGAGCGTCAGGGCGCCGTCGGAACCGGGAGAGCAGGAGGCGCTGCGTACGCTGCTCGAAGAAGTGCGCGAGCGCAACGGCATAGACTTCTCCAGCTACAAGACGCCGACGATCATGCGCCGGCTGCAACGCCGGATAGTCGCCACCGGCTCGGGGAACATCGAAGGGTACAACGAGTACCTGGAGGAGAACCCCGAAGAGTACCAGCAGCTCGTAAGCTCCTTCCTGATCAACGTCACCGAGTTCTTCCGCGACGCCGAGCTGTTCGACCACTTGAAGACGGAGATGCTACCGCGCCTGATAGAGGAGTCCCGCAACAGGGGAAACCAGCTACGCCTGTGGTCGGCGGGGTGCGCCACCGGAGAGGAGGCTTACTCGCTCGCCATCCTGATGGCCGAGGCTCTGGGCGACGAGTTGGGGCGGTTCAAGGTGCGTATCTTCGCCACGGACATAGACGAGGAGGCTATCGCCTTCGCGCGGCGCGGGATCTACTCACACTCGGCGCTGGCAGGCGTGTCGGAAGACCTGATCAACCGCTACTTCGTCAAGGACGACGGCGACTATCAGGTCAACAAGCTGATCCGGGGTATGGTCATCTTCGGCCAGCACGACCTCGCCCAGCGCGCCCCGTTCCCCAACACCGACATGGTCATCTGCCGCAACGTGCTGATCTACTTCACGACGGCCCTGCAAAAGCGGGCGCTCCAGCTATTCGCCTACTCCCTGCGCGACGACGGACGCCTGGTGCTGGGCAAGGCGGAGTCAACCTCCCCGTTGAGTGAATTCTTCGTTCCCGAGGACCGGCAACGGAAAATCTACCGCCGCCGCGGCGACCGCTTCCTGATGCCGCCCGCCCTCCTGGAGAGTCCCGTACCGATCTCTCCGAAGAAAAGCCCGTCTCCCGGCGAAAATACGGCCAGGATTCCGGGACCCGTGCAACAGGCCGGAAGAGATCAACAGCAGGCGGACCGGCTCTTGAACAACCTGCTGCTCAAGTTGCCGGTGGGCATGGTGGCGGTGGACCGGCGCTACGACATCCAGTTCATCAACAACGTGGCCCGCCGGTTGCTCTCCATCCACAGCCCGGCGACCGGGGAGGACCTGATCCATCTGGTCCAGGGCGCGGCGTACACAACGCTCCGCTCGGCCATCGACGCGGCTTTCCGGGAGGACGACCCCGTCGAAGTCGACGAACTCGCGGTCGAGGAGCCGGATACCGGCGAATTTCGCTACCTGCGGATGGTCATCCGAGCCCAGAGCACCTCTGACGCGCGGGAGCCGTCGAAGACCGTAATGATCTTCATCCAGGACATCACGAACCTGGCGAGGACCCGGAGCGATCTCGCGCAGCGGCTACAGTCCGTCACCGCCGAGCTGGAACAGGAGAAATCACTCAACGAGCGGCTGGCCCAGACCAATCGCCAGCTCGACGAGGGCAACCAGGAACTGACCAGGGTCAACGAAGACCTCCAGACCGCCAACGAAGAGTTGTTGCTCTCCACCGAAGAGGCGCAGGCCGCTACCGAGGAGGTCGAGACCCTAAACGAGGAGCTCCAGTCGACCAACGAAGAGCTCGAAACCCTCAACGAGGAGCTTCAGGCGACCATCGAGGAGCTCAACACCACCACCGACGACCTTCAGGCCCGGAGCATGGAGTTGCAATCACTCGCGCGGGACAGCGAGAGAGAACAGGCGCGGCTTGAGGCGATCCTGGACAGCATGGACACCGCCGTGCTGGTGGTGGACGCCGCCGGTCAGGACGCTTTCGCCAATGCGGCCTACCAGCGAATGTTCGGAGAGCGCGGTCTGGTGTGCCTGGACGAGAGCGGCGAACCCCTGCCACCCGACGAAGTCCCCCGTCACCGGGCCACGCGAGAAGAGCTGTTCAACATGGAGTTCCTGGCCGAGACACGGGACGGCGCGCGGCGCCGGTTCGAAGCAACCGGGGGGCCGCTCCGCGACGACGAGGACGGTCGCCAGGGCGGTGTCATCCACATCCGCGACGTAAAGGAGCGTGGATAACCCCCGCTCGCGCTACGCCACCCAGCGCCAGGTGGTGAAGAGCGCGGTGAGCGCGACACCCACCAACGCGCTCGTGACCAGCCATACCATCAGAGCGGTCGGACGGCGCGCCAGGAGATATCCGATAACCAGGAAGATCGGGAATGCTCCCAGCACGAAGCGCGGCATGCTCATCAGCGGGAAAGACGGCGTCGGCGTCAGGACCGGCAGAAGCGTGATGATGAGCGCGTAGATAGAGAGCCCCGGCGGCAGCACCGAGAGCCCTATCACCATAAGCGCTACAAAGCCGATCAGGAAGACGAGGCTGACGGTGTTCGACGCCTGGAGCGACGGAGCGGACGGGTCGCCCAGGAAGAGCGTCGCCGGGTGGAGTATGTACCTGGCCCCCTCTCCGGCGGCTTCCCAGGCATGCTGCGCGGTGACGAGCGGGCTCGTGAGCGTGCGTCCCCAGTACTCGCCCTGCTGCCTCACGAAGACGAACGGGTCCCCGAACCTCCCCGCCAGAAAGACCGTATAGGCCAGAAGACCCACGGGCACCAGCCCGAGCGCCACGAGTCCCGACGTGCCGAACTCCCGGCGGTTGCGCCGCCACTCCAGGAAGAGCGGGATCAGGAGCAGTACGCCGAGGTTGCGGGTGGCCGCGGCCAGAGCGCCCAGGATGCCCGCCAGCAGCAGGTCGCGCCGGACGTAAGCCGCCCAGATCGTGCCGGTCGTCAGCGCCAGGAAGAGCGACTCGGTGTAGACGGCGTTGAGGAAGAAGGCCGTCGGGAAGAACGCGAAGGCGAGGGTTGCGGCGCGGGCTGTGTGGTTATCGTAGAGCTTCTCGGCGATGCTGTAGAGGAAGTAGAGCGAGAGGAGGGTGGCGCCCAGCGAGATCAGGACGCCCCACAACGCCGGCCCGCCGCCAAGCTCAGACCCGAGCCGCAGCAGCATCGGATACGCCGGGAAGAACGCGGTCGAGGCCGGGTAGCGGGCATCGTAGCCGTCCGTCGCTATCTCCGAGTACCAGGCCCCGTCCCAGTGCGCCCAGTAGTTGAGAAGACCGGGCGGCTCCAGAGGAGACCCGGCCGGCTCGGCCCACGGCAGGAAGTACGCCGCGAGAGCGCCCGCCAGCAGGAAAAAGGCCCGCGAAGAGGCGAAGACCGCCAGCACGAACGGCCAGTCACCGGCGGCGCTGGAAGCCCGCGCGCGAGTCCCCCTGGTAGCGGAGGTCCGGCCCACAGGCCCGGTCCGGCTCATACAGCGCCCCTGCTTCGCAGGAAGTCTCCGACCCGCCCGAAACGCGCGGTGGCAGGCGCAGCGACAGGCGCGGAGGCAGCCCCGGCGCTGGTCCGACACAAACCAGGAAAAGAAGCGATCCTCATGCGCTGGATTGTAACGGATTTGCGGTGCCGGAAAGGTGTGGACCCATACATCCGCCCATGCCGTCAGGCGTTTTTGCCGTGAGCTTACAGCCAGGGTTGGATCAGCAGGTAGATCGCGATCACCGCCAGCGCCACGACCACCAGCGCCACGAGTGCAAACAACAGATAGGGCACGGCTACCCTTCGGACAGCGCGGCATCCGGGGCTAGCGCGCCGTCCAGGAGCGCCAGCAGGTCCGCCAACTCGATGGCCCTCTGCCGGGAACCCTTCCCGTTGACGCGGATCTCATCGTCGGGCGACTCGGCATATGGATAGAACTCAACCCAGAAAGGTCTCCCGTTCGGAGTAAAAGTGTTGGGCTGGCTGCACAGCACCAGGTCCGGGTCGAGGCGCCGGACCTGGTCTTCGAGGTCGTCCGGCTCGGCCACCCTCACCCTCAGGCGGGGTCTCATATCCTCGATGACTGCTGCTATGGCATGGGAGTAGGCTCGCGGCTGGACGGCCACCAGTACCAGAGTGCCACCACCGCTATCAGCGACAGCCGAATCGTCGATCTTCTCCCGCTCCTCCTTCATACGGCCCATGATCCCATCGTTTACCATCCGCCGCATCGGTAGAACAGAGGACATTTTTCTCTACAGTTTGGGCTATACGGAGCCGGCGCTCCGAAGGTCACACGTCCCCGTCCGTCCTTGCTACGGATTCCGGGTATCCGCCGGGCCTCCCTCCGGTCTTGCGGGCTAGTAGCGGAGGTTCGGACCCCGGTGTATGGCCCACCACGCCCCGCCGAAGGATAGTGCGGCGAGAAGGAAGACTATTGCTATAGTCGGATACGGGTTGATGTCGGAGATGCCGAGCGTCGCGTAGCGGGTGGCGTCTACCGTATGGAAGATCGGGTTGAGGAGCGTCACGAACTGGAGGGACTGCGGCAACATCTGCACCGAGTAGAAGACCCCGCCCAGGAACGCCAGCGGCTGGATTACGACGCTGGTGAGGAACGAGATGTGTTCTATCCTCGTCGCGAGCGCTCCGGCCATCGTCCCGAACGAGGAGAAGATGAACGAGGCGAGAAGCCCTATCAGGACCAGGAGCAGCGGATGCTCGATGTGCAGCCCCACGAACGGGATGCCGACCAGGAAGACGCCGGCGCCCATCACGACGCCGCGCAGCATACCGCCCAAAGAGTAAGCCAGAGTAATTTGCAAATCGCTCATCGGGCTGATCAGGACCTCGTCTATGTAGCGCTCTCGCTTGGCGTCGAAGACCGACCACGAGGAGTTCATCTGGGAGTTCGTGATCAGGCTCATCAGCGCGATCCCCGGCAGGATGTACTCCAGGTACGGGATGCCGTGTATCTCCTTTATGCGCCCGCCGAGAGCCACCCCGAAGACGACCAGGTAAAGTAGCGAGGTCAAAAGCTGCGGCACGATGGTCTGCATCCAGACGCGGGTGAAGCGCAGGATCTCCCGGTTAAGCAGCGTGCGGAATGTCCTATCCGTCAGTATCATGGCCGATCACTTTCATGTAGACCTCTTCGATGTTCCTCGCCCCGTAGTGCTCCTTGAGGTCCCCGCTCGTACCCTGCGCGGCGATCCTGCCGCCGTTTATGAGCGCTATCTCCTCGCACAGAGCCTCGGCCTCTTCCAGGTAGTGCGTCGTGAGCAGGATGGTGAGACCGCCGCGGTTCAACTCCCGGATGTACTCCCACAGCTTGTAGCGCAGCTCCACGTCCACCCCGGCCGTCGGCTCGTCGAGGAAGAGTATCTTCGGGTCGTGCATCAGCGCCCGCGCGAAGAGCACCCGGCGCTTCATGCCTCCGGAGAGCGTGTTTGTTCGCTGGTCGCGCTTGCCGGTCAGCCCGAAGCGCTCCAGCAGCTCGTTCGCCCGCTCCTTCGCCTTCGCCTTCGGGACGCCGTAGTAGCCGGCGTGGAAGAGCAGCGCCTCCTCGACGGTCAGGAACTTGTCCAGGTTTATCTCCTGCGGCGAGACCCCGATCATACGCCGCGCCTCCCGGAACTCCCGGAAGGCGTCCTTCCCGTACACCTCCACGCTCCCGGAGTCGGGACGCGCCAGGCTGACGACGCTGTTTATGAGGGTAGTCTTGCCCGCCCCGTTCGGCCCGAGCAGCCCGAAGAACTTGCCGGACTCTATCTCCAGCGAGACGCCGTCGAGCGCGCGCAGACCGGTCGAGTAGGTCTTCGTGAGCTTCTCTATCCTGAGCGCCGGTGTGATGTCCGTCATACGCCGAGAACCTCCTTCGCGGCTCTCTCACCGGAAAGCATGGAGCCGTTTATCGAGGAGTCCTCAGTGTATTCGCCCGCGAGCACGAGTCCCGGCGTCGCGGTGCGGTTCTCCGGCAGCTTTTCGTGGATGCCGGGCGGCTGGGCGAACTGACCGTAGGGGATGCGCCGGATGGCGATGGGGTCGAACGTCGCCTCCGGGCGCCAGTCGCTCAGGTCCTCTATCCCCCGGCGGTAGAGCTGGGCGTCGGGTAGGTCGAAGCCGGTGAGCGTGACGGCGTAGAGCAGGCGCCGGCCCCGCGGAGCGTAGTGCTCGGAGACGTTGCTGATCTCCACGGCGTTGTTCACGAATGCGTCTTCGCTGGCGTTCAATAAGATCTTCTTTCCACTCCCCATCCCGCTCGTCTCGTAATAGATGCACACCTCCCCGACGGAGTCTTCCGGGACCGCTTCTCCGGTAAGCTTGCCCGCCGCCGGCGCGTCGGTGGCGACGACAACGGCGTCCGCCTCGTGCTCCTCGCCGTTGGTCCGAACCCCGGTTACCCGTCCGTCCTCGCGCAGCAGGGACTCTACGGGGCTGTTCAGGTGGATAGCGTCCGGCGGCAGGTGGGAGGCGAGCTGGTTTGGGATCCCGGCCATCCCCCGCGCCGGTACTACGGTGCTCCCCGTCGCGAGCATCCGCAGCGTAAACCGGAAGACGCGGGCGCTCGTAGTCAGCGAGCGGTTCAGCAGCACACCTCCATAGAAGGGCCTGAAGAACGAGTCCACGAACCGCTCCGAGAAACCGCTCTTCCGCAGATAGTCCAGCGTCGTGGAGTCGCTCTCGCCGTTCTCCTCGCCCGCGCTGGCCGCGGTTCCGGTCAGCACCTTCGCCGCCAGCGCCACGATCCTCGCCTTGTCCTCGAAGTTCGCCGCGCCCGAGAGCAGAGACGGCACGAGCGCCTTCGGGTCGCGCAGAGGGTCCGAGAGGACGCTCCGCTCGCGGCCCCGCTGGATGACCGCTCCGGGATCGAAGACCCGGAAGTCCAGAGCGTCGTGGTCCAGATGCCGCCGCGCCACCGGGTACGAGGTGAAGTACACCTGAAAGCCCCGGTCGAGCAGGAACCCGTCCACCGCATCCGTCCGCACGCGCCCGCCGACGCCGTCCGACGCCTCGAAGACGACGACCTCGGCGCCACGTTCGTTCAATACTTTCGCGCATGTGAGGCCGGCCAACCCGGCCCCGACAATAATTACTCTCATAGAGAGACGAGTTTAACGTATCGAGTGGAATAGACCATCGAAGAGATCACAAGTTCTTGCACACTTCGCCGTTTAATCGGCTATCCTGGTGCGCCGCGTCGGTGGTGGAACAGGCGGACTTCCCGAACGGATGCCCCGGCGCATTAGACCGGCACGAGCACCAGCTTGCCGAAGAAGCCCTTACCCTGGAAGTCGCTCTGCGCTCGCCTTATCTCGGAGAGCGGATAGACGCCGGCCAGGAGCGGCTTCACCTTACCGCCGCTCACGTAGCGGACGAGGTCGGCGAAGTCTTCGCGGGCGCCGAGGGTCGAGCCGATCAACTCTAGATGTTTGAGATAAACAGTCCTCAAATCCAGGCGCACGGAAGGACCGGCGATGGCGCCCGCGACCACGTATCGGCCCTCGGATCTGAGGATGTTCAGCAGATGCGGGAAAGAGTCTCCCCCAACCACGTCGGCCACCACATCGATGGGGCGTTCCCCTGAGACCTCGGCGACCGCAGCGGGAAGATCCAGGACGCCGCGGGCGATCACCGCGTCCGCGCCGATTTCGCGGACTTTGGCCTCCTTTCCCGGCCCTACCACCGCGATCACCCACGCGCCCCTCACTTTGGCAAGCTGCACCAGGGCGGAGCCCACCCCTCCCGAGGCGCCCGTCACGAGGACGGTCTCCCCTCCCGCGACCCTCGCCCGCTTCAGCATGCGCTCCGCGGTGACGTAGGCCGTGGGGAAAGTCGCAAGCTCTTCGTCGCTCAAAGGACTCTCGACGGCGTGCGCGTTACTCGCAGGGACCGTGACGTACTCCGCGAAGCCGCCGTCGCGTTCGCTTCCGATCGCTCCGACGCCCACGATCCCGTCCCCCTCCCCGGCGTAGAGGGTCGGGTCTATAAGCACCCGCTCACCCCTCCGCGACCCGGCAACTCCGTCTCCGACCGCGACGATGCGCCCGACGATGTCCGCGCCCTGTATCAGGGGAAAGCGCATCGGCTCCCCGCGGCGCCAGCCGCCCACCGCCTCCGGGTCGTCCGCCTGCCCGTAGGCTCCCTCCCTGGTCCAGAGGTCGGTGTTGTTCACACCGCAGGCGCCGACCTTCACAAGAACCTCCCCGGCGGCGGGTTCCGGCGCAGGGACGTCCTCCCGATACTCGAGCTTCTCCGGCCCCCCATAACCGGTGAGCAGAACCGCCTTCACGCTGACCCGAGCCTCCTCGTCATTTTGGCTCTCGTTCTTGTGTCGCGCGTCGGAAGCATCATAGCGCCCCCGTCCAGGACCGCGCCACGCTGCGACAACGGATTCAACGATGAGGTTTGCTTTTAGCCACGCTCCGCGAACTCCAGCTTTACCTTGTTCTCCTCATCCAGCTTTAGCGCGGCGGCGTAGGGCTTTCCAGCCTTGCTCTTGAAACCCTTTAGCTGCGGCGTACGGCGCTGCGTGAGGAGTTGCTTCGCCTGGGCGGCGCTCAGACGCTTGCCGGAGACGGTCTTCCATATGGCGAAGTCGCATCCGGACTTCTTCCAGGCCGAACACCCGTATGCCTTCTTCGTCTCGACCACCGGCGAGCCGCACTTTGGGCACGCGCCGACCGGCTCCCGGCTGACCCGATCCGGCGCCGCCAGCTTCTCGCCTTCCAGGCTCTTTACCTCCTCGACGAGCGCGCTCGTGAACCGGCCGATGTCGGCCATGAACTCGTCGCGGCGGGCGGCGCCTTTCTCCATCTTCGCGAGGCGCTCCTCCCACCGGGCCGTCAACTCGGGTGAGGAGAGTGAACTTTCGCCGAGCAGCCCGATGAGCGCGCGGCCCTTCTGTGTCGGGACGAGCGCCTTCTTCTCGCGCTCCACGTAGCCGACCTTTATGAGCCGCTCGATGGTCGCCGCCCGCGTGGCCGGGGTGCCGAGCCCGGAGTCCTTCATCCGCTGGCGAAGCTCCTCGTCCTCCACGAACTTCCCCGCCGTCTCCATCGCCCCGAGCAGCGCCGACTCCGAGTAGCGCGGCGGCGGCTTGGTCTCGCCCTCCTTGACCGCGACCTTCGCCACGTCCCACTCCTGCCCAACCTGTACCGGAGGCAAGACCGGCGGCTCTTTCTCCTTCCGGCCGCCGACCCCATCCGGGTAGAGCGCCCGCCACCCGGCCTCCAGCACGACCCGGCCCTTCGAGAGGAAAGTCTCCGCGCGCACCTCGGTGACGACGGTGGTGTTCTCGAAGCGAGCGTCCGGGAAGAACACGGCCAGGAAGCGGCGCGCGACCAGGTCGTATACCTTCGCCTCGTCCGGCGGCAGCTCCCGCGAGGACTTCTTGTTGGTCGGGATGATGGCGTGGTGGTCCGTCACCTTCGAGTCGTCCACTATGCGCTTGCTGATCGGCAAGCCGTCGAGCGCGAGCAACTCCCCGGCGAACGGCGATAGCTCCGGCAGCGCCCCGGCGGCTTCGACGCGCTTCTTGAGGGTGGAGACCATGTCTTTGGAGAGGTAGCGGCTGGAGGTGCGAGGGTAGGTAATGAGCTTGTGCTCCTCGTAGAGCGCCTGGGCGGCGCGCAGGGTACGCTCGGCGGTGAAGCCGAATCGGGCGTTGGCGTTACGCTGGAGTTCCGTCAGGTCGTATAGGAGCGGCGGTTTCTCGGTGGCGGTCTTCTTCTCGGCTTTCTTTACGGTGCCGGTGCCGCCGCGTACCTTGTCCGCTATCTGATCCGCGGCCTCCTTCTCCTTCAGGCGGTTCTGCTTGTCCTTGAACCAGACGCCGTCGTAGGTGGCTTCTTCTCTAGTGAAGCGGGCGTAGACGGTCCAGAACTTCTCCGGTTTGAAGTCCTGAATCTCGGTCTCGCGGTCCACGAGGAGGCGGAGGGTCGGGGTCTGGACGCGGCCGACGGAGAGGACGTTGCCGGGGCGCGAGAAGCGGACGGAGTAGGCGCGGGTGGCGTTCATGCCCACGATCCAGTCGGCCTCACCGCGGCTGCGGGCCGCGTCTTCGAGCGGCTTCATGGAGTGTCCGTCGCGCAGAGAGTCAAGACCTTCGCGGATGGCTTCGGGGGTGAGCGAGGAGATCCAGAGCCGAAGGACCGGCTTTTTGCAGCCGGAGAGACCGTAGAGGTAGGCGAAGATGAGCTCACCTTCCCGCCCGGCGTCGCAGGCGTTGACGATTTCCGTGACGGACGGGTCGCGCATCAGGCCCTTCACAGTCGCGAACTGCTCGCGCGTCTTGTAATTTACCCGCACCTTGAACTTCTCCGGCAGGATCGGGAGGCTCTCCAGCCGCCACTTCTTGTATTCATCCCCGTAGGCGTCGGGCGGCGCGAGCTCCGCCAGGTGCCCCAGAGCCCAGGTGACGGTCCAGCCGTCGCCCGCGAGCGAGCCCTTGCCCTTGCGCGACCTTCCCAGGACGCCGGCTATGTCCCGCGCCACGGACGGTTTCTCGGCGACGATAAGTCTCATGGAGAGGAGTATAGGGGATGGAGTCCGGGAGCCCATCCCTCATGTTCCGGCGCCGCACCACGGAGTGTTCGAAAGAGAAGAGTCCGAGGAGGTGGTCTTTGATGGGTGATAGGTGGGGAAAGGGAAAGGAGGATCCACCAGTGACCCCGGACTCTTTAATTTGTGAGGCGCAGGTGGCGGTAACACGATGGGTAGCGATACGGGTGCCACGCCTGCGACCCTCTCGAAAAGAAGTATCTCAAACCAATATGAGAGCACTGTGAGAGGGAGATTAGAATCTTCTCATCTTTGTATACAACTTTCGGTGTACGCCTTTGGGTTATTTCTGTGGCGGCTCGAAGCGGTATCCGGCGCCGCGGACGGTGCTTATATATGAAGGTTCGCCGGGGGTATCTATCTTGTTCCTGACGTAGCGGACGTAGACGTCCACGATATTGGAGCCGGGGTCGAAGTCGTAGTCCCAGATGGCGGAGAGGATCTGCTGCCGGGAGAGGACCTGTCCGGGGTGGCGCATGAAGTATTCGAGCAGGGCGAACTCGCGGCTCGAAAGCTCTAACTGGTCCTCCCCGCGCCAGACCCGGCGCTCCAGAAGGTCTATCCGCAACCCGCCGGCCTCTATCTGGGCGGAGCGAGTCTGATCCGAGCGCCGCGTAAGGGCCCGGATGCGGGCGAGCAACTCCTCGAAGACGAAAGGTTTGGTCAGGTAGTCATCCGCGCCGCCGTCCAGGGCGCTGACCTTGTTCCGCAGGTCGTCGCGCGCGGTGAGCATCAGCACCGGCAGGTCCGGGCGGCGCCGGCGGATGCGTTCGAGGGCCGCGTGTCCGTCGAGGTTGGGCAGCGTGATGTCCAGCAGCACCAGCTCCACCCCGTCCTCGACCGCCAGGCGCACACCGTCCTCGCCGTTCTCCGCGCTGAGGACCTGATGGCCGTGGGCGTTCAACCCGCGCGTCAGAAAGCGCACGATGGCCTTCTCGTCCTCGATAATCAATATCCGCAATGTATTCCCCATACACCCGTGGCGCGCTGGGCGGCGCGCTGCTACGCCCAAAGTATAATATATGACAACTCGCCCGGAGATCAAAGGGCGAGCCAGAAGGCAAACTGCGGAGCAAGCACAGAGACCGGTTCTCTCTGGAGGGTATGCGGATGATGTTTCTGGACTTCTTGAGGTCGAGGCCGCGGAGGGTCGCGGTCGCGGCGGTCATCGGGTTGCTGTTTACCCTCGTCTTTACGGGCGTGGTGGACCTGATCTCTATCGGCGGCGTGCATGGCGGCGCTGCGGATATAGTCCTGTTGTCCGTGGTGTTGGCGCTGGTAGCGGCGGGAGCTGTCCTCTCCGGCGTGGTGATACACACTCTCGGAGAGCTGCGCAGGATGCACATCGGGGAGCGGGAGCAGATGGAGGAGCTGGCGAAGAGCGAGGAGCGTTTCCGGCTGTTGGCGGAGAACGCGCGGGATGTGATCTACCGCTACCGCATCTCTCCCGAACGCGGGTTCGAGTACATCAGCCCCGCGGCGGCGGCCATCACCGGATACACCCCAGAAGAGCACTACGCTGACCCGGAGCTGGTCTTCAAGATGATCCACCCCGAGGACCGGCATCTCATAGAGGATTCTTCGCGGTCGCTGGAGTCTCCGCTGGAGTCGCCGCTGGTGCTGCGCTGGCGCCGCAAGGACGGCCAGACCATCTGTACCGAGCAGCGCAACAAACCTGTCCGCGACCAGGAAGGCAACCTCATCGCCGTTGAGGGCATAGCCCGCGACATAACCCAGCGTAAACAGGCGGAAGAGAGGCTGCGGGAGAGGGAAGAGCAGCTCCGGCTGGCGCTGGAGGCTTCATCGCTCGGGCTCTGGCGCCAGGACCTGGATACCGGCGAGTTCATCGCCTCCCCGCAGGCGAGCATCATGCACGGCCTCCCGCCCGGAACACCGTGGAGCCCCGACCTCGCCCTCCGCGTCGTGCATCCCGAGGACCGCGACTCAGTCAGGGAGAGGGTAGACCGGGCCATCGCCGATGGCGGTTCCTACGACTCGGAGTTCCGGGTCGTCTGGCCCGACGAGTCCGTGCGATGGATAGCTTCCCGCGGGCGGGTCTACGAAGGTTCCGACGGGCGTCCGAGGTCTCTGATCGGGGTCGTCCAGGACGTGACCGCCCGCAAGCAGGCCGAGGAGGCCCTGCGCGAGGCAGAGGAGAAGTATCGCGGCATCTTCGAGAACTCCACCAGCGGCATTTTTCATACCACCGTGGATGGACGTTACCGGGACGCGAACCCCGCGCTGGCCCGCCTCCTGGGCTACGATTCGCCAGAGGAACTCGTCGCCACCCTGACAGACTTAGCGCATCAGCTCTACGAAAACCCCGAAGACCGCGACAAATTCACCAATGCCTTACGCGAACACGGCTCGGTCAAGGGTTACGAGGTTCGCGTCAGGCGTAAGAACGATACGCTCGTCTGGCTCTCGGTCAACGCCCGTCTCGTGCGCGATGAGTCCGGTAACACCGTCGGCTACGAGGGCGTAGTCGAGGAGATCACCGAGCGCAAGGAGAGCGAAGAAGCGCTGCGGGAGAGCGAGGAGAAGTTCCGGAGCGCGTTCGATTCAGCGTCCATAGGGATGGCTCTCGTCGGGCTGGACGGCCGCTGGTTGAAGGTAAACCCGTCTCTGTGCGAGATCCTCGGCTACCCGGAAGACGCGCTGCTGGAGATGGCCTTCCAGGACATCACCCACCCCGACGACCTCGATTGCAACCTCGAACAACAGGACCGGCTCATCTCGGGAGAGGTCCGCTCTATCCGCCTGGAGAAACGTTACATACACAGGCTGGGGCATGTGGTGTGGGCGCTGCTAGACGCCTCGATAGTGCGCGACGCATCAGGCGAGCAGATCTACCACATCGTCCAGGTCCAGGACATCACCCGGAGCAAGAAAGACCGGGAGCAACTCCAGCGCCTCAGCCGGCAGAACGAGTTGATCCTCAAGTCGGCCGGAGAGGGGATCTACGGGCTCGATCCGCGAGAGCGGATGACGTTCGTAAACCCCACAGCGTCCCGGATGCTCGGTTACGAACCCGATGAACTTGTAGGCCACCATCAGCACAACATCATCCATCATGCAAGCCCGGATGGTACTCCCTACGACACGGAAGACTGTCCGATCCATGCCGCCCTGCAGGACGGCAACGTACACGTCTCCAGCGACCAGGTCTTCTGGCGCAAGGACGGCACAAGCTTCCCCGTGGAGTATGTGAGCACCCCGATCCGGGAGGACGGAGCGGTGGTAGGCGCGGTCGTGACCTTCTCGGACATCACCGAGCGGCGGCGCACGGAAGAAGAGCTGGCGAGGAGCGAGGAGCGCTTCCGGCTGCTCGCGGAGAAGATGAGCGACCTTGTCTGCCTGCACAGTCCCGACGGCCGCTATGTCTACCTCAGCCCGTCCTGCCGGCGCATACTCGGCTACGATCCCGAGGATCTCGTCGGCGTGGACCCTTACGATCTCTTTCACCCGGATGACGCGCGGCGCATCCGCGAGGTCCCCCACAAGGAAGCCCTCGAAGGCGGTACGCCCGACCCGATCCGGTACCGCATCCGCAGGAAGTCCGGCGAGTACATCTGGCTGGAGACCCTGACCGAGCCGATCCTGAACGAGGATGGCGAGGTCATCCGCCTGCAGACCTCCTCGCGCGACGTGACCGAGAGCCGCCGGGTGGAGGAGGCCCTCAGAGAGAGCGAGGAGCGGCTGCGGATGACCCTCCAGGTCTCGTCCGTGGTCCTCTTCCAGCAGGACCGGGACCTCCGGTACACCTGGGTGCACAACCCGCAACTCGGCCTGAGTGCCGAGGAGATGCGCGGGCGCACGGACCTGGAGCTACTCTCCTCCGAAGACGGCGCGCTCCTCACGGAGATCAAGACAAGAGCCCTCCAGACGGCGTCCGGCGTCCGCGAGGTAGTCCGCATGGTATCGGAGGGCACCGCCTACTACTACGACCTGACCGTCGAGCCCCTGCGCAACGCGGTGGGTGAGGTCGTTGGCCTAAACGGGGTCGCGGTTGACGTCACCGACCGCCAGCGCGCCGAGGAGGCGCTAGCCGAGGCCGCGCGCGCCAAGACGAACCTGCTCGCCGACGTCTCCCACGAGCTTCGCACACCGCTCACCGTGATCCGGGGCAACGCCGACATCGGTTTGGAGCTCGAGCGCGGCTGCGCCCACGAGGAGATACTGGAGGAGATCCTGCGCGAATCCTCGACCATGTCGCGGATGGTAGAAGACCTGCTCTTCCTGGCCCGCTCGGACTCCGCCGCCCCGATGTTCCGGTTAGAACCCGTCTCCACGCGATCTTTCCTGAGCGCCCTGGAGAGCCGGGCGACACTCCTCTCCCAGAAACGGGGCGCGGTACTCGAAACCAACCTGAACGGCGACGGCCATCTCCGCATCGACCCCATGCGCGCCGAACAGGCCGTCCTCGCCCTGGTGGACAACGCCGCCCGGTACAGCCCCGCCGGAGAAAAGGTGAGCCTCACCTCCAAGAGTGCCGACGGCGAGTTGCGGATCGAGGTCGCCGACCGGGGACCCGGAATACCGGCCAATGACCTGCCGCGCGTGTTCGACAGGTTCTACCGAGTAGAGGGCTCGGAAGGCTACCGGCAACAGAGCGGCTCCGGCCTCGGCCTCTCCATAGCCGCCACGATAGCCGAGGCCCACGGCGGGCGCATCGAGGCCGAGAGCCGCGTGGGAGCGGGCACCCGGATGTCACTCTACCTGCCGTTGCTGGATTCCTCACGACCGCTGGACTCCACCGATAACCAGCCGGTCGCTCTACAGGACCAGGTTTTCTCGAAGGACATCTGAGCGCGGTTACTGCTTGGTTACTGCTTACGGGCAGCTTCTGGTGGCGCGCCGCTCACGACTCATTCAGTTCTCCGCCGAGCATCTTCTTCTTGCTGGGACCGGGACCGTCAGGGGTGGTCTCAGAGGTTATCCCGACGTTCCGGTATTCCCTGGAGAGCGCGGGGGCGGTAAAGTCTACCTTGACCTTGCCGCTCGGCCCGACGGTGAAGCTGCCGGCGCTCAGGCGCTCCTTACCCTCCACGAACCAGAGCTCGTAGTATTGATCTCCCTTGCACGGTGGCAAACCCCAGGCGTCGAGGCGAAGCTTGACATTCTGTCCGCTGCCCTTTATCCAGATCTCACCACCCGCTTCGGGCGCGAGCTGCGTGGGCTTGAGGGTAGCGGCGGCTGCTTCCTGGGAGTCGAACACCCCGGTTGAATACGCGGCCGCAAGACCAATGAGGACGACGAGCGCCGCCGCCGCGGTTAGCCATGCCCATCGCGGACCGCGCAGACGCACGGCGCGCGTGGCGCGGGACTTGAGTTCCGGGGGCGGAGCCTCGAAGACGCCCGCGAGGTCGGACATATACTCATGGGCCTGCCGCAGCTCCTGCTCTTCGTCCCGGCATCGCGCACAATTGCTAAGGTGGTCCGTGATCTCCAGTTCTTCCTCCGGGTCAAGGCCGCCGAGCACGTAGGGCCCGAGGAGGTCTCGCATCCGGCGGTGTTCCAGGTCATTCATCGCGGGGCCACCGTTCCGCGCTGGCGTTCATACTCTCGCGCAGCGCCTTGAGGGCCGCCGTGGTGCGGCTCTTCACCGTGCCGAGTGGCGTGCCGGTGGCGCGTGAGATCTCGCGCTGCGACAGTCCCTCGAAATACGCAAGGGTCAGTATCTCGCGGTGGACCGGCGAGAGCTTTCCGAGAGCCGCCGCCACGTCGAAGCTCCGGGATAGCTCTCCGGACTGGTCGTCCTCGCCCATCTCCGGCACGAACTCGTCTCCGACAGTCCGCACCCGCGCCCGGCGGCGGCGGATCAGGTCGGTCGCCCGGTTGCGGGTGATGCGGTAGATCCAGGTGGCGAAGCTGGCCCGCGATGGGTCGAAGCTGTCCGCGTTCCGCCACACAGCCGTGAAGACGTCCTGCGTCAGGTCCTCTGCCAGCCCCCGGTCCCCCAGATACCGGACGCCCGCGCCAAAGATCAAACCCGAGTACCGGTCGTAGAGCTCTCTCAGAGCCCCCTCATCGCCCGTCCCGGCGACCCGCCGTACAAGGACCTCGTCCGCAACGCCGTTCATTCCGAACCTCTCAAAGCCACCATAGAGAATGATAGCCGGTTCCCAGCCCGAACGCCCAAAGATGCGCGACCAGCCGCCGAAACTCCTGTAAACACCAGCATCCATATGAACTTTTATACGCTACGGAAACGCTTTCGGATGACCCGAAACACGCAAGAATACCCGGCCGAGCGCCACCGTCTACCCGGAACCGCGAAACAGCCCGCGCAACCAGGTACGTGCGAGGGAACTACGAGGAGAAATCCCGTTGATACGGCGTGTAGATAGGGTGCCCACCAGCGGCGAAGACTTCTGAGGACAAAGTTGCATTTCCGGTAAAATAGGAATGGTTGATAGAGGAGAGGCAGAGGGTGGTGGAACCGGATCTTTCTAAAGCCGAGCTTCGGGGGGTTGCCAGCCGTCCGGCGAGCGGGTCGTTGAAAAACTTCTTCCGCGACATGAAGAGCCTGCTCAGTTTTCAAGCTCTCAAGGCGACCGTGCAGGAGTTCATGCGGGACGACGCCCTGGGGCTCGCGG
>DASSMB010000219.1:0-11311 GCA_035689095.1 Rubrobacteraceae bacterium | reverse complement strand
GCCTCATCCGGCAGCTCCAGCGGCGCGGACGAAGCATCCACGTTGCCGATGACGAGCCCTGCGACCTCCTCGGCGGGCATCGCGCTCTTGACGGCCTCGGTCATCTGCGGGCCGGCTGAGACGTCGCCGAGCAGGATCGTGCCGGTAACCTTCCCGTCCTTCACGACAGCCTTCCGGTACACGCCTTCTATCGGGTTCGAGCTGACTATCGCCTCGCAAGCCTCGTCCCGGCCGTAGGCGTCGCCCGCCGAGACCAGGTCCACGCCCGCGACCTTGAGCTTCGTCGCGGCGCCGGAGCCCTTGTAGACTTGCTTGCGCTCGCCGAGGATGGTGTCCACCACGACTCGGACCTGCTCCATCGCCGGGGCGACGAGCCCGATCAGTTGCCCGTTGTACTCGGTGCATTCGCCGACGGCGAAGACGTTCCTGGCGCTCGTCTCCATATGCTCGTTGACCAGGATGCCGGCGTTCGCCCGGATGCCGGCGCGTCCGGCGGGTTTCGTGTTCGGGACGATGCCGGTGCAGATGACCACCATGTCGGCCCGCAGGTACTCGCCGCTCTTCAGCTTCACGCCGTGGACGCGGCCGTTGCCCCGGATCTCCTCGGTGTGAGCGTTGACCTTGAAGTCTATGCCCAGCTTCTCGATCTGACGCCCAAGCATCCGGCCCGCAGCCGGGTCTAGCTGCTGGTTCATCAGGTGCGGAGACCGGTGCAGCACCGTGACCTCCGAGCCGTGCGTCGTGAGCCCGTACGCCGCCTCAAGCCCCAGCAACCCACCCCCGATTACGACCGCCCTCTCCGGCGCGGCTTCGAGCATCTCCTCCACGTCCCGAACCGTGCGGAAGACGAAGACGCCCTTCTTGTCGCGCCCCTCGATGGGCGGCATGGAAGAGGAAGAACCGGTCGCGAAGACGAGGCGGTCGTACTCCACCCACTCGCCGTCGGTGCCGCGGACCTTCTGGGCCTTCGTGTCCAGTTCCTCGACGAGTACGCCGCGCCGGAAGTCAACGTTCTGTTCTCTGTACCAGTCGTCGGAGCGCATACCGAGGTCTTCGAGGTTGACCATCCCGGCCATGTACTCCGAGAGGCGGACCCTGTCGTACGTCCCGACCTCCTCGCCGCCGTAGAGCGTGATCCGGACTCCGGCCGGGTCCTTCGCCAGCAGACTATCCACCAGCGCCGCCCCGGCGTTGCCGTTGCCGATTACCACTATCCTGAGTCTGTCTGTCATGCGTTAGCTCCATTCCTGGTTGCTACATCTGCGCTCTCGTAGCGGCTCGCGGGCTCAAGACGCACCGCTGCTCCCTTGAGCTCGGGCTGTTTGGAGATGGGGTCCGCCGCGTCGTGCGTGGTGTTGTTCAGGCTGCCGCCGTCCGTCCAGAGGTCTCCCCAGTGGAACGGCGCGAAGACCGTGCTGGCCTCTATGTCTTCGGTGACGACCACCCGCGCCACGAAGGAGCCTCGCGCCGAAGAAATTCTGGCCGACTCTCCATCTTTTATGCCCGCATCTCCGGCGGCCTCCGGGTGGACCTCGACGAACGGGCCGTCCAGGTCCCGCATCAGCTTCTCCGAGCGCCCGGTCCGGGTCATCGTGTGCCACTGGTTCTTGATGCGCCCGTTGGAGAGCGTCAGCGGGTAGCTCTCTGTTGGCGGCTCGTGCAACTCCTGGTGCGGCGTCGGCTCGAAGCGGGCCCGACTGTCGGGGGTGTTGAACTTTTTGTTGGCGTAGAGCCTGGGTGTGCCGGGATGCTCGCCGTTGATGTCCCGCGTCCGCTCCATCATGGGCCGCGCGGGCAGTTCCAGGAACGGCAGCGTCTCGGGGACCGGCCACTGCACCGGACCGCGCCGGAGCCTCGCGTGAGAGAGCCCCGTTACGTCGACGACGGTGTCGCGGGTCAGTTCCTTGTACTCTTCGTAGACCTCGGCGGAGTTCTGCCAGGCGAAGTCGTCTTCGAAGCCCATCTTCCTTGCGGTGGCGGCGAAGATCTCCCAGTCCGGCCGCGCCTCCCCGGGCGGCTCTACTACCTTCTCGACGATGCTGACTCGTCTCTCAGTGTTGGTCATCGTTCCGGTCTTTTCGCCCCACTGGGCGACCGGCAGGATCAGGTCCGCGTAAGCGGTCGTCTCCGTGGGATAAGCGTCCTGTACGACGACGAACTCCGCGTTCTCCAGGGCGCGCCTCGTCCTCGCTAGGTCCGGCATCGAAGCGGCGGGATTGGTCGCCGCGATCCAGAGGAACTTCGCTCTGCCGTCTTCCAGCGCTCGGAAGATCTCCGTCGCTGGCAGACCCGGCTTCTCCGAGATGCTGCCCGGCTCCACGCCCCACGCCTCCTCGACCTCTCGCCGGTGCTCCTCGTTCGCTATGAGGCGGTAGCCGGGGAGGAGGTGAGCGAGCCCGCCGACTTCGCGGCCGCCCATCGCGTTCGGCTGTCCGGTGAGGCTGAATGGTCCTGCCCCCGGTTTGCCAATGTTCCCGGTAGCCAGGTGCAGGTTGATGATCGCGCGGTTCTTCAACGTCCCGACCGTGCTCTGGTTGACGCCCATCGTCCACATGCTCAGGGCCGCCTTCGCCTCTCCGAACATCCGGGCCGCCCGGACTATGTCCTCAGCCGCAACGCCGCAGACGCGGGCCGCCTTCCTCGGTGTCCATTCGTATGCCGTCTCGGCCGTCGCCTCGAACCCGCTCGTGCGGCGCTCGACGAAATCGCGGTCCACGAAGCCCTCTTCGATCAGGACGCACAGCATCGCGTTGGCGAGGGCGAGGTCGGTGCCGGGTTTGATCGGCAGGTGGAGGTCGGCGATCTCAGCGGTCGCGGTGCGGCGCGGATCTATTACGATTACCGAGACGGCCGGGTCTTTCTTGCGGCGTTTGATCCTGCCGAACGTGATCGGATGACAGTCCGCCGTGTTCGAGCCCCAGAGCAATACACACTCCGCGAACGCGATGTCCGCATATGCGGAAGGCGGTCCGTCGGTCCCGAATGCGCCCGTGTAAGCGGCCACCGCGCTCGACATGCACAGCCGCGAGTTCGAGTCCACGTTGTTGACCCCGAGGAACCCCTTCGCCAGCTTGTTGACCGCGTAGTAGTCCTCGGTGAGCAGTTGCCCGGAGATGTAGAACGCGGCGGCCTCCGGCCCGTGCTGCTCTATGGTGCCTTCGAGCTTCCAGGAGATCTCCGCGAGGGCTTCGTCCCAGGAGACCCGCTTCAGATCGCCACTGGCAGTCCTGCGCTGCGGGTAGATGAGCCGATCGGGGGAGGAGAGCGCTTCCGGAAGGCCGGTCGGCTTTGGGCAGAGCTTGCCGAAGTTCGCCGGATGGGACTTGTCGCCCCGGATCTGGACCATCCTCCCGTTCTCCAGCCCGGCCTCGACGCCGCACCCCACGCCGCAGTACGGGCACGTGGATTTCACCCAGCGTCCGGGTTGTTTTGCAGCCTTGGTATTCGCCAAATCTCTCCTTCGGATTGCCGGCCGCCCATTCCAGAAAAACCCACGCCCGGACATGCTTGCACGCGCTCCGCGACGGTCTCGGCAAAGGTTAGACACCGAGGCACAGCCGCGCATCGGCCCGATGTACATATATGCGGTTCTGTTAGAGCCGGATATTGCTACAGCTTGATAACCACACCGTCGCACATAAATATCGTCCTGAGGCGCCCCTATATTTCCGCCAAATGGACAAAGACTTTATCCCGTCCTGTCCATAGCATTGGCTCCATATCCGACATCGCTATGCCTGCATTAGTGATGTTGCGGGTCCGAAACGGGCTGGTTGCGACTGGAGATTCTACGAGGTGAAGGAGTTGGTGCGGCGGATGGCTAGTACCTCTGTTGAGAGCAAGAAGCGTGTGGAGGGCGTGAAGGATGGGTCCAACTGGATCGAGAAATGGAACCCCGAGGACGAGCACTTCTGGGAGAACGGGGGGAAGAGGGTTGCCCGGCGCAACCTGGTGTTCTCGATCTTCGCAGAGTTCCTGGGGTTCTCGGTGTGGCAGTTGTTCAGCATCGTGGGCGCTCTGTTGCCTTTTATAGGGTTCGGGTTCGACTCCAACCAGGTCTTCTGGCTGGTGGCGATACCAGGGCTCGTGGGGGCGACGATGCGCTTCCCGTACACGTTCGCGGTGCAGCGGGTAGGGGGCCGCAACTGGACGATCATCAGCGTGCTCTTGCTGCTTATCCCGACGCTCATCCTCGGCTTCTCGGTAATGAACCCGGCGACGCCGTACTGGGTGTTCGTGGTCGCGGCAGCGGCCGGAGGCTTCGGCGGCGGCAACTTCTCCTCCAGCATGACCAACATCAACTACTTCTTCCCCAACCGCTTGAAAGGCTCGGCGCTCGGGATCAACGCGGCGGGCGGCAACATCGGGGTGGCTATCGTGCAGCTTCTGGTGCCGATGCTCACGACCCTTGGGTTCTCCATCGTCGCCATCGGCGGCTCGCAGACCAAGACTGACCCCGCCACCGACGCCACGACCTCGGTCTTCATGCAGAACGCCGCCTTCTTCTGGGTGCCGCTGATCCTCATTGCCGCGGTCTGCGCGTACTTCTTTATGAACAGCCTGCACATCTCCCAGACCCCGGCCCGCGAGCAGGCGCTGGTGCTGCGCCGCAAGCACACGTGGCTGATGAGCTGGCTCTACATCGGGACGTTCGGCTCTTTCATAGGGTACTCGGCGAGCTTCCCGGCCCTGATCACCGTCCAGTTCCCGGAGAACATCGAGTACGCCGGCTTCGCCTGGCTCGGGCCGCTGGTGGGCTCCCTGGCCCGGCCATTCGGCGGCTGGCTGGCGGACAAGGTGGGCGGCGCGCGGGTTACGTTCTGGACTTTCGTGGTGATGATAGCCGCGGTCCTCGGCGTCCTCTACTTCCTGAGCGCAAAGTCATTCCCCGGATTCCTCGGGATGTTCCTGCTCCTGTTCACGATGACGGGCATCGGCAACGGCTCCACGTACCGCATGATCCCCTTTATCTTTCGTACCGAGCGCGCCCGCGAGGCCGAGGGCGGCGACGAGGAGACGCAGGACCGGCTCGTCCGCCAGGGGCTCAAGGAAGGCGCGACCGTCCTCGGGTTCGCCGGGGCGATAGCTGCCTACGGCGGCTTCATAATCCCCAGGGCTTACGGCTCTTCCATAGAAGCGACCGGCGGCCCGCAGACCGCGCTAACGGCGTTCATCGTGTTCTACGCGACCTGCATCGCGGTTACGTGGTGGTTCTACTACCGCCGCAACGCCGAGATCCCCTGCTAGAAAGGAAGCGTGCCGCGTGGCCTATACGACCGTGCTCTTGCAGACGATCACCAAGATCGAGGGCGAGGGGCTGGACTCTCCGAAAGCCCTGAACCTGACCTATGTCGTGCCGCAGGGATGCACGGCCGGGGTGCAGTACATGCGGGCGGGCAGCACCGTGACCGGGATGACGAACATAACGCTTCTCAAGAACGGCAAGGTAATGCGTTACATACCCGTCGCGGCCGGGAGCACAGTACACGTGCCGCTGGCTATCGTGGACGACCTGCGGCCGGGGACCGGGATCGAGGTCGTCGCCGCCGCCGAAGGCTCCGGGACTCTGATCCTGGATATCGGCATCCTCGAAGTCGGCACCGCGTAGCCGCGGATTACCTAGATCTTCGCTTCCGTGGCCGAGCGTGTGCGCTGCGCCACGTCGCGGGCCACCTCCAGTATGGAGCCCGTCTCTCTCCACACTGCTAACTGCCGCGCGGATTCCGTCGGCTGCGTGAGCAAAGTGGCGAGAGTCGAGAGGTCCCGGTCCGAGCGCTCGACGGCGTTGTCTATCAAGGTCTCGATGGCGCTCCGGGTCGGGACGGGCTCGTGGGTCGTGTGGTCTATGAACTCTCCGTCCAGGCCGTTACGCTGCGCGCTCCACTTGTTCTCCTCGATCTCGCGGTTCGAGATGAATGGCTTGAGGTCGCCGGATTCGTACTCGCTGACCAGCATGTCGCAGACGGCGGCGGCGAAGGCGATGAGGGCCTCGTTGCGGGAGACATCGGTCTGGGCGTCGAAGGCCCGGATCTCGACGGTGTCGAGGCCGGGATGCAGTCTGACGTCCCACCAGATCTCCCCCAGCGTGTCTATTAGCCCGGAGCGCTTGAGGTAGTCCACATAGTCCGTGTAGTCGCTCCAGGAGCCGAGGGGTTCGGGGAGACCGGCGCGGTGGTAGGTGCGGGAGAACATCAGGACGCGGGCGGAGTGCATGTCCGTGTACTCGCCCTGCCAGAACGGAGAGTTGACCGAGAGCGCCAGCATGTGCGGCAGGTACTCGCGCACGCGGTTGAAGACGTACAGAGCCTTCTCGCGGCCCTGCACGGCGTAGTGGACGTGCAGGGAGAAGGTGTTGTTGCGCCGGATCAGCCACCCCAGCTTCCGCTTGAGGCGCTGGTAGTGGGGCTTATCGATTATCTCCTGCTCGCGCCAGTCCCCGATGGGATGAGTGCCGCTGGTACCGAGCAGCCGTCCCAGACTATCCGCCCGCTCCAGCAGTACGCGGCGGCGGGAGATCAGGTCAGATACGACGCCCGCTGGATCAGCATGAACGCCGGTGTTGGCTTCTATCTCGCAGTCGATCAACTCTCCGCTGAACTCGCCACTGGCGGTCGCGGCGAGGATCTTCTGCGCCCCGTTGGCGAGCTTGAAGGTCTCCGGGTCGGCGAGCCAGAGCTCTTCTTCGGCTCCCAGGGTGCCTTCCGGGCCGCCGGTCTCGAAGGCGTCTGGCGCTATGAGCGACTGGTTGTCGGCGCTGGTCAAGTCCGTCCTCCGTGTTCTAGATCGCCCACGCCGTCCGCGGACGGCGCGTCTCCGGTTCTTTCTGCCGACCCGTATCTTAACCTGTAGTGGCGGCGCTTTACGCGGGACGTGTTTAGAATGAGAGTGTTGCACGGCGTATTCGCGATCCGTACAGGAGGTACTTATGCCGGCCGATGTTGGAGAGAAAGCCCCAGATTTCACGCTACCGACGGATAAATGGGACAATACGGTCTCGCTGGAGGATTTCACGAAAGAGGGTCCTGTCGCCCTGTTCTTCTATCCGGGAGACTGGTCGAGCGTGTGTACCGACCAGATGGGCAAACTCCAGGCCGAGATGGGTTTGTTCGAAGAGAAGGGCGCCAGGGTACTGGCGGTGAGCGCCGACTCGCCGTGGTCGCACCGGGCGTTCGCCGAGGAGCGCGGCATAGAGTTCCCACTGCTCTCGGACTTCCATAAGAAGGTCATCGAAGACTACGGAGTAAAGCACGAAGTCGGCTTCCCGAAGCGCGCCTACTTCATAATCGACCGGGAGGGTGTGATCCGGGCGAAGAAGGTCGAGGATACGCCGAGTGACCAGCCGGAGGTAGAGGCGGTCCTGGCCGACCTCGACAAGGCGCTCTAGAGCCCGATGCAGGAGCCGAGCGCGCCGCCGGTCTCTGAAGAGCGGGTGTCGGATAGCGCGATGACCGCCCTGACGCTTGCCTACAGCGCCCCGATGCCGGGACTGGGTTCCCGCTACGCCGATGGGCCAGTCGCCCACGAGGTCCGGCTGCTGACCGCGATGCCGGCGGCCCAGGCCCTAGCCGCGGCCGCGCGCCAGGCTGTCGGCCAGACGATCCTCGACGCGGCCCTCGGTTCCGCGCGGGTTGCGGGCTACGCCGACGTCCGGGCCGCCGCGTATCTCGCTCCCCTCGCCCGCGCCGCGCTCACGGGTTCGTCCTCCGGCCGCGTCCTGGCCGCGCTGGGACACCATGAGATCCAACCGTTCCTGCGGGCCTTCGAGACGAGCGCCGGAATCGGCGCCGACGCGCCCTCCGACGGTTCGCTCGCCGTATCGCTGAGGGTCGCGCTGGACTCCGGCACGGACGCTACCCTGCGGGACGCCATGCGCTTCGCGGCCGCACGGGACGCGCTGGCTCGGGAGTATGCTCGCGACTACGAGGTTACCGGAGACCTCGCTCGTCCCGCCTTGCTGGCGACTCTGGGACGCGCGGAGTCCTCCAGGGCCGCCCTCGTTCAGTCGTACCTCGAAGTCCTCGCGGAGGTGCCGGACCTCGATGTCGCGCGACGAGCCGGGACGCGGGAGGCGGAGGACGTCTCCCGGATGGCGAAGGGCGTACTCAAGGCCGGGGGCGTGCGTAGCCGCCGCGGGCTTCAGGCGGTGATCAACCTGGACGGAATACTGCGGGAAGACCCGCGCCTCGCGCCTTCCGCGACCGAGCCTCCCGTAATGGCCGCCGCTTTCCTCGTCTCTCTGGAGTACGGCGCGAGCGCTCTCAGCCAACGCCTCGGGCCCGTGTCCGGGTCCGACCGGGGACGGTAGGCCCATAGGACCGATAGGACCCCGGAGCGGAATCGAGGGTGAAATCTTTACGGGAGCGCTCGGTGCTGCTGGGATAGAATTTCAGAACCAACCCGATATACGGAAGGAGGCGTTCCGCGTTTGAAAGCACTCGTCATAGTGGGCCACGGTTCGCACCTGAACGAGGACTCCAGCCTCCCGGTCTACGAGCACGCCGAGCGCATCCGTCAGACCGGAGAGTACGATGAGGTCGTGGAGTGCTTCTGGAAAGAGGAACCCTCCATGCGCCACGTCCTCGATACGGTAGAGTCCGACGAGGTCTACGTCGTGCCCGCGTTTATCTCCGAGGGGTACTTCACCCAGCAGGTCATCCCGCGGGAGCTCGGTCTCGAAGGGCCGATCACGCGCAGGGGAGAGAAGGTTATCCGCTACGCCGGGCCGCTCGGTACCTATGAGGGGATGGCCGACGTGATCCTGGAGCGGACCGAAGACCTGATGCGTGGCAAGGAGACCTCCGGACGGACGGCTCTCGTGCTGCTCGGACACGGCACCGACCTGAACAAGAACTCCAGCGGCGTCATCTACCAGAACGCCGAACGCATCCGGCGGCGCGAGGCATACGACGTGGTCGAAGTCGGGTTTTTGGACCAGGAACCGGAGATAGGAGAGGTCGTGTCCGGTGTGGAGGCGGAGAACGTTATCCTGATCCCGGTCTTCATCGCCGAGGGCTGGCACACGCGCGAGACGATCCCCGAGGACCTCGGCCTTAGCGGAGAAGTAACCGTCCGGGAGGACCGCACGATCTTCTACGGCGCACCGGTCGGCACCCATCCATCAATGGCGGCTCTGATCTCCGCGCGCGCCAGAGAGACGGAGGAAGAGGTTGTCCACACCGCTAGTTGAGCGTCCCTCGTCCCCGAACGCCGCCGCCGAGTCCCGCGCCGCATTCGCCGCCTGGATAGGCGAGAGCCCCGCGGGACGCCGGTTCGGGCAGGTCCTCATCCGGCCCAGACCGGGCGGCGGTTATTCACTCTGTCACATCGAGGATGAAGGCGTGGCGGATCTGCAACCCTTCGAAAACCCGCGGGCGGCCCGCGAGATAGCGAAGCTAACCGGCAACGGCGAGTACCGGCCCCTCAAGAGCGCGCCCAACCTGAGGCGCGGCTGGGCGATCCGGGTCGCGGACGCCGAAGAGCTGGTGGTCGCGATGAATGGTCTGTATCCGGCGGCAGTCGTCCACTGGTATCTGCAGCGGGAGGGCCGTCTGGAGATCACCAGCTACCGGCAGAACGCGGCGCGGCAGAGCGGTATCTACAAGCGGGTTCAGCGGCTCACGGACGAAGGAGTCCAGAACGCGGCGCGGGCGTGCTGTGACGACGCGGTGTGTTTGAAGAAGACGCTGTGGGACGTAGATGAGAAGACGCCGCTAGAGATGGAGCGGGGGGAGGGTGAGATCCCCTGTCCCGAGCCGTGCAGCGTATTCGTCTCCTTTGCCCGGCGCGTGAGGCTCTTCGAGCGCGAGGACAAGCGCGACCTGGACGCCATCGGGCTCTCCCCGAGCGAGAAGGAAGACCTCGCCGCGCTAGTCGAGGCCGCGGCCACGGGGAGGGTGGAGATGGCCCGCGAGGCGGAGTTCGAGAAGCCGCTCAACGAGCGCCGGATGCGCTACCGCCGCCTCACTCTCGTCCCGAAACTGCGCCGCTCTAGCGGGGATCTCCAGGGCGAAAAGTGACCGGTGAAACGCGGTTTCTCGAAGGTTGCGCGCGGGTAGTAGCACGGCAAGATTAGATCCACGAGAACGGAGGTTAGTGATGGCGGGCAAGAGGAAAGCGGCGATGATGGGGGCCAGAGTAGGAGTCAAGGTGGCGCCGAAGGCCGGCAGGATTGCCTGGAAAGCCGGCAAGGCGCAGGCGAAGCTGACGAGACACGCCCTTAGTTCCAGAGAGCCCAGGAGCGTCCGGTTCATGAAGTACGGGATCTTCGCGCTGGTTGGTTTCGCCATCGGCGCGCTCGTTGGGCGTACCAGCGGTGGCTCGTCATCCAGCGACTCCGCGACCGGCATCTTCGGGGGCAGCGGGCATCAGAGGCCGCAGGATGAGAACCGCACCGGCGCGGAGCGCGACTACTCGGACCCGGCTTCCGGACCGTTGATCGGTGAGCGCCACCGGAGGCGTGTGGGCAATATCCCCGAGCAGCAGGAAGAGGTAGAGAACAGGATCCGGACCCGCATCGGCGAGGATCCCCGCACCCGCGAGATGCCCCACGTGAACGTTGAGGTCAATGACGGCGTGGCAGATCTCAGAGGCGTCGCCTCCTCCGAGGAGGTAAAGCAGGCCGCCGCCGAGATCGCCGCGAACGTCGAGGGCGTCCGCGAGGTCCGCAACCACCTGACCGTCGCGTAACTTTATCCCCTCACTACGGATAAGAGAGAGGCCCCCGCGAGATAGCGGGGGCCTCTCTCTTTGCTCTATGGTCCGCTGGTCAGTCGCGGATCAGCCGCAGTAGCTCGTCACGGCGGCGCTCCATCGTCTTCGCGTCGCTCGCTTCCACGTTCAGGCGCAGGAGGGGCTCGGTATTCGAGGGGCGGAGGTTGAACCACCAGTCGCCGAAGTCCACGGTAAGGCCATCGAGGTGGTCCACGTCGGGGTCGCCTTCCCGCGTGTAGTATTCCTCGACCTTGTGGAGCTTCGCCTGCTGGTCTCCGACCTCGGAGTTGATCTCGCCGGACCTCACGTAAGGGTCTATCGGCTCCAGTAGCGCCGAGACCGGACCGTCCTGGCGGGCTACCAGCTCCGCGACGGTCAGCATCGCGATGATGCCGGAGTCTGCGAAGTAGTTGTCCCGGAAGTAGAAGTGGCCGGAGTGCTCACCGCCGAAAGCCGCGTCGTTCGAGCGCATCTGGGGCTTGATGATCGAGTGGCCGGCTTTGGTGCGTATAGCCGTCCCGCCCTCGCGCTCGACGAGCTCGGGGAGCGCCTTGGAGCAGACGGCGCTGTAGAGGATCGTGGCTCCGGGCTCCTTCTCCAG
>DASSMB010000218.1:0-11395 GCA_035689095.1 Rubrobacteraceae bacterium | reverse complement strand
ATGCCCTTGAGCGTCGCGTCGCCCACCTTCAGGTGCGGCGTCAGGGTGTCGGGCTCCTCGTCGCGTCCGCGTTCGGCGCGGAAGTGGAAGAGGCCGGAGTTGTAACGGTCGTCCGCGTCCCGGAAGACCTCCAGTAGCCGCCCGTACACGTCGCCGCCGTTCACCAGGGCGAGCAGGCGTCCGTAGTCCTCGATCCCGCGATCCTCGGCCATCCGGAGGAAGATGATGCGGTCGATCGTCATCTGGACGGCGAAGTTGAGCCCTCGGGAGTTCAGGTTGTTGTGGGCGGCGAGGTCGCGGGCGAGGTCGCTCCTCCAGCCCTCGATCTCCCGCAGGAACGCCGCGTCCACGGTCTCCGTGCCGCGCCGCTTGCGGTTCTCCTCGGCGTATTTTTCGAGCGTCCCGCCGAGGACCGCCTCGCCGGAGAAGAGACTGTAGATGTCGTCCCACTTCTCCGGGTACTGGTCGTAGGTGAGGAGCTGTAGCCGCGCGGTCGCGGGACGGTCGTCCTGGATCGGCTCGAAGCGGCAGTCGTAGACCGCGAACTCCTCGAAGTCCGTGAGGATGGAGAGCGGCAGCCTCGCCGACCAGGCGTAGCGCCGGAGCTGCACGGCGGGGTTCACGTCGCCCGCGATATCCACCGAGGGCTTCTTGGCTTCGAGGAAGAACCGCCGCGAGCCGCCCGCGTAGAAGCCGTAGTCCGGCGCCTTCGTACCGCCGCCAACCTTCACCCGGTCCTCCTCGACCACGTCCCGGTAGGCGGGAGCCTTCCCCTGCCGGTTGTGAACGTCCCAGCCGAGAAGACCCATCAGCGGGTCTATGAAGTCGCCCCGCGCCTGCGTCTCGTTGTAGTCACCGGACTTGTACGCCCGGATGTTCCCCTCGAACCTCTCGACCAACTCGTAAAGCCCCGCCGGTGCGCTCATCTGCCCCTCTCCCTGAACCCGCGCGAAGCTCTATTGTAGCGGCTGGAGGCGTCTAGCCACCGGTGCCGTTTCCTGCGTCATCTCCGGCGGCGATGAGGTCGAGGGCGACGGCGGCGGTCCAGGACTGTTCCCTGGAGCCTAGAGGTTCGCCGGTGAAAGGTTCGAAGTATTCGGCGAATCCGCCGTGGGCGAGTTGGGCCAGGATCTCGGCCCGCAGGGCCGCCGCCCGGACGCGCTCTCCGGCGCGCAGGAGAGACCACCAGAGCAGCCAGTTGGCGACCGGCCAGGTGGGCCCGCGCCAGTAGCTGCGCGGGTGAAAGCCGGGCTCCGTGGGGCTGGTTGAAGGCGGCAGCGGACGTTCGAGGTCCGGGTTGCCGGCGAAGTGCGGGGAGTCGAGCGTCCGCAGTTGAGCCTGTAGCCGGTCCGGGGCGAGGCCGCCGGAGATCAGGGGCGCGAAGCCGGCGACCGTGCGGACGCGGGCCGGTTCTCCCCGGCGCAGGTCGTGGTCCAGGGAGAGGTTCAGGACGGGGTCCCAGCTCGCTTCTATGCCGTGGCGGCCGCGTTCGATCCAGGCCCGTATGAGCGAGAGGTCTTCGCCGGGGGCATCTACTACCTCCGCTATCTGGAGCAGGGCCTCGTTGGCGGCGACCAGGATCGCGGAGAAGAGCACGTCTTTTACGAGGAAGGGATGCGAGCGATAGATGTCCGCCTCCTCGTAGCGAGCGCGCTTGAGGAGCTCCAGGAGCCACAGGAAGCGGTCGTACTCGGAGTCGGTGGGCCGGTGCGACGGGTCGCTGACGTGCTGCAAGTCGGCCCGCACGTAGGGCGGCAAATCCCCGACGCGGACTTCGCGCAGGGCGCTGTCCCAGCGGGGAGAGTTATCCGTGCCGCTCTCCCACGGGTGGTAGATCGTGACGAGCCCGGAGTCTTCCGGGTCGCGGGCGGTCATCAGGTAACGGTGCCAGGAGAGGAGCCGCGGGTAATTCTCCCGCAGGAAGCGCAGTGAGGCCTCGACGCGCCGCCCCTCTTTGCCCTGCGAAGTCTCCCAGATCCTCCACACCGCGATGGCGTGTACGGGCGGCTGACACAACCCGCTGGTGTGCGGGGACGAAGGGGCGTGCTCTGAGAGCGCCGAGGAGTTCCAGCGTTCGGCGTCCGGGAAGTAGCTGCGGGGAGGCGCCTCCGGGTTGAAGACGATGTGCGGGACCTTGCCGTTGGACCACTGGCTCGCGAAGAGCGTCTCTAGCTCCTGGGTCGCGCGCCGGTTGTCCACGTGCGCGAGACCCAGCGCGATGAACGCGCTATCCCAACTCCACTGGTGAGGATAGAGCGAGGGAGCGGGCTTCGTCCATGACTTGAGACCGTTGCGCCGCAGCACACCGGCCGCGAGCGGGTTTACCTTGAACGAACCGTCGGCGCGAGGTTGCCCTGCGGCGGCCTGCGCGCTCTGGTCATATTTCATCCGCTGTTACTTCGTCTCTCTAGCTTGTGCGAGTTGCCCCTGCTAGTGGTACCAGGAATGTGTCCGGCCTGCAACCTTCTGGGCCGCAACTTGCGGCAAAATCCTCAGAAGTCGTCTACTCTTCGCGTTCCCGCTCTCCGGTCACCTCGTCGTAAAAGCCTGAGAGGGAGCCAACGAAGTCGTCGTAGGAGGTGAGCGAGTCGCGGGAGAGGCTCAGGAGCGCGTCACGATGCTCTTGAGCCTGTTCGGCCATCCGGTTCAGCGTGCGGCGGTTCAGCTCGGCGTGGTCCTGAAAGAGTTCCAGGCCCTCCTCGAAGAAGCTCCGGGTGAGCCGCTCGTTGCTCTCTCGCGCGGCGAAGGCGCGCTCCACCACCGCCCGGTACGACTCGCGGCTGATCTCCGCCATCTGCCGGGCCGCCTTGTTCGCGCGATCCAGGTTCCTCTCGTCCATCTCTCTGTCCTCCTCGCCCCGCGCCGGACCCTGTCCGGCTTTCGGGCTCGTGGATAGGCCGCCCGTCACTCTACCGGGCCGCCCGACCTCCGAAGGCCGTTAGTCCTCTATCCGCACCTTGTCGGCGTAGAAGGCCACGTGGTCCCTGATGTTCTCCGCCGCTTCCTTCGGCTCCGGGTAGTACCAGGCGGCGTCCTCGACGGTCTCGCCATCCACCCGCAGGCTGTAGTAGCTCGCCTCTCCCTTCCAGGGACAGGTGGTTCGCGTCGCGCTCTCTTCGAGGTGATCTCGGTTCACCGAGTCGGGCGGGAAGTAATGGTTCCCCTCCACCACCTCTGTGCTCCCGCTCTCGGCGAGCGTAACACCGTTCAGGGTCGTCTTCGGCATCTCCGGCTCCTTTCCAATCGTCCGCGGATTATATACCGGCCACTCCAAACGAGCGTTAAATTTCCGTTAACGCGGCTATCTACGGCGGTTCGACAGCCCGCTGGCTGGTTGTTAGAGTGCGGTCCAGACGATGAAACCGGGTGTTGGAGCCAGGGAAAGGGCGCGTGAGATGGTAAAGGTAGCCGTGATCGGGGGCGACGGCATCGGGCCGGAGGTAACAGACGCCGGGGTGCGGGTCATGCGGTCAGCGGCGGAGAGCGACCCATCACTCGACCTGGAGTTCACGGAGTATCCCTGGGGATGCGAGTATTATCTGGAGCACGGCCGCATGATGCCGGAGGACGCCCTGGACACGCTAGCGGGGTTCGACACGATCTACCTGGGCGCGGTCGGCTGGCCCACGGTCCCGGACCACGTCTCGCTCTGGGGCCTGCTGCTGCCGATCCGGCGCGGCTTCGACCAGTATGTGAACCTGCGGCCCGCACGGCTGCTGGCGGGCGTAAAGAGCCCGCTGGCGAAACCCGGAGAGCTTGACATTACTGTCGTGCGGGAGAATACCGAGGGCGAGTATTCGGACTCAGGCGGACGCATCTACCGGGGCACGGAGCACGAGATCGCGGTGCAGGAGAGCATCTTCACCCGTCGGGGTGTCGAGCGCGTACTACGCTACGCCTACGAGACGGCGAAAGAGCGCCAGGGGAACCTTGTCGGGGCGACGAAGTCCAACGGCATCAGCATCACCATGCCGTTCTTCGATGAGATCTTCCGCGAGGTCGGCGAGGAGTACCCGGACGTGCGGGCCTCCCTGATGCACGCCGACGCCCTCGCCGCCCGGCTCGTCCTCTCGCCGCAGAGCTTCGACGTGGTCGTCGGCTCCAACCTCTTCGGAGACCTGCTCTCGGAGATAACAGCCGCCATCTCCGGCGCCATCGGCATCGCGCCCTCGGCCAACCTCAACCCCGAAGGACGCTATCCTTCCCTCTTCGAGCCGATCCACGGCTCCGCTCCGGACATCGCCGGGCAGGGAGTCGCGAACCCGTCCGGCGCGATCTGGGCCGCCTCCATGCTGCTGGAGAATACCGGCCACCCCGAAGCGGGCCAGCGTATCCTGGAGGCGCTGGAAGCGACGCTGCAGAGCGGCGTGAAGACCCGCGACCTCGGCGGAGAAGCGAGCACCGGGGAGGTAACGGATGCGGTTACAGGCAGGTTGCGGTAAGCGCTACGCCAGCAGGGCGGACCGCAGCGCGCCTCCCACCTCCTCCATGAGCGGCCGGGTCTGGTCCATGACCCCGGCCATCCAGAAGAAACCGTGGATCATGCCATCGTAGCGGGTGGCCTGCACTTCGACGCCCGCATCCCGCAGGCGCTCCGCATACGCCTCACCCTCGTCGCGCAGCGGGTCGAACTCGCAGGTAACGACGAGCGCGGGCGGCAGCCCCGACAGGTCTTCGGCGCGCAGCGGGCTGGCGTAGGGGTTCTCTGCGTCGGCGGTCCCGGTCAGGTAGTGACCCCAGAACCACTTCATCGCTCCAGAGGTCAGCAGGTATCCCTCGGCGTTCTCGTGTACGGAAGGGAAATCGGCCTCTGCCTCGACGGCCGGGTAGATCAGTAGCTGGTAAGCCAGGTCCGGGCCGCCCCGGTCCCGGGCCATGAGCGCCACGGCGGCGGCAAGGTTGCCCCCGGCGCTGTCTCCGGCCACCGCGATCTTCCCCGCATCCACGCCAAGCTCCTCGGCGTGCTCGGCCATCCAGCGGGTGGCGGCGTAGCAGTCCTCCGGAGCGGCGGGGAACTTGCTCTCCGGGGCCAGTCGGTACTCGACGGAGGCAACCGCGCACCCGGAGGCGTTCGCCAGCGAACGGCAGGGCTTGTCCGCAACCTCGACGTTGCCGATGACCCAGCCCCCGCCGTGGAAGTAGACGATCAGGGGCACGTGGCCCGAAACCTCCGGCCTGTAGAACCGGACCGGCAACTCGCCCGCCGGTCCGGGAACGGTGAAGTCCCGTACGTCCGCCACGTACTCGGGATCGCCCTCAAGGTCGCGGAATGCCAATATGACGTCCCTCGCCTGGGGCACGCTCATCTCATCGAACGGCGGCAGCCCCTGTGCTTCCATCTCCCTGAGCAATGCTTCCGCCTGCGGGTCCAGACCCATAACGCACCTCCTGGCTAAACGCGGCCCACCTCGACGCGGCGGCCAACGCTGCTACTCCTATCCCCAACGACCGTACTGTTGCACACCGCCGCGAACGCCGTCAAGAGGAACGAAGGAACCTGTGGTTGAAGGCGCGCTACGGGCTCCGTAGCTCCCGCCAGATAGCGGGCAGCACCTTCGCGGGGTAGCGCCAGTTGATGAAAGATTTGCCGTGCTCCCGGACGCGGTACTGGATCGGGACCTCCCGCATGGAGAAGCCCTTGTCGAGCAGGTCCAGGGTGAGGACCTGGGCGTAGTTGTAGTCGTGTACGATCTCCGCCGCGCGCGCCGCTTTCCGGGAGAAAGCGCGCATCCCCGTCTGGCCGTCCGTCATCCATCGTCCGGTGAGCAGACACAGGAGCGCGGTGAAGACGTGGTTGCCGATCCAGCGGTGCGCCCTCATCCCCCGCACGCCGCCCATAAAGCGGCTGCCGAGCACGTACTCCGCACGGCCGTCCAGCACCGGCGCGACCACGGCGGGGATGTCCTCCGGGAAGTATTCCAGGTCCGCGTCCAGGTAGACGACAGCACCCGCGCCCACCTCCACCGCTACCGAGAGCCCCGTGCGCAAGGCCGCCCCCAGACCCCGGTTCACGGGATGGCTGACGACCGTGGCGCCCCGCTCACCAGCCAGCAGCGCGGTGCCGTCGGTCGAGCCGTCGTCGATCACGAACACGCGCAACTCGCGGCCGGGCACCCGAACAGCGGAGATCCTTTCGAGAAGCTCCACGATGGTCGCCTCCTCGTTGTGGGCCGGGACGATAACGGCCAGCAGGCTCACGGGCGGCGCTCCAGCGCTTCGATGAGGGTACGGCCGGTCGAGCCGGACGGCGGCTCGACGCCGAGCAGGTAGCAGATCGTCGGGGCGAGGTCGAGGATGGAGCGGGGCTCGCTGACGGTCTTGCCCGCCGCGACGCCGCTCCCCCACATTGCGAACGGCACGAACCGCTCTCCCTCGGAGAGATGCCCGTGCGCTCCGATGCCGATGCCCTGACCGTGGTCCGCCATCAGGACGACAGCGGCGTCTTCCAGGTAGCCGCGCTCTTCGCACCAGCCCATGAACTCCTCGATCAGGGCGTCCGTGATCTCTATCCGCTCGACATACTCCGGGTAGTACGTGCCGCGAGTGTGCCCGTTCTGGTCAACGGCGAGCAGTTGCAGCACCAGAAGCTCCGGGTCGTGGTCCGTCAGCTCGCGGCGGGCGGCGGCGATGAGGTTCTGGTCTATCTTGTCGTTGTGCGCCACGCTGGTAACGCTCGCCACGTCATCCCCGAAAGCGTCTATGAGGTGCGCTATCCCCACGAGCCGCCCCTTCTTCCCGGCCCGCCGCAACGAATCGAAGACGCTCTCGACCCGCAGGCCGAGCTTGAGCACCAGGTTGGACGTGATGCCGTGCCGCTCCGGGGCCGCGCCGGTGAACATGGAGGAGAAACACACCACCGTGCGGGCCGGGTAGGTCGTCTCCACGCTCTCGAAGACCGTGCCGCCAGCCATCATCCTCTCCAGGTAGGGCTTCTCCGCCTCGTGGAAGCGGTCCAGGCGGCAGCCGTCTATGACGATGACGATCACGCGCTTCGCGAGTGGAGCGCCGCGGTTGGTATCCGCCGTGGGCTCGGAGGGATAGACGGGTTTCCAGGTGAAGAACCTGCGGTGGATCAGGTAGCTGGCGACTGCCAGAGCGCCGGTAAAGGCAAGCACCAGAACGGCACGTTCAGTACTAATAGGAGCGGCGTTCAGATACTCAAGCGTGAGCAACACGATAAACGCCTTCGGGACCTGCTCCAGGAAGTTCCCGCTCGTCGAGTCCGGGTTTTCCAGCACGAGCCGCCAGAACCGGATGAAGTTGGTCCTCGGCGCCCCGGTCCGCAGGTGATAGTAGAACGTCCCCCAGAAGAACACCGTAAAGAAAACGTACAGTCCGAGAGCCAGCGCGAGCGCCCCGAGGTCCACGAACCGGAACACGGCCACGAACGCGCCCAGGAAGACCCACAACGACCACCGCAGCCGCAGCGGGAAGTCGTAGCGGACGAAGAGCAGCACCAGCGGAGCGGTCAGGGCGAGAGCGGGTAGCGCCCGGCCCCAGAACTCCGCCCCGCCGAGGTCCGCGACGTGCAGCAGCAGGAAGACGCCCAGTACGAACACCGGGTGGAAGGACTTGCCCTCGTTCAGGACGTTCCAGCAGCGGGCGGCAAGTATCTCGAACCCGGAGGCCGGTCTCATGGGGTCTCCTCTCTCATTTCTCGTTCTCCACCCGGAAGATCCGGTAGTCGAGCCGCAGTGTCTCGGTCTTCGTGGGAAGCTCCTTCTCGACCGCCGCCAGCCGGGGCAGCGTAAGGTGAGCATCGGCGACCTCGCGGAAGTCCACGTCGGAGACGAGCGGCGCGGGTCCGCCGTCCACGGTGATGTAGACGGCATTCTTCAGCAGACCGGCCTTCGCGAGTTCGTCCACCTCGTCCCGGAAGCGGTCGTGATCGTAGGGCAGAAGCGGGTGTCCGTAGGCGTACTCGAAGGTGGAGGCCGTGATGTCATAACCGTCGGGCATCTCCATGAACACCACGTCAGACTCCGGCACCTTCCGCTCTATATGGTCGAACGCTCGGACGGCTCCCTGCAACTCCTGGAACCGGATGACGGGCAGCGCCGTGTACACCGTCCAGCCGAGCGCCAGCCCGGTGAGCGCTCCGGCGGCGACGAACCCCACCCGCCGATACCCTGCGTGTCCGAGGAACCGGCCAAGCTCCGCCACCGCGTGTCCGGCCAGCAGGCAGAGTACCGGGAAGACTACGGGTACAAAGCGTCGGGTGGCCCACGGGAGGTCCGGCGAGACGTTCGGCACGACCGTGTACAGAACCCCGAAGCTCAGGAACGCCCCCAGCACTATGATCCGTCCGGCGCTCGGCCGCGAGGCGGCGAGGACGAAACCGATCAGGCCGAGCAAGGCGACGGCCGGCGTGGTGAACCAGGTGAGGCGGAGCAGGATCTGGGTCCGGTAAGCGTTATAGTCCCTGGACCCGTCCGGCAAGCTGTCCCACGGCACCGGCAGCACAAAGTAGGCCCACAGGACGACTCCTGCCACAATGAGCGCGACCACGAGCGCCAGCCCGCCGCCCCGCGCCGTCACCCAGCGTCCGGTACGCTCTCCCCACTTCGCCCGCACGACAAAGAGGGCCACGACGGCCAGGATCGCGGCGGCAATAAGGTAGCCCGCGACCGCGACGACGCGGTCCAGGCCGTGCTGGGAGTAGATGGTGTACAGGTAGCGCCCGCCGAGCGTATTCAGGTACAGGAGAGCGAGGGTGGCGGAGACCGCGAGCGGCACGCCGGGCCAGAGCCAGCGCCGGGCGTCGCCGCGAGTCAGGAGGTCGTATCCGAAGAGCAGCGGCAGGGCCAGGGCAGCTAGAAAGGCGTCGACCCGCACGAGCATGGCGCCACCGAGCAAGAGGCCCGCCAGCACTCCAGTCATCCGGTCCGGCTCGCGCGCGAAGCGCGCGGCCATCCACAGACCGGCCAGCAAGAGTAGCTGGGTCATGACCTCGCTGGAGGGATGACGCGCCCACCAGACCTGCGTGTAGCTGGCGGCGAGGAGCGCCGCGCCGAGCAGACCGGCCCACCGCTCGAAGAGCTGGGAGCCGAGAGCGAAGGCCATCCCGACCGCGAGGGCGCCCATCACGGGGACGACGTAGAGTAGACCCCAGGTCCCCCCGGCGAGGTCTCCCAGGCCGAGCCAGGCGAAGGGACCGGGGAAGAACTGCGGGACGATCCAGTCCCGCCCCAGGATGTAGAAGCCGGGGTACTTCTTCGCCTCGACGAAGGCGTGGAACGGCGCGACGGCGCCGACAAGGGGGTCGCGCGAGATGAGAGCGCCGGTCCGGGCGAGCTTCTCCGCGAAGAGTGTGTACACGCCGGGGTCTCTGCTGTTGATCACGTACTCCGCCGGGCGCGCATACAGCGCGAAGCTCCCCACCACCAGCCCCAGCGCCCCGATATCCCACCCCGACCGGCGTCCCTGTCCTTCTCCGCCACGCCCTATAAAAAAAGCTCCGACGGAGATCACTGCCAGACAGCCCGCGATCACCGGCGTCTTGAACCACCCGGCAAGCGCCAGTGCGACCAGCGCCGGACCTGCCAGCGCCAGGCTCACCGCTACCCGGAGCAGGATCAACTCGGCCAGGCCGTCACCCTTGCGCGCGAGCCGCCTCGCCAGGAAGTGACCGGGAAGGTACAGCGAGATCCCCAGTATCGCAGCCTGCATTATCCTCTCAGACCATGCCGGCGGCGGGCATCTCCCGGATCGCCCACTCGACCTGAGCCGCCACCCCCTCATCGAGCGTCACGCTCGGCCGATAGCCGAGGTCCCGCGCCGCCCGGCTCGCGTCAGCCCAGGTCGAAACCACGTCCCCACAGGCCGCCGGCCCATAAGATACCGGCACCGCGCTACCCGTGACCCGGCGCACGGCATCCAGCATCCCGTTCACCGTTACCCGCGCCCCGCCGCCGACGTTGTAGACGCCGCCCGGCCCTGTCTTCAAGGCGGCGAGCGTGGCATCCACGACGTCGGAGACATAGGTGAGGTCTCGGACCTGCTCCCCATCGCCAAAGACCTCCACCGGACGGCCCCGGTTCGCCGCGAAGATGAACCGCGAGAGCGCCATCTCCGGCCGCTGGCGAGGTCCATAGACGGTGAAGTACCGCAACACCGTCGCCGGCACACCCTGCTCCCGCGCGTAAACGCCTACCAACTCTTCTGCGGCCAACTTGGAGAGACCGTACGGCGAGGCCGGTTCGCGGACATGTCCCTCGGACACGGGCCCGCCCCGGTCCGAACCGTACACCGAGGACGAAGAGGCGTGGACGAAACCCGCGACGGCGCTCCTCCCGGCGGCTTCGAGAAGCCGTTGGGTGGCGAGCACGTTCCGCTGAAGATACCGGGAGAAGTTGTCTCCCCAGCTCCGGCGCACACCAGGCTCGCCGGCGAGATGCGCGATCCCATCCACGTCTTGTAAGAGCGCGTCCAGGTTCTCGGTCAGGAGGTCCCCGTCCACCAGCCGGAACCCGTCTTCCCCTATCGCTCCGGCGAGGTTACGCTCCTTGCTCCGCCGGGAGTAGTTGGCAGTGAAGGCGTCCAGCCCTATGACCTCGTGCCCGTCCGCCAGAAGCCGGTCCACCAGGTGCGACCCGATAAACCCCGCCGCACCCGTTACCAGCACCCGGTTCATAGGGACCACTTTTCGACCCACGTTTTGATCCAGTTCACAAAACTCCCGACCGCGACTTGACGAACTACCGCCCGGTACATTACCCTGACGGTGAAGTTATTGCAAATGATTGTCATTAGTGTCAAGCGCCGAAGTGGCGGGAGGTGTAACGAGGGTGTTGGGATCTTTCCTGGTGATGTTGCGAGAGGGGTTCGAGGCTTCTCTGCTGGTCGCCATAGTGCTGGCGTATCTGACGCAGACCGGACGCAAGGAGGACGCCCGCGGGGTTTGGTACGGGGTCGGCGCGGCGGTCCTGATCTCTATCGTTACCGCAGGGGTCTTGTTCGTGACCGCGAACGGCCTTGAGGGAGAGGCTGGAATCTACTTCAAGAGTGGAGCCATGTGGCTTGCAGTAGCCTTCCTCACCTACATGGTCCTCTGGATGCGCCGGCAAGCTCGCACGATGGCCCAGGGGATTCGCCGCGACGTGGATAGCGCGGTCGAGCGCGGCGGCCTTCTGGCGCTGGGGATGCTCGTCTTCGTCATGGTCTTGCGCGAGGGTATAGAGACCGGATTGTTCATGTTCGGCATTACCCAGAACGCGACGCCTCTCGGCGTTGGGATAGGCGCGGTGGCTGGTACGGCCGCGGCTGTCGGCCTGGGCTACGCTGTATACATCGGGGGCAAGCGGATAAACCTCGGCGCGTTCTTCAAGATCACGGGCATCCTGCTCATCGTGGTGGCGGCCGGTCTGCTGGCGCGCGGGGTGGCGATCATGGAGAT
>DASSMB010000217.1:0-8554 GCA_035689095.1 Rubrobacteraceae bacterium | reverse complement strand
CAAACGCGCCCTGGAAGCGCTCTCGCGGGTGGACGGCGACACGTCGGGGCTGCGGGAGATGGCGCTCTTCGTGCGCCACCGGGGCAGCTAGAGTCTGCTCCGTCCGATGAGAGAAGCGGGACAGCGCCTGGATCTCCTGCTAGTGGAACGCGGCCTGGCGGAGAGCCGCAGCCGCGCCCAGGGGCTCATAATGGCGGGAGCCGTTCGCGTGGACGGCGAGGTGATAACCAAGGCCGGATCCCGCGTGCCGTCAGACAGGACCCTCGCAGTGGACGGAGAGAATCCCTATGTCTCCCGCGCCGGAGAGAAGCTTGCCGGCGCCCTGGATGATTTTGGCGTGGACCTTTCTGGACGCGAGTGCCTGGACGCCGGAGCGTCTACCGGGGGCTTCACGGACGTCCTCCTTCAAAGGGGAGCCGCGCGCGTGATCTCGGTGGATGTCGGCTACGGTCAGCTAGACTGGAGGCTGCGTAAAGACCCGCGCGTAACAGTGATGGAGCGGACCAACGTGCGGCGGCTTTCGGGCGGGGATCTGCCTTTTGAGCCGGATTTGCTGGTGGCGGACCTTTCGTTTATATCGCTGGCCGTGGCGCTGGAAAATTTGCTCTCCAGCACGCCGTCCATAAGGGAGGCTATCCTGCTCGTGAAGCCCCAGTTCGAGGCCGGGCCGGAGCAGGTCGGGCGCGGGGGCCTCGTGCGCGACCCCGAGGTGCGCTCCGCCGTCATCGCGGGTGTTGCGAAGTCATTCGCCGGCCTGGGGTTCGGTGCCGTTGGGGTCGCCAGGGCGGCGGTTGCGGGACGGAAGTCCGGCAACCAGGAGTACCCGCTGTGGCTGGCGCGGGGCGCAGACGTGCAACTCGACGAGGCAGGTATCCGGGAGGTGGTTGGGGATGGGTGAGGGGGCGAAGCTTACCGAGGTACGCCGCGTCGGGATCGTGTCGAACCCGGCGGTGAGCGGCGGGTACTTCGAGCGGCTCGTGCGGACGCTGGAGGGCAGGGGCGTCGAGGTCGCGCAGGTCGTCGAGTCGCCGGACGGCGAGGCGGGCCGCGAGGACGTGGACCTGGTCTTCGTGCTGGGGGGCGACGGGACGATGCTCCGGGCGTCCAGGATCTTTCCGAAACAGGTCCTGCTGGGCGTGAACCTGGGCAGGGTCGGCTTCATGAGCGGGATGCTCAGGGACGACATAGAAGGCGGCGTGGCGAAGGTCCTTGACGGGGGCCTGCACGTCCAGGAGTACCGGATGCTGGAGGTCCGCGTCGAGGGGGAGAAGCACCTGGCGGCCAACGACGCCGTGCTCATCAAGCAGCGCCCCCACCAGCTCGTCTCGATAGACGTCTCGGTGGCGGGAGAGGAGCTCTTCGCGTTCCGGTGCGACGGCTTCATCGCGGCCACCCCGCTGGGTTCCACGGCCTATGCGCTGTCGGCCGGAGGCCCGATCATCTCCGGCGACGCCGAGTGTTACGTGCTGGTCCCGATAGCGCCGCACGCTCTCGTCAGCCGGCCGCTTGTTCTCGGGGAGGATCAGGTAGCGGAACTGAGGCTGGTCGAGCGGACCGCTCTGTTATCGGTGGATGGGGGGGAGCCGCGCGAGATCCCCGCCGGCGGGAGGGTTGAGATCAGGCTCTCCCGGGAAAGCGTTAGAATAGGCCGGACCGACGAGTGGACGTGGTGGCAGGCCGTGCGAAGGACTTTCCTATAACGGGAGATTTGGATTGCTCACGGAGATCTCCGTAGAGAACGTTGCCCTGATCGAAGGGGCGACTCTTGAACTGGAACCCGGTCTCAACGCGATCACCGGCGAGACGGGCGCCGGTAAGACGCTGCTCGCAACTGCTCTGCAGATGCTCCTCGGCGGACGCGCCCGCTCGGAAGCCGTCCGGGCCGGGGCGAAACGGGCCACCGTCGAAGGCACCTTCGTCCTCCCCGACGATATCGCTCGTCGCGTGCTCTCGGAGGCGCTGGGAGACCTGGCCGAGGAACTGGCCGAGGACGCGGGCGAAGGCATACCGCTGCGCCGCACGCTCACCGCTGATGGCCGGTCGCGGTGTTACGTCGGCGGCGTGACGGTCCCGGTGAAGGCGCTGGCGGCTCTTGGCGAGCGGCTAGTCTCGTACCACGGCCAACGGGAGCAGACGCGCCTCACAGAGCCGGCCGAACAGCTTCGCATCCTGGACGACTTCCTGGACGAAGGCTCCCTGCGGGCCAGGGATGAACACGAAACGCTCTGGCACACCGTAGAGAAAGACCGGAGGGAGCTCCAGGAGATCTCCGCCTCCTCCGAAGCCCGGTTGCGCGAGGCGGACTTCCTTCGCTTCCAGGTCGCGGAGATCGAGGAGTCCGGCTACACCTCGCAGGAGGTTGCCGAGCTGACCCGCGACCGCGACCGCCTGCGTAACATCACGGACCTGATGGAGGCGACCGCCGCCGCGACCGCCGCGCTCTCGTCGGAGGAGAGCGGCGCTGTCGTGGCAGCCGCGAACGCCGCCTCCGAGCTGGACCGCGCGGCCCGCCACGACGACGGGCTCTCCGGTCTTCTAGAGCGCCTTAACGGTGTCTCGGCGGAACTCGAAGACGTGGTCTACGAACTACGGACCTACGTGGATGAGCTGGAGGCCGACCCCGGCCGGCTGGACGCCGTAGAGGAGCGTCTCGGGACCTTGAGGGGTCTGGAACGCAAGTACGGCCCCGACGTGGAGGCCTACCTGGATGAGGCGCGAGAGCGCCTGACCCGGCTGGAGAACTCCGATGCCGCGACTTTGGAGATAGAGGATCGGATAGCCGAGGGCGAGCGGCGGCTCGGTGAGCTGGCGGCGGAGGTTTCGGCGGGCAGGGAGCGGGCCGCGGTGAGTCTCGCGGAGAAGGTGCGGGAGAACCTGGCGGACCTGAACCTGGGTAGCACGGTCTTCAAGGCGGAGCTTACGCAGGTCTCTCCTGGACCGTTGGGGTTGGAGCGGGTTGAATACGTCATCCAGCCGAACCCCGGCGAGCCAGAGTTGCCGGTGCGGCGCTACGCCTCCGGAGGCGAGCTCTCCAGGATCATGCTGGCGATCCGGCTCTCGCAGGAGCGGGTGGAGCCAGGAGCTACCTACATCTTCGACGAGGTGGACGCCGGTATCGGCGGCGAGACGGCGACCGCCGTGGGCAGGAAGCTCCGGAAGCTGGGCGAGCGCAACCAGGTACTGACGATCACGCACCTCCCCCAGATAGCCTCGGAGGCGGGCTCTCACGTCGTGGTCGCGAAGGAGGAGGCCGAGGGGCGAACTATCACGCGCGTCCGGCGCGTCGATGGAGACGAGCGGCGCAAGGAGCTGGCGCGGATGCTCTCCGGACGGGTGGACGAAGCGTCGTTGGCCCACGCCTCCGAGATGCTGGTGGGGCGACGGTGAGCCGGCTCTCGCGCCCGAGCATGACGGGTGCCGAGGACGATTTCCGCCTGTCGGGTAGAGCCGTGCTCGGCAGGAAGACCAAGGACATCGTGTCCCGGTTGAACTCCGACACCATCCCCGTACTGAACCACGAGAACCTGGACCGGGTGACGGCGGAGATGCTGGTCGAGTCCGGGGTCAACGCCGTCGTGAACGCTGCTGGAAGCTCGACGGGCGCCTATCCGAACCTCGGCCCGTTCATCCTCGCCAGGTCCGGGGTGTACATCCTCGACGGCGTCGGCCAGAAAGTCTTCGAGCGGCTAAAGACGGGGGATCAGATCGAGCTTCGCGGCGACGGCGTCTACCGGGACAACGAGTTGGTGGCCGCCGGGGAGCACCTCGGCCTTGAGACGGCCGAGCGGCGCCTGCGGGAGAGCCGGGCCGTCGTGGGGAAGGCTCTTGAGAGCTTCGCCCAGAACACCGTCGAGTTCATGCGGCGGGAGCAGGACCTGCTGTTCTCCCGGCTCGAGGTGCCGGAGGAGATCGCGCACGAGATCCGGGGCCGTCACGTGCTAATAGTGGTGCGGGGCTACGACTACCGGCAGGACCTCGCCGCTCTCGGCCCCTACCTGCGGGGCGTGCGGCCGTTTGTTATCGGGGTTGACGGCGGCGCGGACGCGGTGCTGGAGGCGGGACACCGCGTGGACCTGGTCTTCGGCGACATGGACTCCGTCTCGCCCCGGGCGCTGCAGGCCGCCGGCCGCGTGCTGGTCCACGCCTACCCGGACGGCTCCGCTCCGGGACTGCAAAGGGTCGTCGAGGTCGGGATAAAGGACGCGGATAAGCTCCCCGCGCCCGGGCTCTCGGAAGATATCGCGATCCTGCTCGCCGAGCAGTGCGGGGCCGAGTTGATCGTTGCCGTCGGGACTCACGTCGGGCTCGTGGAGTTTCTGGACAAGGGTCGCAGGGGGGCGTCCTCTACCTTCCTGACCCGCCTGAAAGTAGGGGCGCGCCTGGTGGACGCGAAGGGTGTGAGCAAGCTCTACCCGACGCACCTGCCGCTGGGACCGCTGGTCGCGCTCGTCGTGGCGGGGCTCGTCGCAATCTCGGCCGTCGTCTACTCCTCGGAACAGATAGCCTTCATATTCAAGCTCCTCGCCATCAAGCTCCGGCTCTTGCTCGGGGTCTAGCGCATGCCGGATCTCAGGTATCACCTCGTATCCCTGATCTCCGTGTTCCTGGCCCTCGCTATCGGCATCCTCCTGGGGACCGCGATGGCCGACCGGGGTGTGATCAGTGACCGGCTGCAGGCTCAGATTACCGACGTTCAGGACCGCTTCGAGGCCCAGCAGAAGGACATGGCGCGGCGCGACGAGGAGATAAACAGGTTGCGGCAGAAGACAACCCAGGAGCAGGACCTGGCGGAGCGCATGTCGCAGGTCGTAATCACGAACCGCCTCCGGAACGAGAAGGTGGCGCTGGTAACTGGACCCTGGGCCGATGACGATGTGGTAGGCGCCGTCGAGAACGTGCTCTCACAGGCGGGGGTCGAGTTTACCTCCAACACCCAGCTCGACGCTCCGCAAACGGCGGAGATCACATCGCCGGAGACGACCGGCGAGACGACGGTCCAGTCCGACGATATCTACCGGGACCAGACGCGCGAGGTCCTGCGAGGTTCGGAGGACGCGGGACAGCCGCAGTTCGTGGTCTTCGTCGGCGGGGGGATGGTCCCGCCCGATGCTCCCCCAGGCGCGCTGCGGATTGTTACCTCCTCGGAGCGGACCATGCTCGAGTCGTGGCGAGGCTCCGGTCTGAACGTCGTCGGCGCGGAGTCCTCTACTACCAGGAGGAGCGAGATCGAGCTTTTCCAGGACATCCCTATCCCCTCGGTGGACAACGCTGACCAGCCGGCGGGACAGGCGGCCCTGATCCTGGTTATCGCCGATGATCTGGAGGGCTCCTACGGCACCAAGTCCACCGCGTCGGACCTCTTCCCACCCGCCGCGACTTGAGCCAGAGGGCCGTAGCCGTAGTCCCCGCCCGCGACGAGGCGGACCGTATCCAGGGGACCATCGAGTCCCTTTCCGGGATTCCAATGCTATTGCGTATCATCGTCGTGGACGACGGCAGCGCGGACGCAACCGCGAAGGTCGCGGGAGCCGCAGGCGCGCAGGTGCTGTCCTCTACGCCGTCCGGCCGCCCGGCCGGGAAAGGCCGGGCCCTGATCTCGGGCCTCCGACACGCCCGCACGCTTGGACCCGACGCCTTCCTCCTCGCCGACGCGGACCTCGGACCCTCCGCCGCTGGCGTCGCCTCCCTCCTCGGATGCCTCTCTCCGAAAACACCTGCCGCCATAGCCGTATTCCCGCGCGCCGCCGCGACCGGCGGAGGATTCGGCGCCGTCAAGAGCTTCTCCCGCCACGCCATAGCTCGACGCAACACCCGAGGCTTCGTCCCCGCCGAACCCCTCTCCGGACAGCGCGCGATGACGGCCCCTGCTCTGGACGCCCTCCCCGGACTGGCTCCGGGTTTCGGTGTCGAGGTCGGTATGACCCTGGACTGGCTGGCCGCCGATATCGTCCCGGTCGAGGTTGAGATACCGCTGTCCCACCGTCCGACCGGCCGCAGCATCTCCGGCTTCGCCCACCGCGCCCGCCAGGGACTCGACATCCTCCGCGCCCTCCACGGAACCCGGCTCCCGTGGTGACGGCCCTCCTCCTAACTCCTATCGGCGCCGCGGCAACCCTCCTCGCCTTGCAACTCGCCCGGACCAGATTGCCACACCGCGAGAACTTCACCGGAAACCGCATCCCGACCGCCACCGGCCTGACGTTATTACCCATAATACTCATGATGATTATGGCTGGCGCCGCGGGATGGTATGCGGTGGGCCTGGCTGACTGGGGGTATCTCTTCTACTCGCTGTTGGCGGGGGTTGTGGGGTATCTGGATGACGTGTGGGGTGGGGCGCGGGTGCGGGGCTTCCGGGGGCATCTCGGGGCGCTGGCTCGTGGAAGGGTGACGACGGGCGCGGTCAAGGTATTCGCGCTGGGGGGCGGAGCGATGGTGTTGGGCGCGCTGATGTTCGAGGTCTCTGTGGCGGCGGTATTTGCGGGATTCCTGATCGCCGGATGCGTCAACCTGGCGAACCTCCTGGACCTTCGTCCGGGGCGGGCGATCAAGTTCCTCGCGCTCCCGATCCTGGCGCTCCTCTTTCTCGCGCCGGGGACGGCGGCTCTGACCGTGCTGCCGATCCTCGGCGGCATGGCCGCGCTATTTTATTTTGACCTTCGGGGGCGTATCATGCTCGGTGATGCGGGAGCGGCCATCCTGGGAGCCGTTCCGGGCTACCTCGTGGCCTCGTGCGGGCCGGGGATAGTCTGGTGGACGGCGGCGCTGGTCATACTGGGATTGACCGTGATCGCGGAAGTGTCGTCCATCTCCAGGTTGATACAGGAGGTAGAGATATTACGGAGATTAGATCTTTGGGGGCGTGGTAAGCGTGACTGATTCCGGGACCAAGTACATATTCGTTACGGGCGGCGTCGTATCGTCCATCGGCAAGGGCACCAGCGCAGCCGCGCTCGGTATGCTCCTCAAGAGCCGGGGCTACCGCGTCGTCCTCCAGAAGTTTGACCCTTACATCAACGTAGACCCCGGCACCATGAACCCTTACCAGCACGGTGAGGTATACGTTACCGAGGACGGCGCCGAGACCGACCTCGACCTCGGCCACTACGAGCGTTTCCTGGACGAGAACCTGGGGCGTCTCTCCAACGTGACGACGGGGAGCGTCTACTGGGAGGTAATAAGCCGGGAGCGGCGCGGGGATTATCTCGGGGCGACGGTGCAGGTCATCCCGCACATCACGAACGAGATAAAGAACCGCATCGGGCGTCTCGGGCAGGACAAGGACATCGTCATCACGGAGATAGGGGGCACGGTTGGCGACATCGAGAGCCTGCCGTTCCTTGAGGCGATCCGGCAGTTCCGAAACGATGTCGGCCGGAGCAACGTCCTGTACATGCACGTCTCCTACGTGCCGTACATCGAGGCGGCGGGTGAGCTGAAGACGAAACCGACCCAGCACTCCGCGCAGCGGCTGCGTGAGATCGGCATCTCGCCGGATGTCCTGATCTGCCGGGCCGACCGTCCTATAGGTGAGGACATCCGCAGGAAGATATCGCTCTTCACCGACACGGAGCTCGACTCGGTGATCCCCGCCGAGAATGCCCCGACGCTCTACGATATACCGCTCAGGCTGCACGACGAGGGGCTGGACGACATGATCCTCCAGAAGCTCGGGATGTCCTCGCCGCCGACGGACCTCGCTGAGTGGCGTCATATGGTCTCCCGGATGCACGACGCCGAGGAGACCGTCAGGATCGCCATCATCGGCAAGTACATCAAGCTCCAGGACGCTTACCTCTCGATAGTCGAGGCGCTGGGTCACGCCGGAGGCGCGCACGGGCTCAGGGTCGAGCTCGACTGGGTGGACTCGGAGACTCTCCCGGACCGGGAGGCGACCAAACGGCGTCTCGGCGAAGTGGACGGCGTACTCGTGCTGCCGGGCTTCGGGCACCGGGGCACGGAGGGGAAGATCGAGGCCGCCCGCTACGCGCGGGAGAACGGCGTGCCGTACCTGGGTCTCTGTCTGGGCATGCAGATAGAGGTCATAGAGTTCGCCCGGAACGTCGCGGGGCTGGAAGACGCCAACTCGACGGAGTTCGATCAGGAGACCCCGCATCCGGTTATTGACATCATGGCGGATCAGGTCGGCGTGGATAAGGGCGGCACGATGCGCCTGGGGCGCTACCCGTGCAGCATCGTCCCCGGCACACTCGCCGCCGAGGTCTACGATACGGACCTGGTCAACGAGCGCCACCGGCATCGCTATGAGGTGAACAATGGTTACCGGCCCGTGCTCGCCGAGGCCGGTATGGTCTTCTCCGGTACTTCACCCGACGGACGGCTCGTGGAGATAGCCGAGCTAAAGGACCATCCTTTCTACATCGGGAGCCAGTTCCACCCGGAGTTCAGGAGTCGGCCCCTGCGCCCGCACCCGCTCTTCAAGGGCTTCGTCGGGGCCTGTGGCGAGAGCTTGAAAAAGACTTCTGAGCTAGAGCAGGCCGGCATAGAGGAGCGGGCGGCCCGCTGAACGCCGCCGCGACGGCATCGGCTACCC
>DASSMB010000216.1:0-2816 GCA_035689095.1 Rubrobacteraceae bacterium | reverse complement strand
GTCGCACTCGTAGGTGCGGAGTTGCTCGTGCTCGGAGATAACGCCTTCCGCGCCCAGGATCCCCCGCATCCTCTCTACAAGCGTAGCGGTCTCCACCTAGAACACCTGCGCCAGTCCGGCTTTCTCGACCGGGTGTATGCGGCGCGGGCCGGGCCGGACCTCTCCACACAGGCGCGGCGTGGGAAAGACTTTCTCGGGGTTGGAGAGCGCGTGCGGGTCAAAGGCGCAGCGTAGTAGCTGCATGGTGTTGAGGTCGTCCTCGCTGAACATCTTGGGCATGTAGTGTTTCTTCTCCTCGCCGACGCCGTGCTCGCCGGTAATGGAGCCGCCGAGCTCGACGCAGAGGACCAGTATCTCCCCGGCCAGTTCCTCGGCGCGCTCGGCCTCGCCCTCGACGTTGCCGTTGTAGAGGACGAGCGGGTGCAGGTTGCCGTCGCCGGCGTGAAAGACGTTGGCGACCCGCAGGCCATGCTGGTCGCTCATCTCCTTGATCTTCCGAAGCACTTCCGGGAGAGCGGTGCGCGGGATCACGCCGTCCTGCACGAAGTAGTCGGGGCTGATGCGCCCGACCGCCGCGAACGCGGCCTTGCGACCCTTCCAGAACAGCGCCCGCTGGGCGTCGTCCTCGGCGATCCGGATCTCGGTCGAGTTGTTCTCCTCGCAGATCCTGACCACCTCGTCGAACTGATGCTCGACCTCGGCCGCCGGACCGTCCAGCTCCACGATCAGGATGGAGTCCGCGTCCGGGTAGCCCGGATGGACCGCCGCCTCCGCCGCCTCTATCGCCAGGGAGTCCATGATCTCCGCCGCCGCCGGCACGGTCCCGGCCGCGATGATGTCCGAGACCGCCGCCCCAGCGTCGTCCGGGCTCGGGAACGCCGCGAGAAGCGTCTGCACGGTCTCCGGCTGGCGCAGTACCTTCAGCGTGATCCTGGTGGCTATCCCCAGCGTGCCCTCCGACCCGACGAAAGCGCCGAGCAGGTCGTAGCCCGGAGGGTCGGGAGCCTTGCTCCCCAGATGCACCATCTCGCCATCGGGCAGAACGACTTCTAGCGCCATGACGTGGTTCGTCGTGAAGCCGTACTTCAGGCAGTGGGCGCCGCCGGAGTTCTCGGCTACGTTGCCGCCGATGGAGCAGACTAGCTGGCTGGAGGGGTCGGGAGCGAAGTAGTAGCCCTCCGGGGCGACTTCCTGGGTCACTTTCAGGTTGATGACGCCGGGCTCGACGATTACGCGCTGGTTCGGGATGTCTACGTCCAGGATCTCGCGCATCCTCGCCAGCACTATGAGGACTCCTTCCTCGTGCGGTAGCGCCCCGCCGGAGAGGCCGGTGCCGGAGCCTCGCGCCACGAAGGGTACTCCCTCGTCGTGACAGACCCGGACCGCCTGTTGGACCTGTTCGGGTGTCTCGGGGAGGACCACCAGGGTCGGTCTGACGCGGAAGTTCATCAGGCCGTCGCACTCGTAAGTGCGGAGTTGCTCGTGGTCCGAGATCACGCTCTGCGGACCCAGGATCCCCTCCATAGTCTTTATGAGGCGATTGCGATCCATGTATGACCCTCCTTCTTGAGACCCCGCGGCCCCGTTGTCCCGTCCCGCTTTCGCTAACTCTCTCATCTGTCCCGCGCTGGCGGTAGCCGGATAGAAGTCCTTCCACCCCCGCGAGGTCCAGCCCCGGTTCCTCATCTCATTCTAACCGAAAGCCGGGGCCCGCGGGACGGATTCGTCTTCCCGGCGCGGCTTGCGCCGGATGGCGTGAGGTGCCATGCTGTTAAGTGGTTCTCGCATGGTCTGGTAGCGCTGCGCGAGCGACACGGACAACTGGATACGGCGGCGACACACGGAGGTGGGGCGGATGTACGAGCAAGTCTACGAGCCGATAGCCAACAACCTGGCTCTCTCTACGATAGTCGCGGTCATCCCTATAGTCGTGTTGTTCGTATTGCTGGCCGGGGTACGCATGGCGGCGCAGTGGGCGGCGCTAATAACCCTGGCGACGGCGCTCGTGATAGCGACCGTGATCTACGGCATGCCCTTTGGCACCGCCATAAGCGCAACGCTCATGGGAGCCGCTTTCGGCCTCTTCCCCATCGTCTGGATCGTCATCAACGCCATCTTTATCTACAACGTCATCGTGGATACCGGCAACTTCAACACCGTCCGGGACTCGCTGGCGGGAGTGAGCAACGACCGGCGGATACAGGTCGTCCTGATCGCGTTCGTCTTCGGCGCGCTCCTCGAAGCGACCGCCGGCTTCGGGACGCCGGTCGCCATCACCGCCTCCCTGATGGGCGGCCTGGGCTTCCAACCTCTCTACGCCGCGGCGCTGGCCCTGCTGGCGAACACCGCGCCGGTCGCCTTCGGCGGGTTCGGCATCCCGATCCTGACCGGGGCCTCCGTGTCCGGTCTCGACCCGATGGAGCTCTCGCAGATGGTCGGCCGTCAGACGCCGCTCCTGGCGGTCATAATCCCCGGCATGCTCGTCACCGTGATGGCCGGTTTCCGGCGGATGCTGGAGGTCTTGCCGGTGGTCCTGGTCAGCGGCATCGCCTTCGCCGGGACGCAGCTCCTCGTCTCGAACCTCCTCGGCCCGGAGCTCGCGGACCTTCTGGCCGCTCTCGTAACCGTGGTCGCCGTCCTCGGCCTGCTCTCGTTCTGGCGGCCCGCCAGCGAGTGGCACTTTGAGGACGAGCCCCCCGCTTCGCAGCGCGAGAGCTACGACAGGCCGCCGCTCGGACGCACGCTCTACGCCTGGTCGCCGTTCATCATCATCGTGGCGCTGTTCCTGATCGTCCAGATACCGCCGGTAAAGGCCG
>DASSMB010000215.1:0-3236 GCA_035689095.1 Rubrobacteraceae bacterium | reverse complement strand
GACCCCGTCCGGCGTAAAGAAGCGCGTGACCAGGACGTTCGTATCCGGCCAGTAGAGCTGCTTGCAGGTAGCCCCTTCCATATCCGGGGCTATCTTGAACCGCCCGCCCTTCCCGTCGTCCAGGATCGCCGCGAAGACGCTCGGCGAGTCATGGCGCGGCAGGCACAGCCAGTCTATGGAGCCGTCCGTCCCCACCAGCGCCGTGGTGTGCAGGTCGCCGATAATGCCGTAGTTCTCTATCGGCTGATAGCCGGATCCATCCTCGCCTCTATGGCCGTCGGGGCTGATTTGCTCGGTTGTCTGTGATGCTTCTTCGATCCTCATGTCTCAACTTCCTCTCCCGCGGAGTTCCTCGTTCTGGTGTGTTGGCGTGGTGAGTGAACCGGGCGGGAACTGCCGCCCGGTCCATCCGTTTCGCGAACTAGAAGGTAACTATGATCGGACAGTTCACGATAAAGCCTCCGGCTTTCAACCCGTTGAGCTTGTCGTTGCTCGGTCCCGCTCCGCCGCTGACGATGTTCCCGCTCCCGACCTCGCCCGCGACCTGGTCGAAGCTCGAAAGCCGTTCCCGCTCGCCGGCCTTGATGGCCGCGTCGGTCCACACGGCGGGATGCACGTCCCACAGCGGGCTGTAGCGGTCGTTCGTGGGCGGCCACTGTAAGATGTTGAGCGGGTCCTGTCCGTCGAGGATCGCCGAGGAGAGCCCCTGGCGCTGCGGGTTGTTCACGCCCGTAGCCTCGTTGACGATGGCGACCAGCCCGGTACGGGCCGAGGTGTCCACGTCGTCGTCAGCCACGCCCGGCGCCGCGTTCAGGTTCGGGGCGTAGGTCGAGGCTTCGAGGGTCGCTGCGCCTCTATCCGAAGAGTCGGTGCTGAGGTAGAGGACTTTGTGTCCACCCTGGCGGCCTTCCGTGAGCTGCACGGTCACCCGTCTCGCTTTGAAGTTGATGGCTACGACCTTATCGTGGCGGCCGGTGTTGTTGGCGATCTGCTCGGCGTTCAGCACGATGCCGTTGCCGGTGGAGATCAGGTTGCTGTAGTTGGCGTCTCCGACCGAACCCGGCTCGGCCACGTCAGGCGGGAACCCGGTCGGTCCGGGCACTACCTGCCGCACGGGCCGGAAGTCCACGGTCCCAGGAAATCTCACAATTCCCCCTGATACCGTCACCTTCTGCACGGACTTCGTGCCCAGGGCGTTCTTGAGCTTGGGCGCGTAGTTGACGCCGCGCCGGGTGGCGTCCGCGCGGCTGGAGGACTCGGTTACGACGTACCAGGTGTTCTGTCCGGTGGCCGTCTTGCCCTTGAAGAGGGGCAGCGTGATGGTCTTCTGTGCCGCGTTGAGGTTGGTTGCGCTCGGCAGGATCTGGGCCGCGGCTGTCGCGGACGCCGCGAACACCACCGCGATCAGCAGGAGGGCGATAGTCGTCCCCGATAGCAAAGCCGAAAACAAAGTTGCTGCGCGTTTCATCTGTCTTGCTCCTTCCTGGCGCTTGCCAACACTTGCTACGCAGAAGTTAGGCTGCTTCTCTTAAGCCACCATTAACCGATTCTTGCGAATTCCTTAAGAGTGCATCCGGTTTCGTAGGAACGACTTCCGAACCACACGCCGGGCAGTGGAACACCCTGTCCGGGAGACGCCGCATCTCGGGATGGCCGCACTCGCAGGCGTGCTTCCCGAGGGCGTCCGGCAACGCGGCTATCTGTTCCATGATCTTCAGCACGGCTTCCTCGACGATCCGGTCGCAGGAATCGCATCGGGTCAGCAACCCGTAGGTGCACAATTCGCCCGTCTCGCAGAAGGGACAGACCCGGATACCGGCTCCGAACTCCAGGCGTTTCATCTCCGATCCTTTCCTCGCTGCCCAACCATCAAGTAACTCCCATCACTACTATCGAGTATTCGAGGGGCCGGGTTCTTACCTGCTCCTGAAGATTTTTTCGTGCGGCCGGGTGGGTCGGAATTGGAACCGGCTCACACCACCGACCACGAGAGCGGGACGAAGCATAGGATTCGCTGAGGCTATAAGTAAGGAGTCGGCCCGCCAGGCGCTCTTATTGACAGAGAGCATTGAAACCTTCGAGATACGAGGGATGATCCGGGATGATGGAATCTATAATAAGGACAGTAGACGCTGAAGTCGCGGACTTCGCCGCCGCCGTCACACGCGGCGCCGGGGAAGTCCTGGGAGACAACCTCCACGCAGCTTACCTGTCGGGGTCGGTGGCGCTCGGTGGCTACGTCCCCGGCCAGAGCGACATAGACATCATGGCGGTCTGCCGACATCCTCTGCCGGACGAGCGGAAGCGGAAACTCGCGGACGCCGTCTCCCATGTAGCGGACACTTGTCCGACCCGCGGACTGGAGTTCGTGCTCTACTCTCGGGGAGCGGTCGCGACGCCGTCACGGTCGCCGCGGTTCGAGATCAACCTGAACGCCGGCCCGGAGATGCCGTACCATCTCTCGCTCGACCCGGCCTCGGAACCGTCCCACTGGTTCGTGCTGGACGTCTCCATCGCGCGGGAGCACGGGCTGCGGCTCGCCGGTCCTCCTTCCCACGAGGTGTTCGCGCCGATACCCCGGTCCTGGCTGCTGGATGCCCTGGAAGACTCTCTGGTGTGGCACGCCGAACACGAGACGCTTACCCACTACAGCGTGCTGAACGCCTGCCGGGCATGGCGCTTCGCCGAGGAGGGCGTCTGGTCCTCGAAAGAGGCCGGTGCGAAGTGGGCGCGCCCGCGTGTGGAAGACCCCACCGTAATAGATGCGGCACTGGAGATCCGTCGCGGCCAGGCGCGACGCCTGGACCCCTCCGAGGTGCGCGCCTTCGTGATGGGGGTCAGGTCTCGCGTCGCGCGCATCCCTCGTTGACCTCGCCCGACACGGGGCGTCGGAGGTCGCGGTCGGCGTGTAACGCCGGTAAGATGATGCATTATGGCCGTCCCTGCGAGAGAGCGTGGCAACGAGCAGTGGCTCGCGGAGCTGCGAGGGCCGGAGAGAGACAGGGCCATCGCGGATCTGCGCGTCTTGCTCCTTCGCGGATTGAGAGCCGCCCTGCACGGCCGGACTAGCGGTATAGATCCCTCCATGGAGGACTTCGCCCAGGAGGCGCTCATCAAGATACTGGACAACCTGGACTCATTCCGCGGAGAGTGCCGCTTCACGGTGTGGGCGCAGAAGATCGCCGTTAGAACAGCCTTCGCCGAGATACGGCACAGCAGGTGGCGCGATGTCTCGC
>DASSMB010000214.1:0-15465 GCA_035689095.1 Rubrobacteraceae bacterium | reverse complement strand
ATCTCGGTGACGACACCAGCACCAACAGTCCTGCCACCCTCACGTATCGCGAAGTTGAGACCCTCATCCATAGCTATGGGCGAGATGAGCTCCACGTTCATTACCGTGTTGTCTCCGGGCATCACCATCTCTACTCCTTCTTCCAGACGAATTTCGCCGGTGACGTCCGTCGTGCGGAAGTAGAACTGCGGCCGGTAGTTGGAGAAGAACGGGGTGTGCCTTCCTCCTTCTTCCTTGGAGAGCACGTACACCTCGGCCTTGAAGCGGGTGTGGGGCGTGATGGTTCCGGGCTTGGCCAGAACCTGCCCGCGCTCTATGTCGTCGCGCTTGACTCCTCGGAGTAGTGCTCCTATGTTGTCTCCGGCCTGGGCATAGTCCATGCTCTTGTTGAACATCTCTACTCCCGTTACTACCGTCTTTCTTGTGGGCCGTATCCCTACGATCTCTATCTCTTCGTTTAGCCTTATCTCTCCGGTCTCCACCCTACCCGTGGCTACCGTCCCTCGACCCTGGATGGTGAAGACGTCTTCTACCGCCAGGAGGAAGTCGCGGTCTATGGCTCGCTCGGGCTCTGGCACGTACGTGTCTACTGCTTCCATCAGCTGCATGATCGCCTCTTCGCCCAGCTCCCCTTCGTCTCCTTCGAGCGCCTTGAGCGCAGAGCCCGTGACCACGGGGATGTCGTCTCCGGGGAAGTCGTACTCGGTGAGGAGCTCCCTGACCTCCATCTCTACAAGCTCTAAGAGCTCCTCGTCATCTACCATGTCGGCCTTGTTTAGAAACACCACTATGTATGGCACCCCTACCTGCCTGGCCAGGAGGATGTGCTCTCTCGTCTGGGGCATGGGGCCGTCGGCTGCCGATACCACGAGGATCGCCCCGTCCATCTGGGCCGCTCCGGTGATCATGTTCTTTACGTAGTCGGCGTGTCCGGGGCAGTCGACGTGGGCGTAGTGCCTATTGGCCGTGGCGTACTCCTGGTGGGAGGTTGCGATGGTGATGCCGCGCTGGCGCTCCTCGGGAGCGTTGTCTATCTGATCGAAAGCGACGATCTTGTTGGCCGGGTCGTCAGAGACCCGCTTTGCAAGAACCTTCGTGATCGCCGCGGTAAGGGTCGTCTTGCCGTGATCTACGTGCCCGATCGTCCCCACGTTCAGGTGCGGCTTGTTCCTCTCAAATTTGCCCTTGCTCATACTCTCCTCCTACCTTTCAGCTATCTCGGCCGCGATGCTCTTCGGCACCTCGGCGTAATGATCGAACTGCATCGTGAACGTCGCGCGGCCCTGAGTCTTGGAGCGGACGGTCGTCGCGTAACCAAACATCTCGGAGAGCGGGACCATCGCCCGGATGACCTGACCGCCCCCGCGAGCGTCCATACCCTGGATCTGTCCCCGGCGAGACGACAGGTCGCCCATGACGTCGCCCATGAACTCCTCGGGCATGACGACCTCGACGCTCATGATCGGCTCCAAGAGCACCGGATCGGCGCGCTTCATGGCTTCCTTGATCGCCATGCTACCCGCGATCTGGAACGCCATCTCGTTGGAGTCGACCTCGTGGAACGAACCGTCTACCAGCTCGACCCTGACATCCACGACCGGGAACCCGGCCACGACGCCACTATCTAGCGCCTCCTTGATGCCCTTGTCGACGCTCCCGATGTACTCCCTCGGGATGACGCCGCCGACGATCTTGTTCTCGAACAAGTAGCCAGTCTCTTCGTTGTGCTCGGCGTTGATGACCGCGTGACCGTACTGGCCGCGACCACCGGTCTGCCGCACGAAACGGCCGTTGATGCCCTCGACACGCTTGCGAATGGTCTCGCGGTACGCCACCTGCGGACGGCCAATGTTCGCGTCCACCCGGAACTCCCGCAGCAGACGGTCCACGATGATCTCCAGGTGAAGCTCGCCCATACCGGAGATGATCGTCTGCCCCGTCTCCTCGTCGCCGCGCACGGAGAACGTCGGGTCCTCCTCGGCGAGACGCTGGAGCGCCACACTCAGCTTCTCCTGATCGGCCTTCGTCTTAGGCTCGATGGCCTGCGAGATTACCGGCTCCGGGAAGATCATCTCCTCCAGCACGATCTGCTCGGGGTCGTCCGCCGAGATGAGCGTATCGCCCGTCCCGGTGTCCGAGAGCCCGATGGCCGCCACAAGCTCGCCCGCGTACACTTCCTCGCGCTGCTCCCGGCTATTGGCGTGTAGCTGCAACAACCGTCCGATGCGCTCGCGCTTGCCCTTCGTCGTGTTCATGACGTAGGAGCCGGACTTGAGCGTGCCGGAGTACACCCTCATGTACGTCAGCTTCCCGACGTGCGGGTCGCTCTGCACCTTGAAGGCGAGCGCCGACAGCGGACCGTTCTCGTCGGCCTCGCGCGTTACGGTCTCCTCACCGTCCAGCGTCTTGCCCTGAATCGGCGGAACGTCGAGCGGGCTCGGCAGGTAGTCAACCACGCCGTCGAGCAGCGGCTGGACACCCTTGTTCTTGAAGGCCGAGCCGACGAATACGGGCGTCATCTGGTTATCCAGAGTAGCCTTGCGAATAGCGGACCGAAGTTGTTCCACCTCGATCTGCTCACCCTCCAGGTACATCATCATCAACTCTTCGTCCTGGTCGGCGACCGCTTCGAGCAGCTTCTCCCGGTACTCCTCGGCGAGAGTCCGCAGGTCCTCGGGGATGTCCGTGATCTCCCACGTCGCCCCCAGATCATCCGTGTACACAATGGCCCGCATCTCCACGAGGTCCACGATCCCCTGGAACTCGCTCTCCGCGCCTATCGGCAACTGCACCGGAACGGCGTTCGCGCCCAGCCGGTCAACCATCGTACCGACCGCCTTGTAGAAGTCAGCCCCGATGCGGTCCATCTTGTTGACGAACGCGATCCTCGGCACACCGTACTTGTCGGCCTGCCGCCACACCGTCTCCGACTGCGGCTCCACACCCGCCACGGAGTCGAACAGAGCTATGGAGCCGTCGAGCACCCGCAGCGACCGTTCCACCTCGACCGTGAAGTCCACGTGTCCGGGCGTGTCTATAATATTTATACGGTGCTGATCGGGAATACGGCTATGGACGCCCTCCCGCTGGCCCTTGCCGTTCTTGCCGGAGCCTTCGATACCGCCCCAGAAGACGGTCGTTGCGGCGGACGTGATCGTGATGCCGCGCTCGCGCTCCTGGGCCATCCAGTCCATCACGGCGTTACCGTCGTGGACCTCGCCCAGCTTGTGGGTGAGGCCCGTGTAGAGCAGGATGCGCTCCGTCGTCGTCGTCTTGCCGGCGTCGATGTGGGCCATGATGCCGATATTCCGTACCCGCTTCAGCGGGATCTTTTTAGCTACCTGTACAGCCATTCTCTACCTCGTCACCACCTGTAGTGTGCGAAAGCACGGTTCGCCTCTGCCATCCGGTGCGTGTCTTCCTTGCGCTTCACGCTGGAGCCGATGTTGTCCTTCGCGTCAAGGATCTCGCCGGCCAGCCTGCGGCCCATCGTCTTCTCCCGGCGCGCCCGCGCGAAGCCGACCATCCAGCGCAACGCCAGCGTATTCGCCCGGCGCGGGATCACCTCGACCGGCACCTGGTACGTCGCGCCACCGACCCTGCGGCTGCGCACTTCCAGGCGCGGCCGGATGTTGTCGAGGGCGTTGTTGAGGACCTGGACGGGGCTCGTCCCGGTGCGCTCCTCGATGAACGAGAGAGCATCGTAGACGATCTTCTCGGCGGTACTCTTCTTGCCGTCCAGCATGATCTTGTTGATGACCTGCTGCACCAGCACGCTCCCGTAGACCGGGTCCGCCTCTATCTTCTTTTTCGGGGGCGCTGCTCGCCTCGGCATCTATTATCCTCCTACGCCTTCTTGGTGCCGTACTTGGAACGGCCCTGCTTGCGGTTGTTGACTCCGAGAGTATCCAGCGCGCCGCGCACGACCTTGTAGCGCACGCCCGGCAGGTCCTTCACTCGGCCGCCGCGCACAAGCACCACGGAGTGCTCCTGCAGGTTGTGGCCCTCGCCCGGAACGTAGGCCGTAACCTCCATACCGTTCGTCAGCCGCACGCGCGCGATCTTCCGCAGCGCAGAGTTCGGCTTCTTCGGTGTCGTCGTCGAGACGCGAGTACACACGCCGCGCCGCTGCGGAGAGCTCTGCAACGCCGGAGTCGCCGTCTTCTCCTTCTTCAACTTGCGCTCGTTACGCACGAGCTGATTAGTCGTCGGCATGGCCGCGCCTTCCTCTCTAACTCTTGAAAAAAGGAACTACAACAAAATTACGCGCCGCGATCATCGAGCTTGCTACGCTTAGTAACTCGCTCGTAACCGCGACGCATAATTTTAGGCTCAGGAGGCCGCTATGTCAAGCTCGTCGATCTCGCGGGCCTTGTAGCCCTCGACCGTCACCTGGAGTTGCCGGTATCGCGGCAGTCCGGTAGCGGCCGGGATAAGTTTCCCGATGATGACGTTCTCCTTGAGGCCCGCCAGGTTGTCCACCTTGCCCTCGATTGCGGCGTCGGTAAGGACGCGCGCTGTCTCCTGGAACGAAGCCGCGGAGAGGAAACTATCGGTGGCGAGCGAAGCCTTCGTGATACCCATCAAGATAGTGTGGAAGGTGGCCGGTTTGCCCCCCTCTTCCTCCACGCGCTCGTTCTCGGCGCGCACGGCGAAGCGGTCAGCGACCTGCTCCGGCAGGAAGTTCGTGTCGCCGGGGTCATCCACCACGACCTTGCGCAGCATCTGGCGGACTATCACCTCGATGTGCTTATCGTGGATGTCCACGCCCTGCGTCCGGTACACCCTCTGCACTTCCTCGACGATGTAGCGCTCGGTGGCGGTCGTGCCGCGGTCGTAGCGCAGGTCGTTCTCGAGGATCTGATGCGGGTAGACGGAGCCATCGGTGATCGGGGTGTTCGCCAGCACCTCCGCGCCCTCGACGAACTCGGGCCTCAGGAGCTGGCGCTCGACCTTGTACTCCCGGCTCTCCGTATTGTCCGAAGACGTGATTACCACCTTGATGAGCCGGTCGGAGTCGGCCTCTTCCAGCGAGACGATACCGTCGATGTCGGCCAGAGTCGCCTCGGCCTTCGGGTGCCGGGCCTCGAAGAGCTCGACCACCCGGGGAAGACCGGCCGTGATGTCCTCGCCGGCGATACCGCCGGTGTGGAAGGTACGCATCGTAAGCTGCGTCCCCGGCTCGCCGATGGACTGGGCCGCGATGATGCCGACGGCCTCACCCACGTCAACGGGACGGTAGGTCGAGAGCGCGCGCCCATAGCACGCCTGGCAGACGCCGTGGGCGTTCTCGCACTTCGACGGCGTGCGGACCGGCACCATCGTCTCGCGTGGCAACTGCTCGCGCCAACCGTCCAGGATCTTGCGCGTGATGTCCGTCCCGGCCTCGGCGACGACCTCGCCGGTCTCCGGATTTACCAGGTCGCGCGCCAGGTAACGGGCGGCGACAGAGTCGTTGGCGTCGCCCCGGCCGCCGTTGAGGTAGAGCGGTATCTCGATGTATCCGTCCGAGCCGCAGTCCTCGCCGTTGACCACGACGTCCTGAGAGACGTCGACTAGACGGCGGGTCAGATAGCCCGAGTCGGCGGTACGCAGGGCCGTGTCGGCCTGGCCCTTCCGGGCGCCGTGTGTGGAGGTGAAGTATTCGAGGACCGAGAGGCCTTCCATGAAGTTAGACTTCACGGGCTCGGGGATGATCTCGCCCTTCGTGTTCGTCATCAGGCCGCGCATGCCGGCGAGCTGCGTTATCTGCGAGTAGTTCCCTCGCGCGCCGGAGTTAGCCATCATGTAGATCGGGTTCAGGCGGTACAGGTTGTCCTTCATCGCCTGCTCGACCTCGTTCTTGGCCTGCGTCCACAGGCCGATGGTCCGCTCCAGGCTCTCGTCATCGGAGATAAAGCCCTGATCCCACTGGTCTTCGATCTCATCGACCTTCGCCTGGTAGGTCTCCAGGATGCCCTCTTTCTGCACCGGAACCACGATGTCGTTCTTGCCGACGGAGAGGCCGGCCTTCGTGGCCGTGTGGAACCCGACCCTCTTCAGGGTGTCGAGAAGCTGGCTGACCAACTCCGTCGGATAGCGGTCCACGTAGTCGGAGACGAGGTCCTTGATCTCACCCTTCTTCAACACCTCGTTGACGTAAGGATAAGACGCCGGGTCATACGAGTCGCCCAGGTAATCTCTTAGCGCCTGCTCGATGTTCTCGTTGAACAGCACCCGTCCCAGCGTGGTCTCCATCCGCTCGCCGTTACGGCGCGTGATGACCTTGTCATGCAGCTTGAGCGTGCCCTCCTTGTACGCGGCCTCGGCCTCGTCGTAGGAAGAGATAAATCCCTTGACCTCGGCGTCTTCGAACCCCTCGTCGGTGTAGGTGATGTAGTAGAGCCCGAGCACCATGTCCTGCGAGGGGACCGCGATCGGGAACCCGTTCGCCGGGAGAAGGATGTTCTGCGTCGAGAGCATCAGCACCCGCGCCTCGGCCTGAGCCTCGGGCGAGAGCGGCACGTGGACCGCCATCTGGTCGCCGTCGAAGTCGGCGTTGAACGCGGAGCACACCAGCGGATGGACCCGGATGGCCTTGCCCTCGACCAGCACCGGCTCGAAAGCCTGGATGCCGAGGCGGTGGAGCGTTGGGGCGCGGTTCAGGAGCACGGGGTGCTCCTTGATCACGTCCTCCAGCACGTCCCAGACCTCGGGACGGAGCCGCTCGACCATCTGCTTCGCGCTCCGGATGTTCGGAGCGAGCGCCCGGTCAACGAGCACCTTCATCACGAACGGCTTGAAAAGCTCGACCGCCATGAGACGCGGCAGACCGCACTGGTGCATCTTGAGGTTCGGGCCGGCCACGATGACCGAGCGGCCCGAGTAGTCAACCCGCTTGCCGAGCAGGTTCTGCCGGAAACGGCCCTGCTTGCCCTTGAGCATATCGGAGAGCGACTTGAGCGCCCGGTTGCCGGCGCCCGTTACGGCGCGTCCGCGGCGGCCGTTGTCGAAGAGGGCGTCCACGGCCTCCTGGAGCATCCGCTTCTCGTTGTTCACGATCACGTCCGGCGCGCCCAGGTCCAGCAGACGGCGCAGACGGTTGTTCCGGTTGATGACCCTGCGGTACAGGTCGTTCAGGTCGCTCGTGGCGAAGCGTCCGCCATCGAGCTGCACCATCGGGCGCAAGTCCGGCGGCAGCACCGGGACCGCATCCATGATCATCCACTCCGGCTTGTTGCCGCTCGTGCGGAAGGCGTCCACGACCTTGAGGCGCTTTATCGCCTTCTGGCGCTTCTGGCCCTTTGAATCGCTCACCACGCTCCGCAACTCTTCGGCCTCGTCTTCGAGGTCTACCTGGGTGATGAGGTCTCTTACGGCCTCGGCGCCCATGCCGCCGCGGAAGTACACGCCGTAGCCGTACTCGTCGCCGAAGCGGTCCTTCATCTCGCGGAACAGCTCTTCGTCGTCCACGATCTGACGGGGCTCCAGCGTCTGGAACTCCTCCCAGGAGCGCCGCACGAGCTCTATCTGCTCGGTGATGGAGCGCTGCACGTCGGCGACGGCCTCCTCGGCCTCCTTGTGGACCTTCGCGATGGCCGCCTCGCGCTCCTCCTCCGGGATGTCCTCGTATTCCTCGGTCAGCTCATCCGGGGAGGACTCGCCCTTTATGACGCTCTCGCGCTTGGTGCGGAGCGCCTGGGTCTGCATGACCTCCTCGTCCCGGTCCTCTTCGAGCTGACGGATCTCCTCCTCGACCCTCTCGCGGAGCATGTCGATGTCGTTCGCCCGCTCCTCCCGGTCCACCCAGGTAACGATAGACGAGGCGAAGTACAGCACCCGGTCCAGGTCCTTCGGGCTGATATCGAGCAGATAACCCATCCGGCTCGGCACGCCCTTCACGAACCAGACGTGCGCTATCGGAGCGGCAAGCTCCACGTGGCCCATCCGGTCGCGGCGCACGCGGGCGCGGGTAACCTCCACGCCGCAGCGCTCGCAGATAATGCCCTTGAAGCGGATGCGCTTGTACTTGCCGCAGTAGCACTCCCAGTCCTTTGAGGGTCCGAAGATCCGCTCGCAGAACAGGCCGTCCTTCTCCGGGCGGAGGGTGCGGTAGTTGATGGTCTCCGGCTTCGTGACCTCGCCGCGGGACCACTCCCGGATCTCCTCGGCCGAAACGAGGCCGATGGAGATCTTCTCAAGTTTATTTATGTCTATGTCGCGCTCTAGTCCCTGCAACGCTTACATCCCTCCTCTGCCGAAGTCCGGCGCATCGTCCAGGTTCCCGGTAGGCTCCTCGCGGCTGAGGTTGATCCCCAGCGCCCTCGCAGCCTCGTCCCAGTCGCGCCGCTCGGTGTCTTCGGCCGCAGCTTCGGCGCTGTAGACCGGCTTGACCGACAGCCCGAGAGACTGCATCTCCTTCAAGAGCACCTTGAAGCTCGCCGGAACGCCCGGCTCCGGTATGTTCTCGCCCTTCACTATTGATTCGTAGCTCTTGACCCGGCCCACGCGGTCGTCGCTCTTTATGGTGAGCAACTCCTGCAAGGTGTGCGCCGCGCCGTATGCCTCCAGCGCCCACACCTCCATCTCGCCGAACCGCTGGCCGCCGAACTGGGCCTTGCCGCCCAGGGGCTGCTGTGTGACCAGCGAGTACGGACCGGTCGAACGAGCGTGGATCTTGTCGTCCACCAGGTGCAAGAGCTTCAGTATGTACATATAGCCGACCGTGATCCTGCCGTCGAACGGCTCTCCGGTGCGGCCGTCGCGCAGCGTGACCTTCCCGCCGCGGCCCATCTTGACCCCGGCTCCCGTGGTGGTGCGGACCTTCTCAATGGCCTTGTCGATGTCCTCAACTTCGGCGCCGGAGAAGACCGGGGTCGAGACGAAGGTCGGCTCGCCGCCGTTCTCGCCAAGGCCCTGGCTTGCGGCCCAGCCCAGGTGGGTTTCGAGGATCTGGCCGATGTTCATCCGGCTCGGCACGCCGAGAGGAGACAGGATAACGTCTACCGGACGCCCGTCCTCCATGTACGGCATGTCCTCCTCGGGCACGATCTTGGAGATGACGCCCTTGTTGCCGTGACGTCCGGCGAGCTTGTCACCCTCCGCGATCTTGCGCTTCTTCGCCACGAACACCCGGACCATCTCGTTGACGCCCGGCTGGAGCTCGTCGCCGTCGTCCCGGCTGAAGCGCTTGACGTCTATGACGACGCCGCCCTCGCCGTGCGGGACCTTGAGGGAAGAGTCCTTCACCTCACGGGCCTTCTCGCCGAAGATCGCTCGTAGGAGCTTCTCCTCAGGCGTCGGCTCGGACTCGCCCTTCGGCGTGACCTTCCCGACGAGTACATCGCCGGAGCCTACTTCGGCGCCAATGCGGATGATGCCGTCGATATCGAGGTTCATCAGCACGTCGTCCGAGGCGTTGGGGATATCCCGCGTGATCTCCTCGGGTCCCAGCTTGGTGTCCCGCGCCTGGACCTCGTACTCCTCGATGTGGATCGAAGTGAGCACGTCGTCCTTGACGATCCGCTCGGAGATGATGATGGCGTCCTCGAAGTTGTAGCCTTCCCACGGCATGAACGCCACGAGCAGGTTCTTACCGAGAGCCAGCTCTCCCTCATCGGTCGAGGAGCCGTCCGCCAGCACCGTGCCGGCCTCTATGCTCTCGCCCTCCGTGACGAGCGGGCGCTGGTTCACGCAGGTGCCCTGGTTGGAGCGGGCGAACTTGCGGAGACGGTAATCATCCACCTCGCCGTCCTCGCGCCGGACAGAGATCCTGTCCGCCACGACCCTCTCCACGGTACCAGCGTTACGCGCCAGCAGCACGTCGCCCGTATCCGCCGCGGCCCGGAACTCCATACCGGTCCCGACATACGGGGCCTGGCTGCGGAGCAGCGGGACGGCCTGACGCTGCATGTTCGCGCCCATGAGCGCCCGGTTCGCGTCGTCGTGCTCCAGGAACGGGATCAGCGCTGTCCCGACGGAGACCGTCTGGAGCGGGGCCACGTCCATGTAGTCCACTTCCTCGGGCGAGACGGTAGCCACGTCGCCGCCGCGACGCCGAGCCAGGATCTGGGCTCCCTCCTCGATCTTGCCGGTCTTGATATCGACGGGCGTGTTGGCCTGCGCGATGGTGAGCTCTTCCTCCTCATCGGCCGACAGGTACTCGATCTCGTCGGTCACCTTCCCATCGACGACCTTGCGGTACGGCGTCTGAACGAAGCCGTACTTGTCAACCGTCGCGTAGGTGGAGAGCTGCCCGATGAGCCCGATGTTCGGTCCCTCCGGCGTCTCGATCGGGCACATCCGCCCGTAGTGCGTCGGATGCACGTCCCGGACCTCTATCGGAGCCCGCTCCCGGCTGAGACCGCCCGCGCCCATCGCGCTGAGGCGCCGCCGGTGCGAAAGCCCGGAGAGAGTATTCGTCTGGTCCATGAACTGCGAGAGTTGCGAGGAGCCGAAGAACTCCTTGATCGCGCTGGCGACCGGCTTGGTGTTGACGACGGTCTGCGGCGTGATGGTATCCGTATCCTGCGTGGTCATGCGCTCGCGCACAACCCGCTCCATCCGGTACATCCCGATCCGGAACGCTTCCTGAACCAACTCCCCGACAGTCCTGAGACGCCGGTTGCCGAAGTGCTCGTACTCGTCGAGCTTGTGCCGGATGCGCTCGTAGTTGATGCGCCCGAACTCCTCGTCCTCGGCGACCTCCTCGGAGATCTCCATGAGGCGCTTGAGCAGGCCCTCGATGTCCTCTATGGTGAGCGTCTGAGTCTCCATCGGCACGTCGAGCTTGAGCTTCTTGTTGACCTTGTAGCGTCCGACCTCCGAGAGATCGTAGCGCTTGGGCTCGAAGAACAGCCCGTCCACCAGGTTCTGGGCGTTCTCGATGTTGACCGGCTCGCCGGGACGCTGGCGCCGGAAGACCTCCAGGAGCGCGTCGTCCCGCGACGCGGTATCGTCCTTCTCCAGCGTGTTCCGTATGAGCCACGAGTCCCCGAACCGCGACAGCAACTCCTCCGGCCCGCCCATGTCGAGCGCCTTGAGCAAGACCGTTACCGGCAGCTTCCGCTTGCGGTCGATGCGAACGGAGATATAGCCCTTCTGTTCGACCTCGAACTCCAGCCAGGAGCCACGGCTCGGCATCAGGCTGGCCGTCAGGACCTGCTTGGAGACGTCCTTCGGCTCCATAATGTACGCGCCCGGAGAACGCACGAGCTGCGTTACGACGACGCGCTCGGTCCCGTTTATTATGAACGTCCCCGACTGAGTCATGAGCGGGAAGTCCCCCATGAACACGTCCTGCTCCCGGAGCTCTCCCGTCTCCTTTATGATGAAGCGGACCTTCACGAAGAGCGGAGCCGCGTAAGTCTTGTCCTTAGAGATGCACTCCTCTATAGAGACTGGTGGATCCTCGAAGTAAGACTCCCCGAACTCCACGGCGTAAGAGCCAGTGTAATCCTCTATCGGAGAGATCTCCGTCAGCGTCCGCTGGATCCCTTCGTCAAGAAACTTCTGGAAAGAGTTTATCTGGATCTCGACCAGGGGCGGAACCTGGAAATCGGCGGTCTGCATCCGAGCATAGGGGTGCCGCTTGCGGCGCACAATGGGACTTACCAAGTTAGTTCTCCTCCGGCAGGGTTGTTGAAGAACGGTTAAACACGCAGACGAATATCTTACCCCCGCGGAGAGGGCAAGTCAAGACGCGCGAACCGCGTTCTGATCAAAAATATTTTTCGCCAGTCGAACTGCTCACCGACGCCGGGCAATATAGCATAACCCTCCGCAATGTGCCACGGATGGAGCTATCGGCTTCTTGCTACCACGCCAATCGGCACCACCGCGCAAAAGAGACGCCACCGCAGCAATGCGGCAGCGCCTCTCGTAGATGCAATCGAACCCCGGCGTCTCCGGCAAAAGCCGGTAGGCGGGGAGCGACGGAGTTACTTCAGTTCGACGGTGGCGCCGGCCTCTTCCAGCTTGGCCTTCAGGGCCTCGGCGTCCTCCTTGGAGAGGGCTTCCTTTACGGGGTTCGGAGCCTCGTCCACGAGAGCCTTGGCCTCCTTCAGGCCGAGTCCGGTGGCGGCGCGCACCTCCTTGATGACCTGGATCTTCTTCGCGCCCGCGCCGGTAAGCACGACGTCGAACTCGGTCTGCTCCTCCTCGGCGGCAGCCGCGCCGTCGCCGGCCGCGCCGGCCGCCGGGGCAGCCGCGACGGCGGTGGCGGAGACGCCGAAGCGCTCCTCCAGAGCCTTCACCAGCTCCGACAGCTCGAGAACGGTCATGTTCTCGATCGACTCCATCAACTCCTCTTTGGTTACAGCCATCTTCTTCCTCCTTGAATCTACTTACTTGCCTACTACTGAACTACGACTGTTCGGCGCTCTGCTTCTGCTCCGCGATCTGGCCGAGCGCCACGACCAGGCCCTGGATGGTGTTGTTCAACACCGTCACGAAGCCTGTGAGCGGCGACGAGATGCCGCCGACGATCTGGGCGATGAGCTGCTCGCGGCCCGGCAGCTTGCTCAGAGCCACGACCTCGGTCTCGTTCAGCACCCGGTCGCCCTCCAGCAGACCGCCCTTCAGGACGAAAGTCTCGACCTGATCCGCGAACTTCGCCATCAGTTTCGCGCTCGCCACCGGGTCCTCGGAGAACGCAAGCGCCGTCGGCCCGACCAGGTACTGCTCCAGCCCCTCGATGCCGGCCTCGTTAGCCGCCCGCTGCGTCAGCGTGTTCTTGGCGACTACGAACTCGACGCCGTTCTCGCGGCTCTGACGTCTCAGGTCGGTGCTCTGCGCCACGTTGATGCCCTGATAATCCACGAGTACCGCCGAGCCGCCGCGAAGCTTCCCGGCGAGGTCTTCGATCACCTTAGCCTTGTCTTCCCTCTTCACCTCAACTCCTCCGCCAAATGTAAAACCCCGAGGCCGCAGAGGCGCTCGGGGCTAAAAAGATCCCGTAAAGCTTTCCGCAACCTCGGCCGGATGATTAAGTCCTCTCGGACCCCGGCTGTCTTCGGTCTACTCTTATTAACTTAAAGTCCGCGCGAGATATTACTCCTTCTCGACGGAAGGGTCAACCTTGACCGACGGTCCCATCGTGGTCGTGAGCGTAATGGACTTGAAGTAGCGGCCCTTCACCGGCGCCGGACGCACCCTCTGAAGCTCCTCCCGCAGGGCGAAGTAGTTGGCAACCAGGCTATCCAGGTCGAAGGACTTCTTGCCGAGGATGGAGTGGATGATGCCGTAGCGGTCCACCCGGTACTCGATCTTGCCCTTCTTTATATCCTCGACCGCGCGGCCAACGTCCATCGTAACCGTGCCGCTCTTCGGGTTCGGCATCAGCCCGCGCGGTCCCAGCACCTGCCCGAGACGCCCGACCACGCTCATCTGGTCCGGCGTCGCGACCGCAACGTCGAAGTCCATGAAGTTCTCGTCCCGGATACGTGCCGCCAGGTCGTCGGCGCCCACCACGTCCGCGCCGGCGTCCTCCGCCTCGCGGGCCTTCTCACCCACGGCGAAGACAGCCACCCGGCGAGTCTTGCCGGTGCCGTTCGGGAGCATCAGGGTGCCGCGCACCATCTGGTCGGCGCGTCGGGGGTCCACGTTCAGGTTGACGTGCGCCTCGACGCTCTCGTCGAACTTCGCGCCTTCGAGCGCCTTGAGTAACTCCAGCGCCTCGCGCGGTCCGTAGAGACGCTCGCGGTCGATCTTCGTGCTCTGTTCCAAAAGTCGCTTACCCATTGACGGTTATCCCCATGCTCCGGGCCGTGCCCTCGACGATCTTCGCCGCGCCGTCTATATCGGCGGCGTTGAGGTCCGGCATCTTTGTCCTGGCTATCTCCTCGACCTGCGCCCGGCTGACGGAGCCGACCTTGTTGCTGTTCGGCTCGCCGCTGCCCTTCTCCAGACCCGCGGCCTGCTTCAGCAGGAACGCCGCCGGGGGCGTCTTGGTAATAAACGTGAAAGAGCGGTCCTCGAAGACCGTGATCTCCACGGGGACGACCTGCCCCATCTGGTCGCGCGTGGCGTCGTTGAACTGCCGCACGAACTCCCCGATATTCACCTGAGCCTGGCCCAGCGCCGGGCCGACCGGCGGGGCGGGGTTCGCCTGACCGCCCGTGATCTGCAACTTCAATTTGCGCGCTACGCGGCGCCCGCGTCCTCTACCCATAAGAAACCTCTCCTCGGATTGTTAGAGTTTTGCTACCTGATTGAAAGAAAGCTCGACCGGCGTCTCCCGGCCGAAGATCGAGACCAGCACCTTCAACCGCGACTGGTCCACGTTTATGTCCGAGATCGCACCCGTAAAGTCCGAGAGCGGTCCGCCGATGACCTTGACCGTCTCCCCGATAGTGTAATCCACCGTCGTCTTGACCTTCTCCCGCGCCGCGTCGGCGGCCTCGCCCGGATGCAGCAGACGCTCGACCTCGGCGCGGCTCAGCGGCAGGGGTTTGTCTCCGTTGCCGACGATCTGGGTGACGCCCGGCGTCTGGCGCACGATCTGCCAGGTATTCTCGTTCATGTCCATGTTCACCAGGATATATCCGGGGAACTGGCGCTGCTCGACGGGGACCTTCTTGCCGTCCTTGATCTCGATGACACTCTCCATCGGGATGCTGATCTCTCCAAAATGACGGCCTACACCGAGAGACTCGACCCGCCGCTCAAGCGTCGTGCGGACCTTGTTCTCGTGCCCCGAGTATGTGTTTATGACGTACCACTTCTTCAAATCTCTTAACTCCCGCTACCTTAGGAACACCAGGCGGGCGATGCTCTGGAAGACGAAGTCCCACGCGGCCACGTAAGCGCCGAGCACCAGCACGATGATCAACACGACCGCCGTGCTCTGCCGGAGCTGATCCCGGTTCGGCCAGCTAACCCGCTTCAACTCGGCCCGGACCCCGCGCACGAAATCCCTGATCCCGCTGAAGAAACTCTTCTTGGGCTGCTGCTGTGACTTCTTGTTGGTCCCCTTGGCCTGAGCCGCGGAGGCGCGCTTTTTACCCATCACTTCCTCGCCTGGTTCTATCTACTGGAGCAGGGCAGGAGGGACTCGAACCCACGACCTGCGGTTTTGGAGACCGCTGCTCTTCCAACTGAGCTACTGCCCTCTGTCTCGGTCCCTTAACGGGTCTCCCGGTGCGCCGTATGCTGCCGGCACCACGGACAGAACTTCTGTAGCTGGATGCGGTCCGGAGTATTCCGCCGGTTCTTACGGCTGCTGTAGTTCCGGCGCTTGCACTCCTCGCAAGCCAGCGTTACTAATTGTCGCACAACATTCCTCCAAATCACAGGGGCGGCACACCGCACCGCCCCTCATCCGTCAGGCTTTTTACCTACTCGACTATCTCGGTGACGACACCAGCACCAACAGTCCTGCCACCCTCACGTATCGCGAAGTTGAGACCCTCATCCATAGCTATGGGCGAGATGAGCTCCACGTTCATTACCGTGTTGTCTCCGGGCATCACCATCTCTACTCCTTCT
>DASSMB010000213.1:0-14034 GCA_035689095.1 Rubrobacteraceae bacterium | reverse complement strand
ATGACGAGGCGTTTCGCCGCTTCGAGAACGGCTGCTTTCAAGAGAGAGTCCTCCCGGTTGGTCGTATGATCTCTACCTCCCGCTGGCAGGGAACCGCGTTCCAAGTGGGGCGCGGTTCCCTGCCAGCTACGGTGCGCTAGCTTTCAGCGTGCCGTTCGGCGCCTCATCCGGCGTCGCGGACGCTGTGGGTCCGGCTCACCTCGTCGACGCCCACGCCCGAGAGGATGATCTCGGCGCACTTCTCACCGATCATGATGCACGGCGCGTTGGTGTTGCCCGACGTGATAGCCGGCATGATCGAGGCGTCCGCGACGCGCAGCCCCTCCACGCCGTACACGCGCAGGTCCGGGTCCACGACGGCCATATGGTCTATGCCCATCTTGCAGGTGCCGACCGGATGGTAGATGGTGCTCGCCGCCTGGCGCACGAACTCGCGCAGTTCGGCGTCGGTCTTCCGCTCCGGTCCCGGCAGCACCTCCTTCTTCCTCCACTCCTTGAGAGCGTCCTGCTCGCCTATCTCGCGCGACATCTGGATACCCCTGACGTGGGCCGCCACGTCGGCATCTTCTATGAGGTAGTTCGGGTTGATAAGCGGGGCGTCATCGGGGTTGGACGAGCGCAATGTGAGTTCGCCGCGGCTGAGGACGCGGTTCGGGCCCGGCGTTATCGTGTAGCCGCTGCCTTCCTCCGGCGCCGTGAAGCCCTCGGGGGCGAAGGGTATGTGGATGAACTGGATCTGCATGCCGGGGCACAGCCCGACCCCGCGCTCGTCGTCGGGCCAGAACAACGTCGTCTCCGAGTGGTTGGCCCACGTGGCCTTCGGCACCTCCCTGGCCGACTCGTAGACGACGCCAATGAGCAGGTGGTCGTGCAGGTTCTGCCCGACGCCTGGGATATCCACCTTGACATCTATGCCCACCTGCCGCAGGTGATCCGCCGGTCCGATACCCGAGAGCATCAACAGCCGGGGCGAGTCTATGGCGCCGCCGGAGACGATAACCTCTTCCCGTGCTTCGGCGCGTTCGAGCCCGCCGTTTCGTCCGTTGCCCCGCGAGTACTCGACCCCCGTGCAACGTCCGTTCTCGATGAGCAACTTTCGCGCCTGAGCGTGGGTGGTTATCGTAAGGTTCGAGGGCGCGTTCCTGAGGTACATAAAGGTGCCGGAGCGCGTGTTGTCCTTGTTGATGGTCACGCTGTTGTAGCCGGCGCCCTGCATCCTGGCCCCGTTGAAGTCGTCGGTGTACGGGTAACCAGCCTCCAGCGCTGCTTCCATCATCGCCACGGAGACTGGGTTGGAGTTGTCCTCCCGGAAGCGGCGGACGGAGATCGGCCCGCCGGAGCCGTGGTAATCGTTTGACCCGTACTCGTAATCTTCCAGCCTGCGGTACGCGGGCAGCACGTTGGCGTAGTCCCAGCCGTAGTTGCCCCAGTAGGCCCAGTTGTCGTAGTCGCTGCTGTGACCGCGCACGTACACCAGCGCGTTTATGGCGCTGGTGCCGCCCAGCACCTTGCCGCGCGGCACGACGCCGACGCGCCCGGCGGCGTGCTCCTGCGGCGTGGTCACGTACTGCCAGTCGAACTCGGTGCCCTGCAAGGTGAACGGCCAGGCTCCAGGGTCCGCGATCTCCGGGTAGTCCTGATCCGAACCGCCCGCCTCCAACAATAAGACCTCCGTCTCCGGGTTCTCGGCGAGCCGGGCTGCTACCACGGCGCCAGCCGAACCAGCGCCGATCACGATATAGTCGTACTGCGCCACGGTGGCTAATCCTCCTTGTTTGTCTGTTCCGAAATCAATCGATGTTCAACTTGCGTCTTTGCTAACCTCGTCGCCGTGAGGGCCTCCTTTCGCCTGCGGGACGCTCGTGTTCTTTGCGCGCCGCAAACACTCTTTATTGGTCTAGTCCCTGGCCGTCCTGGCGGAAGAGGGGGGATTGCCACCCGGCGTCGGGGAGTGCAGTTCCTCGGCCTCGGTTTCGGCGGCCAGCGGGTCCACGGGACGCGCGGCGAGGAAACTTCCGAACAGGAACGTCCACACGGCACCGCCGGCGACCGCCCCGATTATTGGTCCCACGGTCCACACCCACCAGTTAAACCCGGCATGGGACCAGGCGACGCCGGCCCAGCCCAGGAGGGAGATCGCGATGCGCGGCCCGAGGTCACGTGCGGGGTTGAGACCGGCCATGGTCAGCGGCGCTTCCACAGCGACTATAAAGCCGACGACGAGCCCGAGGGTAAGGGCGAAGACGGGCAGGCTCGGCGCGAACGCGTTCCGTTCGTCCGTCACCGCGAACACCACGACGGCCAGCACCATGGTGGCAAAGGCCTCGGCGAGCAACGCGGTGCCCGTCCCCACAACGCTCGGACTCCACTTGAGGGCGGCGGCGAAGGCCGGGTGCGGCGCGAAGCAGGAGAAGATCAGGGCGGTCATCTCGCTCCCGGGCTGGCCCCGGACGATGTCGTTGGCCTTCTCGAACGCCGTGATGGGCCCCCGGTAGAGGAAGTAGAGTACCAGCGCCCCGACCACCCCACCGGAGATCTGGGACACGACGTAAACCGGCACCTCGCGCCACGGGAACTTCCGGAACACGGCGAGCGCGATGGTGATGGCCGGGTTGATCTGGGCTCCACTCACCGCACCGACCACCATGATGATGGTCATGATCACCAACGCGAAGACGATGGACACCCCGAACAGGTCGTACGCCTGGGTCGTGATCGCGGTCGCGACGACCATCAAGCCTATCGAGGCCAACAAGAACACGCCAAAGAACTCGGCTAACGCCCGTTTCCATAGAGCAATCTCCACCTCAATACCTCCCTAACGTCCGCGATACTGCTGACTGCTACTCTGCCACCCACCTACCCAGCGGATGAACACCACCTCAAACCAAAATCCCAAGCCAACGATGGGCAAACGTTCAGGCATCGACCACGCTCTCCTCCTCTCGCTTCCGTTCCCCTATACCGGATAATGTACGTACATTATGGTATGTCGACGAGGATAATGTACGTACATAACTCAGTCAATAGCATTTGCCGATAAATTTGCTGATGGTTTAGAAAACGGGAGAAGGCAGTGAACCCGTGCAGTCTCGACAGTTCCGACACTCCATCCATGTAAGTTGGTCTACCGATAGGGGTTGGTTCCAGTCAGAAAATCTCATAACATGGAGGCTCGAAGAGGCCGATCCTTTGCGCAACTGATCAACCCATATTGGATCTGTGGCGGCAGCAGGCTGCTTCGGAGAAACCGACGACTATCAACCGTACACAGATTCATCAGCCAAGCGATGCACCGAATAGACATACATCCAAAGATGTAATGCCCGTGGCGGAAGTCGGATGGTATATTTTGTTTACTTAGAGCAACGATCCGTGCAATGCAGCGAAAGACTCTGATCCTAGATAAAGGCGGAGGTGAGAAAGACTGAGTAAGACCAGGCGGCGAGGACGCGAACAGCCGGCTTACCGGCGACTTTCGGTAGCACTTCGCGCAGACATAGAGGAAGGACGCTTCAAGGAAGGCGAACGCTTACCGACAGAGGCAGAGTTGGGTGAGCAATATGGCGTTAGCCGGCACACCGTGAGACATGCGTTCCAGGATCTGGTCGCCGACGGCCTGGTTGATCGAATCCCCGGACGTGGCACCTTCGTCAACGAGATTTCAAGGCGCGGGAAGTACCAGCGCTCGATCGGCACGCTCGAGGAGATGTTGACGTGGGTCGGTACGGAGCTGCGTGTGTTGGACCCGATAGAGATCGTCGAAGACGCTGAAGCGGCATCCCGTCTGGCGCTGCCGTCTCCGGAGGTAGCAAGCCTCGCGATTATGAGGCTCTATGAAGGGACTCCGCTCTTCGTGAGCTACATCTCTCTTCCTCCAGATATTGGGAGGCGTATGCGGGAGTCCGGCCTGCCATCTGATGGCCCCGGAACCGTTATCGGTAGCGTGGAACGCCTCTTTTCGCTCCCCGTCGCCGGAGCCAGCCTCGATATCACGGCTATCTCCGCTCCCCCTTCTAAAGTCTCGGAGGTGATGGACTACGAGCCCGGAGAGGCGATCCTGCGAGTCGAGCGCCTCTTCTATGGCAAAGACGGCACCCCCCTGGAGTACGCCAACTCGTACTACAACCCGAAACAGAACTCCTACCGTATAGAGCTGCGCCGCTGGTCACCGATCTAATTCGGGACCCTGGATCCAACACGCAACACGCACCATCCGCTTCCCTTTTTTACGTAGGTCCTGAATCGCTCGTGCAAGGTCCTTACAGATAGTGGCATTGACAGACGCGATTTGTACGTACATGATTGATCCGGTTGATATTGGAGGGCGGTTGCGGTCATGTCCGCAGCGCGAAGTTCTCCGCTCAACGTAAGAGAGGTCGAAAGACGTACGAGTAGGAGGTGCGACGGGAACGCTCCTATGAGCATTTGGACGTTCACCGGGATTCCATGTGTTGAACGATCACCACAACCGACGCCCGCTGGTTGGCGTCTTCAGTCCAAAACGCTGCGCTTTAGTCAGGGCGCCCCACGGACCCGGTTTGGGAAGCCCGCAGTCAACGCGGTTCTCTCCAGCGAGGGGAGTCCGGGGGCCTCGTTGTAGCATGGTGTGAGCTCTCTAACCCTTTTAGGAGGTACTTTGATGACGGTAAACGTTAACCGTATAAAGCAAGCGTGGTCTTCGTCTCGCCCGGCATTCGGGTTCTGGTCCACTATACCGGACTCTTTTGGAATCGAGTTGATCGCTGGTTTGGACCTCGACTACGTCTGCGTAGACCAGCAGCACGGAGTCGTTGATTACGCCTCCATGGTTTCCATGCTCCGAACGATCAAGTCCGCCGGCGCCGCCCCCATCGTGCGCGTGCCGTACAACGAGCCCTGGCTGTTAATGAGGGCGCTGGATGCTGGAGCGTTGGGCGTGATCGTTCCCATGGTCAACAATGCTGACGAAGCTGCGCGGGCTGTAGCGGCGTGCCGCTTTCCGCCCGAGGGCGCTCGTTCCTACGGTCCGATCCGGGCCTCCAGCGTCATCGGCTCGAAGGACCCGGAAGCTTTGGCTGACGAGGTCTTGTGCATAGTCCAGATCGAGACTCTAGAAGGTCTCGGGAACGTGGAAGAGATCGCCGCCACTCCGGGACTCGACGGTATCTACATAGGCCCTGCGGACCTTGCCCTGGGCCTGGGACTTCCACTCGACCTGTCGGAAGATAAGTCCAGGCACGACGAGGCCGTGGAGCGTATACGAGAGGCCTGCCGGAAAAACAACATCGCCGCGGGTCTGCACGGCACCTCGGGGGAGTCGGCCAGAGAGTACGCGGAGCAGGGATTTTCCATGGTCAACGTGGGAGTAGACTATCTGTTGTTCCCCGCTGCGGTTCGCCAGGAGGTACACGCGGCTCGAAGCCAGCGGGTTTGACGTTCGAGTCTCGACGAAGCTTTGGCATCCCGTACTCCCGTAGATGCCAAGAATGGCAGCTTCGGTAAAGATGGGATCTTCGCTGTGTATCTTATGTGCCCCTGGGAGATGTGCCGACTGCCGAGAAGTTCTCCGCTTTTGCGGCTACTAATCCTACAGCGACACTTCTATTGAGCTGCGGTGTGCTGCTCCTCTAACCGGTTAGAGGAGCAGCATGTCGGCGCGGAGAACTACAAGACCGGAGGCGGCGAATTCGCCGCTGTGGAACGATGTCCCGATGCCCTTGGCGGGTTGCATGCCCACATCGCGTGCCGCTTCCCGAGGCCGTAGGTCAGGGAGCGAGCGAGGCGCTACCTCGCCAGCCTGCTCGAACGCGTGGAGCGCAAGGTGCGCAGCGCCTCTTTAACGCCGCTCGTTGGGACGCCGTGCGCGACGCCGTAGTGCGCGGCGACCTGCGCGGGTACGTCTCCGAGCGCCTGGGAGACGAGGAGAGCGGGTGCTCATCGTGGACGAGACGGGCTTCTTCAAGAAGGGCGAGAAGTCCGCAGGCGTCGCCCGCCAGTACACGGGAACGGCGGGCCGGATAGAGAACTCGCAGGTAGAAGTGTTCGCGGTCTACGCCTCGCGCAAAGGTGCGGCCTTCGTGGACCCCGTGCCCTATACCTACCCAAAGATTGGGCGGGGGACGAAGAGCGCCGAGCCGAAGCCGGCGTTCCCGAGGGGGTGCGGTTTGCAACCAAGGGGACTCGCCAAGCGGATACTGGAGCGGGCCTTCGAGGCCGACGTCCCGGCGCGGTGGATCGTCGCCGACACGGTCTACGGGACGGCCCGAGGTTTGCGAGGATGGCTCGAAGAACGGGGACGGCCCTACGTGATGGTCGACCCGCCAATCCGCAAGGCGAATGTCGCTGCGGAGAACGGGTGCGGCGGCACCCGATCAGATGTACCCGAACACCGGCGGAAAGACGATAACGACGATCGCCGCCCACACGGCGTAGACCGGCAAGTAATTCGTCTGCCACCGTTCGAGGGTCGTGAACGATCCGCGCCCTCTCAGAAAGCGGATGTAGAGCACGGCGGACCACGCCAGATTGACCAGGAGAATCACGTTCTCACCCAGGGCGGCCACGCGGTTGGGGCTGAAGCCGAACTCGGTGATACGCGCGGCGATGTCCCACAGCGCTACCGCGTCGGCCAATAGCGCGCTGATCACCAGCACGACCTGCACCACGTCGAAGACGCCGGGGGGCGACTGGGGGTCCCGGGCGGAGACGGAATAGAGCAGAAGGCCGAGGACCAGCACCAGGAGCAGGTCGAAGGCGATGAGCACGTTCCGCTCGATGCCGACTCCACGTCCGGTCCACAGCATGGCTCCCAGAAACGTGATGAGCACGGCGGCGAAAAGGGGCGTGAAGAGGCGCGTCAACACGGGCGCCATGTTCTCGATCACGCTCTGCTTGGCCTCCACCAGCCAGGAGGCGACCACGACGGCCCCTATAGCGCCGCACGGCAGCAGCCACGACTCGAAGAAGGGCTCGACGTCGATCCCGATGGACTGGAAGATCATCGCCATAAACGCCGTGAGCACGCCGCCGCCGAGGGCGATCAGCACGTAGTAGATGAACAGCTCGCCCGAGAATCGAATGAAGTCCATGCGGCCCCCAACCTGGCCCCACCGGCCGCCGGCGTACGCGATGCCCACCACCAGCCAGAGCGAGATCGGCAAGTGCAGCGCCGTGAGCGCCTCGGTGTAGCCGGCCGGGCCAAAAGGATAGACGTTGGCGAATACACCCGCCGCGACGAACGCCAGGACCATCCAGCGGAGGATGCCGGTGTCGAGCCGCCGCTTCCAGACGAAATAGCCGGTCAGGAGTGGCAGCACGAAGAGGCTCAGATTGCGGGCGTAGAAGCCGGCGTCTTCGTCCAACTGAACGCCGAAGAGCGCCGGCGCCTTGATGAGCCCGGCCGCCGCCACCGCAAGACAGAAGGCGACGATGGCATCCGTTCGGGCCCGCGCTCGTGGCTCCCCGGAATCGGAGGGGACAACGACGAGCTGCTTCCAGAGGCGGTCCGAGTGCTCGCGCGCGAACTCCCGTGAGAGGGCGTCGAGGTCGCCCATGCGCTTCACCGCCACCAGGAACGCTTCATCGGTGGTGAGTCCCGCGTCGACCAGGACCGCCACCTGCTCGCGCAGATGGTCTTCCAGCTCCGCTACATCGACGGGGTGGATCGCCTGCCGGCGGCGGAGGTAGCTCCGCCACCTTTCGATCTGCTCCTCGAGCGATACCCCGTGATCTGGAGCCCCCATCGTCAGGCTCCCCGTGGCACTGGCGCGGCCGACGCGGGGTGGCCGGCCGGAACGGGAAGGGAGAACGCCTGCCAGATGCCCCGTAGCGTAGCGTCCACCGCCTGCCATTGCCTGCGTTCCTCCGCCATCTGAGCCCGGCCCCCAGGCGTGATCCGGTAGTACTTGCGACGACGACCGCTCTTTGCAACTTCCCACCGCGCCTCGACGTGGCCGAGCCGCTCAAGCCGATGCAGAACAGGGTAGAGCATCCCATCCGTCCATTCCATGCGCCCTCCGGACAACTCCCGAACTCGCTTGAGGATCGCGTAGCCGTAGCTGTCCTCTTCGGCCAGGATCGCCAGGACGATCGGGGTCGAGGAAGCGGCTATCAGGTCCTTGCTGATCTCCATGATTTTCTCCATCATTTCACGCGTCGCGCGACGCTAATGAACTCACCCAAGTATACATAGCAGAACTATACATGATAGTGTTATGTATATAAAGAGCCGTGGGTTCGAGTCCTGGGCGACTCACTTTAAAAAGTCTATGTTTGCAGCTAAAACGTGATGGCTCAAAGAGTTTCCGGCACTCTACCGGAAGATTCTGTACCTCGCTCTGCTGTAACGGATCGGCAACTGGATCAGAGCCGTAACCAAGCGTGTCCGGATTTGGATAACTTGAAGTAGCGCCAAGGAGCCGCTCCGGCACGTCAGGCTCAATCTCTCGGCGCGCGCCTGGCAAAAGAGCGTCCTGCTGTGTGGCGGACTTCAGAAGGACCGTTGAAGACGATAACCCTGGGCCGCGCGACCTCTAACCTGAGCGGGTGCTATGATGCGCCTGTTGCAGGGGGTACGAGGACAGAGAGCGCAAGCCTGGCTGTGGGAAAGAGGAAAATATGGATGATGCTGTAAAAGAGGCCGCCGATCGCGTGCTTCACGGCGTGGCGGACCGAGAGAACGGCGTGCCCGGCGTGGTGGCTATGGCGACCGACCGCGACGGGAACTTCTACGAAGGCGCCGCGGGCGTCCGCGAGCTTGGCAAGGATCAGGAGATGACCACGGACACCGTATTCTGCATCTTCTCCTGCACTAAGGCGATCACAGGCGTAACGGTGATGCAGTTGGTCGAGGAGGGCGTGCTCGGCCTCGACGATCCCGCGAAGGAGTACGCGCCGGAGATCGCCGACATCCAGGTGCTCGAAGGCTTCGATGATGACGGCGAGCCGCGCGTCCGTCCGCCCCGCTCCGATATCACGGTGAGCCAACTGATGCTGCACACCGCGGGCTTCGGCTACGACTTCTTCAACCACGACCTGATCCAGTACGGCGAGAAGAGAGACGTGCCGAGCGTCGTCACCGGCACGCAGGCGTCACTAAACTCCGTCTTGCTCTTCGATCCGGGCGAGCGCTGGGAGTACGGGAGCAATATCGACTGGGTCGGCAAGGTGGTCGAGGGGGCACGCGGCAGGCGTCTCGGCGAGGTGATGCGCGAGCGCGTCTTCGAGCCGCTCGGGATGGACGATACCGCGGTCACGATGTCCGACTCGATGCGTTCCCGGCGCGCGACCATTCATCAACGCAGCGAGGACGATACCCTGAGCCCGCTCTCGGACTTCGAGCTGCCGCAGGACCCTGAGCAGCACATGGGCGGCCACGCCCTGTACGGCACGGTCGGCGACTACATGAAGTTCATCCGCATGATCTTGAACGACGGAGCCGGCGAACACGGCCGGGTGCTGAAAGCGGAGACAGTAGAGCGCATGGCTCAGAACGGACTGGGAGCGTTGAAGATCAAGGGCCTCCCCGGCGCCATCCCGAGCCTGTCCAACGACGCGGAGTTCTTCCCCGGCATGCCGAAGTCCTGGGGATACACCTTTATGATCAACGACGAGGACGCTCCAACCGGGCGGCCGGCGGGCGAGTTGGGCTGGGCCGGGCTCGCGAACCTGTTCTACTGGATCGACCGTAAGAACGGCGTCGGCGGTTTCTGGGCGACCCAGATTCTCCCGTTCGCGGACCCGGTCTCCTTCGGCGGCTACATGGACTTCGAGACCACCGTCTACAGCCACCTGAAATCCGGCCGTCCGAGCCTGGCCGCTCTTTAGAAGCGCGGGTGGAGACCGGACTCACCGGCCTTCAGGTCCCTGACGAGAAGCGGCTCCGGGACACGTGTCCCGGAGCCGCCGTCCGCGAATCAGTGGTAAAAACCGGCAAAGCGTCGAAAAGATGCCTGCTTAAGCGGTTTCGCGCTCAAGGCGCCGGGCTGATCTCCAGGAGGTGGCGCCCGTCGTGATCCGGGGAGAAGCATCGTAGCCGCGCCACCCGACTGACACCGGTGCTCCGGGACCTCGCTTCCATTGCTCGCGAAGACTCGCGAATGTACCATGAGTCTGGAGCCAGGTACAGAGGGGGAACCGTTGACCGTCTCCGAACCAGCCGAGCGAGAATTGAAGCGAAGAAGATCCTCCGGTTCGCCTCGTCCGCGCCGGAGTCGCGGGACCCCCGGCTTCTCTGGCTCTGATCCATCATTCTCCCGGAGAGCCTCCGTTCGATCCCTCAACCTCAAACGGACGTACCGCAGGCGGCGGATCGCGGCGCTGTTGGTATTGCTGGGCGTTATCGTGGGCCTGATTCTGGGAAGCTCTCTCCTGCTCCGGGGAAGCGAGGAAGCAGACCGGGAGGCCCCCACCAAGGTCCGACCCCGGCCGGAGAAGCCTCCACCTTCGAAGTTCTCTTACCCTGGATTCTATCCCGCCCGCTATGACATCGACGCCATCTACAAAGAGAAGCCGAGATCCACCGCGGGTACGCAGACCGTCCGGTATGTGAACGCCGAAGACGAACCGATGCGCTCGCTCCACTTCCGCCTCTGGACGAACGAGACCGTCTTCACGGACCTGGACGGCGGCACTACCGTCTCCTCCGTAACCGTGGACGGCGAGAAGTCCCGCTCCTCCCTCGACGGCACCGACCTCGAGGTCTTCTTCCCGAAACCTCTCCCCAGGAATGCCACGGCGCAGGTCGCACTGCGCTTCGAGACCACTATTCCAGAGATAGCCGCTCCCTTCGGTCACGACTCCGGCGTCTCTTCGATGGGAGTCTGGTACCCGATCCTCGCTGTATACGACGAGGATGGATGGAACCTCGCGCCGACGACCGAGTTCGGCGAGCCGTACTTCTCCGAGGTCGCGGACTACACGGTACGCTTGACCCTTCCGAAGGGCCTGACCCCTGCCACCACAGGAGTCGAGAAGGACCACGACGAGGCCGGCGGAGAGCAGACCTCTACCTACGAGGCCGAATCCGTGCGAGACTTCGCCCTGGCAATCGGCGAAGAGTTCGAGCGCGTCTCGCGGAGAGTCGGAGAGACCACGATCAACGTCTACCACCGTCCCGAATCCGCCATCCGGGCCGGACGGGCTCTGGATCTCGCCTCCAGCAGCCTCGCTTTTTTCTCAAAGACCTTCGGCGCTTACCCGTACCCGGAGTTCGATCTGGTAGACGCCCCGCTCGTAGCCGGCACCGAGTACTCTACCTTGACCTTTGCAAACCTGGAGAATACGCAAGACTACGTCTTTGACACCGTCGTCCCGCGCAAGGTATCTCATCAGTGGTGGTACGTACAGGTCGGTAGCGACCAGTTCGAGGAACCCTGGCTCGATGAGTCTCTCGCCACCTACTCCGAGTGGCTCTACACCGGCGACGCCGCGAGCCGCTTCCCGGACCCCGTCGCGCCAACTACCCCGCTGGATACGTCCGTCGGCGGCTTCCCGGACAGCTACACCTACCAGAACGTCGCCTACCTCCGCGGAGCCCAGCTCTACAGAGACCTCTCATACGAGATCGGCGAAGAGAAGCTACTTCGAGGACTCCGGGACTACGCTAGCCGTTACCGTTACCGGACGGTGAATGCCGACGGCCTTATCTCCACCCTCTCCGATAGCACCGGCGAAGACCTCTCCTCTTTCTTTGGATCCCACGGCATCGCGCCCCCGAAGAAGAACTAACCCCGGAAGCGCTGATACGAAAATAGCCGGGGGAGTGCAGGCTCTCCCCCGGCTCAACGACGGCCGCTCCCCTGAAGGAACGGCGTCTAGGTAATTTTACTGGGTACTACCTGCGCCGTAGAACGGCGAACGTCAGGATGCCCGAACCCAGGAGCAGAGCGGCCGCGGGCAGAAGAATCGCCGGACCACCGCTCGACGGCAGGTTGCTGCCACTCTGCTGACCAGAGGTCGTGCTCTCCATACCGGTGCTTTCCATGCTGGTGCTCTGAGCCATAGCCGCCGGCGCGAGCATAAGCAGCGCCAGAAGAGCGGCCGTAGCCAAAATAACTATCTTTCTCTTCATAGAGTTCCTCCTTCTGTCTACTCAATCGTTCCACGCGGCCTGCACGTCTTCTCTCGTGAGAATTACCCGTAGTGTACATACTCAAAACGCAAAAGTCTCTATTATCTTAACAATTTTTAATAAAATTAATATTTTGGAAGTATTGGTCTCCCTGTGGAAGCGGGGGCAGTAGGATTCGAACCTACGGGTGTTTTACCACCTCTGGTTTTCAAGACCAGCGCATTCGTCCGCTCTGCCATGCCCCCGGTCGGTGTCTCCGCGAAGTTTATACGATCTCAGTTCGGCTAGACGGTCGAGGATGGGCATCTATCGTTTGAGAAGTACAAAAAGCGCCTCTTACCTCGTACCCCTCTGGCTTTGGCGTGATCTCCAACCTCAGCATCCGATAGACCTTGTTCCGCTCCTCTCCCGTGAGCGCGTCCAGGCCCTCGGGCACGCTTGCGGCCATGTACTCTAGCAGGGCGTCCCGGTCCGCCTCCAGGCCTTCCTCGCGCTGTCTGCGGGCCTCCAGGGACTCCAGTTCGGCTTCCGCGGTCCGGCGGGTGTCCTCAAGCTCCCGGAGTCTCTCTCCCAGCTCCTCCAGGGTCATATACCCGGCCGCTTGCTGGTCCTGATAGGCGGTTCTCAGACGGGCGCACTCTGCCACCTGGTTCGCCCACACCTTCGCCTCTCGTTTTGGATCTCCGCGTCCGGCGGACCTCTCTTGCTCTATAAGCTTCTCCATGCCGAGCCGTATTCTCTTCGGGTCACTGAGCAGCCCTGAGACAAAGCTCCATATCTCCGCCTCGGCCGGCTCAGCCCTGATGCACCGCTGAGTACAGCCGTAAGCCTTCCTGGCCGCACTGCGGCGCCTACAGACGTAGTAGTGGTACACGTTGCCTTTGTCCGGCGTGTTGCGCGTGCCGATCTTCGATCCGCAAGAGCACCGCATAAGTCCTCTGAGTTCCCACTCCCTCGACAGATACTTCTTCTCGTTGCCCTTGCTGGCCTCGAACATGGCGCGAGCCAGATCCACCAATTCGCGGGGCGGGTGGTCTTCAAGTTCGATGGGTATGGCGATCCACTCTTCGCGGGGACGCCAGCGGAAAGTCCTCGACTTGCGGTAGCGTCGCCCGCCGTTGCCGTCCGGTTCGGAGACGGTGCGCGTCGTCGTCTTCTGGCGGTTGTACCACTGTACGCCGTAGACCTTGTCGGGGTCGAGTGTGGCCGCCACCTCGGAAGAGACCAGCGCAGACACCTCCTCACAGGCGTGTGGCTTGTAGGCATCATTCTCCACGAGCTTCTTTATCATCTGGATGTCCCACAGCGGCTTACCCGTAGGAGAAGGAATCCCCTCGTGATATAGCCGGTTCTGTATGGCATTAAGATCCAAGCCCTCAGCGGCCAGGCGGAATATCTCACAGATCACCGCCAGCTCGGGCTCGTGCGTTACCAAGCGCTTACCCGGAGCATCCATGCGAAAGCCGTAAGGAGGCCTCGAACATATGCCCGCCTCCCTGGCCTTACGTAGCATCCCCCGCCGGCTCCTCTGCGCGAACTTGGCCCGCTCGTACTTGGCGAGCTGGTCCAGGATGCCGTCGGTAAGCTCTCCTTCCGGGCTATCATCGCCGCGATCATTAAGCGCCTGGATCTTCGTTCCGTGATCCTCGAATTCCTTACGCAGCAGGTAGTGATAGGCCGGCTCCCGCGCGATGCGGTCCCGATCCTGTGCTAGCACAACGGAGACGTCGCCGGCGGCTACCAGGTCCCGCACACGGTCCATGCCGGGCCTCTCCAGGGACGCTCCGCTCTGTCCGGGGTCAATGACCTCTTCGAGCACCCGATAGCCTTCACTCCGTGCGTACTCTCTGAGAGCCTCCACCTGCTGTGCGAGGGAGTAGCCGCTGCGGGCCTGCTCGTCTGTCGAGACGCGGGCGTAGAGGACGGCCGTCTTCGGGCCGTGGCCGTTTGTGGAGGGCATGTTAGTCCTCCAGGAGATCGGC
>DASSMB010000212.1:0-11049 GCA_035689095.1 Rubrobacteraceae bacterium | reverse complement strand
CAAGAGAGCCTACGACGCACACCGGGGATACAAGACGGTGGTCCGCTACGAGGACCTTCGGGCAGACACCCTGGCGACGATGAAGCGCCTCTACGCCGAGTTGGGTATTCCGGTTGATGAGGAGGGCCTCATCCGGGCGGTAGAGAAGCACTCCTGGGAGAACATCCCCGAGGAGCAGAAGGGGGAGGGCAAGTTCTACCGCAAGGGGAAGGCTGGCGGATGGCGCGAGGATCTGACTCACCATCAGGTGAACACCATCGAGCGCATAGCGGCGCCGCTTATCAAAGAGTTCTACTCCGCATGACCGGATACGTAGGCCAAAGATCCACACCGGCGCCAGGATCGTGAGCATGGCGCGTCGAGTAAGAACCGGGCTGAACCGAAGCCGCCTCTGGCTGGCCGGAAAGTACCGGGAGGTTCCTCTGACGGTTGCCAGTTGGGGGATGAAGCTCTCCAGAAGTAGCGCGGAGGCACGTGCTGGCGGGGTAAGTCCCGAAAACCTTGTCTGGATCTTCGGCTCCGGGCGCAGCGGTAGCACGTGGCTCCGAAGCATGATGGGCGATATGGACCGGCATCGGGTCTGGGAGGAGCCGTTGGTCGGCAGGCTCTTTGGAGAGTTCTACGAGAGGGCACAGCACTCCAATCTGAGCCGCCCAGACTTCATTATGGCGGCCGCGACGCGAAAGGGTTGGACCCGATCGATCCGCAACTTCGTCCTCGACGGAGCCGGGTATGCCAGACCCCTCCTCGGCCCCGACGACTACCTCGTTATCAAGGAGCCCAACGGCTCGACTGGCGCTCCACTACTGATGGAGGCGTTGCCGGAGAGTCGTATGATCCTCTTGATCCGTGATCCCCGTGATGTGGTCGCTTCCACGCTCGATGGCGCGAAGGAGGGGAACTGGCTCCACGAGTGGAGGAACGAGGGAGGCAAGAACCTGGCGGCCCCAGATGGCGACCCGGAGACGTTTGTCCGGGTGCGCTCCCGAGCGTACCTTCAGCACGCCGGAAACGCAAAGCGGGCGTACGATCTACACAGAGGCCGCAAAGTCTTTGTCAGGTACGAGGAGCTGAGGGAGAATACTTTAGGGACGATGAAGCGCATCTACTCTGCGCTCGAGATCCCGGTAGATGAGAAGAAGCTGGCCCGAGTGGTCGAGAAGCACGCCTGGGAGAACATCCCGGAGAAAAACAAAGGCGAGGGCAAGTTCTACCGCAAGGCCACGCCTGGTGGCTGGCGTGAGGACCTCACGCCCCGGCAGGCAAGGCTGGTCGAGAACATAGCCGGCCCCCTGCTCAAGGAGTTCTACCCCGAGAACACCTCTTGACCGATAGTTCCCTGCAAGTTTCGGTCGTCATTCCGACCTACAACGCGGGCTCCGGTTTTGAGGAACTGCTCCGGAGGATTTCCGCACAGAAAGGCGATTTCGAGCGAGAGTTGATCTTGATCGACTCCGGTTCCACGGACGGCACGGTCGAGCTTGCCGAACGCTACGGAGCCGTCGTGCGCCGGGTTCCGCAAGAAGATTTCAACCACGGCGCGACGCGCAACCTCGGCATCTCGCACGCAAGGGGCAGGTACGTGGCCCTCACGGTGCAGGACGCCGTGCCGCTCGATGAGAGTTGGTTGGCGGCGATGGTCGAGAATCTGGAGCGCGATGAGCGAGTTGCGGTGGTCTACGGACGGCATGTCCCACGCCCGGATGCCGGACCGCTGACGCGGGCGCTGGTGAAAGGCCTTGCCTCTGCCGGACTGGAGCGCAGGGTGCAGGAGATCCGGGACCCAAACGAGTACGAGGCGCTGCGTCCCCAGGAGAAGCGCCGTACCGCTGCCTTCGATAACGTGTCCTCCTGCCTGCGACGCTCGGTGTGGGAGGAGTTCCCTTTCGAGAAAACGAGTTTCGCGGAGGACCTGCGCTGGGGTAAGCGGGTAGTCGAGGCCGGGTACAGGATCGTCTATGAGCCATGTTCCGTGGTTGTGCACTCCCACGAACGCGGCGCTCTCTACGATCTCAGGCGCTACTATGTGGACCAGCTAGTCCTTATAGAGCTGTTCGGCGCCCGGATGGTGCCGAACCTTTCGCGTCTCGCTCTCGGCATTCCATACTCGACGCGCCACGTTTACCGTCTGCTGCGGTGCGAGGAGCCAGCGCCCGGGAAGAGGTTGCGACACCTCTTGACCGCTTTCGCTTACGCCGTCCCGACCCAGCTTGGAGCGTACCTGGGAGGCAAGAGCGAGGTGCTTGCTCGTCAGAGTCCGAGACTCCACGATAGATTGCACCGGTTCCTGAGCAAAGGTGTCTGATCGTCCATATAATCCGCTCCATGAACCTCGAACGCATCGTGGAACGCTTGCGAGATTACCGGCTCAAGAACGAGCGGTTCGACCGTCTGGTCGGTAGCGTGCTATCGAATAAGCAGGGTGCCAAGGCCGTGCGCTCCGCCGTCGCCGCGGCTCGCTCCGTCTCTCGCAGGGGCCAGACCCTTGCGCCCGGAGACTACGACACGGTCTTCTTCGTCGCTGGTGAGATGCGCTCCGGGACCTCCTGGCTCCGGCACAGCCTCAGCGACCACCCCGAGATCGCCTGCGGCCAGGAAGGGAGCTTCTTCGGCCGCGGCTACGACCACGAGGAGATACCCGTCTACACCGCACCCGTCTCGAGCCTCACCCGTGCCCTCGCCGTCTCTAAGGAGTTCAAGACCTGGCACGATCTCCCGTGGAACCTCTGGTCCGACGGCTACGAGCAGGACCTGAAGGCCCTGAGCAGGCTTTCGGTAGACTACTTCCTCTCCAAAGAAGTCGCCCGGACGGGGCGCAGGATCGTGGGGGACAAGAGCCCGCAGCACACCGAGAACCTGGACGAGATATATGAGATCTACCCCGACGCCAGGATCATCCACATTGTCCGTGACGGCCGCGATGTGGCGATCTCCGCGATGCACCACTGGTGGCGGCTCGCACAGGACCGCGAAGGCGGCCTCTTCGAGATGACACCGGAGGAGCTGAAGATCCGCGACGAGTACACCGAGGATCGGGAAGGGTTCGTCGCCTCCGGGCGCTCTATCTTCACCGGGGAGCGGCTCGCGCAACTCGCCCGGCGGTGGGACTACCGTACTGGCAAGGGCCGCCGCGACGGGACCGCGCTCTATGGTGAGAAGTATCTGGAGATCCGGTACGAAGACCTGCTCCTCGACACGCCGCACCTCTTCGGCCGGGTGCTGGAGTTCCTGGGGGCCGGCAGCGACGAGAAGGTCATTGCGCGCTGCCTTCGCTCCAGCGACTTCGAGCGGGCGTCGAACCGCCAACAGGGCCAGGAGGACTCCGCCTCGTTCTTCAGGAAGGGCGTGGCGGGCGACTGGCGGAACGTCTTCACGGAGCGGGACAGGGAGATCTACCGCGACATCGCCGGCGAGCGGCTCGTGGAGTTCAGCTACGAGAATTCCCTCGACTGGTAGCGGTGGCCGGCAGCCCGTGAGGATACTCTTCCTGGCCCACCAGTTCTTTCCCGAGCACTACGCGGGCACCGAGGTCCTGACGCTCGGGCTGGCGAAGGAGTTGAAGGCCCGCGGACATGAGCCGCAAGTCTTCGCCGCCAAGCGCAGCCGCCCCATCCACGACATGGAGCCCGGCGAGATCGAGGACTACGAGTACGCTGGCATCCCCGTGCGCCGTGTGGGACGCCCGACGGAAGGTCTTCGCCGCCCGTATCGCCTGGACTATGAGAACGAAACAATGGCGGAGCGCGCCCGCGAGTACGCCCGGGAGATATGGCCCGATGTGGTCCACGCCATGCATCTCCAGGGGCTCTCGGCAAGCGTCGTGCCGGCGCTCAAGGGCATGGGTCTGCCGGTCGTCTATACGGCCACGGACTTCTGGGCGGTCTGTCCGGTCGTGGATCTGATGCGCCACGACGGCGTCATGTGCAGCGGCCCGGACATAGCCCACTGCCCCCGGTGCATCCTGAGCCGCCAGCCCGCCACCCGTCTTCGGAAGGCTGCGAACTTTACGCCCGGCCTTGCTCTCAAGATCGCCGGCCGGCTCTCCGAGACCGGCCTCGCGGAGCGGTCGTTGCCGCTGCGCCAGATAAGGGACATAAAGCGTCGCCCGCAGAGCATCCGGGAGTGGTTGAAGCTGGTGGACAGGATCATCGCTCCTACCCGACTCACGCGGAACCTGCTCTCCTCCAACGGTGTAGGAGACGGCGACATAGAGGTCTCCCACTACGGAATCGACGTCTCGGACATCATGGAGGCCCCGCGCAACGAAAACGTGCCGCCGCCGCTGCGGGTCGGGTTCATCGGCACCCTAGGCTACCATAAGGGCGCGGATATCCTGGTGCGGGCGTTCAAGAGGCTGCCGGAGGATCTCGACGCGACCCTCACGATCTACGGCAACCTGGAGCGCTTCGAGTCGTTCGTGAAGGGATTGCGGGACCTCATCGGCGGCGACCCGAGGATCACGCTCGCGGGGACGTTCCCGCCGGAGAGGATCGGGCACGTCCTCGCCGACATGGACATCCTGGTCGTCCCCTCTCGCTGGTACGAGAACACTCCGCTCGTCGTCTACTCGGCCTTCGCCGCCGGGACGCCGGTCGTCGCCACGAACCTCGGCGGGCTCTCCGAGGTCGTTCGGCACGGAGAGAACGGGCTGCTCTTCGGGCTCGGAGACGACGATGACCTGTCGCGCCAGCTCCGGCGCCTCTGCGAGGAACCGGACCTGCTCACGAGGCTGCGTGCCGGCATCGGACACGTAAAGACCGTCGAGGAGAACGTGACCGAGCTGGAGGAGATCTACGCCTCCCTCGCTCGCGAGGGGACCAGTTAGCTTGAGGTGCCTGCTCGTCGGCGGTAGCGGCTTTATGGGCACGCACCTCACCGCGCGGCTGCTCGACGACAGGCACTCCGTCAGGGTTTACAGCCGGGGTCCCGGTAGGTTCCGGCCGACGTCCGCGGACGCGGAGTTCGTCGAGGGGGAGCTCGGGAACGCCGGGCTCGTCCGGGAGGCCGTGGCCGGGATGGAGGTCGTCTATCACTTCGTCAGCACCACCCTCCCCAAGACCTCGAACGACGACCCTATCTACGACGTACGTTCCAACCTCGTAGATACCCTGGTGCTCCTCGAAGCCTGCGTGGAGGCCGGGGTGCGCAAGGTGATCTTCACATCCTCCGGCGGCACTGTCTACGGCCCGCCCCGGACCGTGCCCATCGGCGAGGACCATCCAACGGACCCGATAACCTCCTACGGCATCGTGAAGCTCGCTATCGAAAAGTATCTGGGGCTCTTCCGTTACCTGCACGGCCTGAACTGTGCCGTGCTACGCATCTCCAATCCCTACGGCCCCTACCAGGACCCGGCGGGGCAGCAGGGTGTGATCTCCGTCTTCCTCAACCGCATCCTCGCCGGTGAACCGATAACCATCTGGGGCGACGGCACCGTCGTGCGCGACTACCTCTACGTCGCGGACCTTGTAGACGCCCTCGTGCTGGCCGCGGAGGTAGAGACGGAGAGCAAAGTTTTTAACATAGGCAGCGGCCGGGGCGCCGCGCTGAAGGAGATAATAGCTCTCATGGCCGAAGTCACTGGAGAGAAGCCAATGGTCGAATATCTGCCGGGCCGGACGCTGGATGTCCCGGCCAACGTGCTCGACGTGAGACGGGCGCGAGAAGAGTTAGGCTGGACACCCCGGACCGGGTTGGCCGACGGCATGGCCGAGACGTGGGCCTGGATCCAGACCCTCACCTCAGACATTCAAGAGAGACCGCGTGGAGAAGGGAGTATGAGGAGGTCGCCGCATTGAAGGTGCTCGTGACCGGCGCCGGAGGTCAGCTAGGTCGGGAGCTAGCCGAGCTCCTCCCCGAAGGCGGCCATGAGACCATAGCTGTTGCCCGGAGCGACCTCGACATAGCAGATTTTGCTTCCGTAGAGCGGGCGCTGGAGGAGTACGTGCCGGACATTGTCATAAACGCTGCCGCCTACACAAACGTGGACGGCTGCGAGACGGAGACAGACCTCGCCTACCGCGTCAACGCCCTCGGTCCGCGCAACCTGGCGCAACTCTGCGAGCGAATGGGCTGCACCCTGCTGCACGTCAGCACCAACTACGTCTTCGACGGCCAGCGCGAGCGGCCCTACGAGCCCTTCGACCCGCCGAACCCCATCAGCGCCTATGGCCGCACCAAGCTCGCCGGGGAGGAGTACGTCAGGGACCTCACGACCTGCTGGTACGTCGTCCGCTCCGCAGGAGTCTACGGCCGGGGCCACAACTTCGTTCGGACCATGCTGCGTGTCGCCGGAGAGAGGGAGACGCTCAAGGTCAAGAATGATGAATTCATCTCGCCCACCTACGCCCGCGACCTCGCCGGGGGGATTATCCAGATAATCGAGTCTGGGCGGTACGGCCTCTACCACCTGACCAACTCCGGGTCCTGCTCCTGGTACGAGTTCACGAAGGAGATCTTCCGCCTCACCGGAGTCGAAACGGAGGTCATCCCCATACCCGGCTCCGAGTACCCACTGCCCGCCGCTCGTCCGGCCAACGGCGTCCTCTCCGCGCTCGGAAGCCCCGAGCTTCGCCACTGGCGGGAGGCGCTGGAGGACTACCTGCGGCGGGAAGCGGTGCGGCGCTAGGGCCGGTTCTCGGCCGACCGGCATGTGGTGGCCTTGCAGGCTTTGAGGGTGTCGAGACGATAGTCCAGCGCATGCAGCGTCTTCTCGTCCGTATCCCCGGCGACGTTTCTTAGCTCCTGGGGATCTTTGGAGAGGTTGTAGAGTTCCTTCTCGCCGTTGGAATATCTGACGTAGGTCCAGTCGGCGGTCCTCACGGCCTTGTAGCTCTGCGGCATGGCGTTCGTGTCCCACTTCTCTACCAGGAACGAGGTCCTCCAGCCCGTAGTGAGGGGTGAGGAGAGAATGGGCGAGAGGGAGCGGCCGTCCACGGAGATGGGCACGCTGGCATCCGCCCAGTCCGCGAAGGTGGGGGCGAAGTCGTTGTTGAGGGCGAAGGCCGTCCTGCTCTCTCCGGCAGGCAAACCGGGGCCGCGGATGAGAAGCGGTACCCTTATGTCCTCCTCGTAGGCGGTCTGCTTCATGGGTGGTAGGCGATGCTCGCCCATGTGGAAACCGTTGTCCGAGGTGAAGACTATGTAAGTGTTCTCCAAGGCGCCGGTCTCGGTGAGGGTGTTGACCAGCCGCTCTACCATATCGTCCACGGCCAGCAGCGAGCGAGCGCGGTTGCGGTAGAGAGAATCTATCCCGGACATCTCGTTTGCCGTGAGCAGCGGATGGTTCCTGACCCACGACATCTTGTCCGAGACGTCACGCTCGTTGAAGCTTGCATCCCTGGGCGCTACGAGGTTTGGATACGCATCCTTATACCTGTCAGGCGGGATCGCTGGTGGATGGGGCGCCGTGGGTGCGATATAGGCGAAGAACGGTTCGCCCGAGGCGACGCCCTGCCGGACGAAGGCGTCGGCCCTGTTGGAGAGGCGGTCGGTAATGTGTATGTCGGAGGTGTTGGCTATCACCTGACCGTTTTCGTTGAACTGGTTGCTGCCCATCCATCCGTACCAGTCGTCCCACCCCGGCGGCACGTAGGAGCCGTCGTAGAACTTGAGGTAGGTGCCGAAGAGACCGGTGCGATAGCCCGAGGAATGGAGCCAGGTCGCCACGGTGGAATTGTCCCGGCCGAGCTCGCGGAACTTTATTCCGCTCCCGAGAGGGTAGTGGTTCGAGAGGATGCTGTGGTTGTGGGCGTACTGGCCCCTCAAGATGGTGGACCTGCTGGGACAGCAGATCGAGTCGGTGACGAACGCATTCTTGAACGTGACACCCCCGCCGCCCAGGAGGTTCTGCGTCCTGGGCGTGAACTTGAGGTCGTCGGCCCTCATATCGTCGGTGAGGATCAGGATGATGTTGGGCTTGCTTACCTCGTGCGCCAGCGCCGATTCGCTGGCGGTGCCGCCGTTCATGAGTAACAAGACGGCGAATGCGAGCATGGTCGTAAACCATATACGGCATCCTGAAAGACTCAGTACTTTGCCCAACATCGCTCCCCAAATATCACAGGTAACAGACATTACTCTACAGCATCATACGTCTGGGCGCATCATGCCCTGAGCCGGGTTCTGCACGGTCCGTTCACATCAGCGTAAACGGATGCGAGGTCTCTAACGGACCTTTTATCAGACCGCGCCGGCAGCCTCCAGCATCTCCCTGACCGTCCGCTCCAGTGGCATCGTCGGACGCCAGCCCAACTCTTTCCCGGTCTTGTTTATGTCGGCTACGAGGTAGGGGATATCGCCCGCCCGCACGCGGGAGGGCTCGACGATGAGCTCGACCTCGACCCCGGCTTGCCGACGCACCATCTCGAAAAGCTCCCGTACCGGTATTCCACGCCCGCTGCCGACGTTGTACGCCTCGCCAGGGTTGCCTTTTCGCAGCGCGAGGACGTAGGCTCGCACCACGTCCCGCACGTCGGAGAGGTCGCGCACCGAGTCGAGGTTTCCGAGCTTCACGGAGGGCTCGCGCCTGCCGGCCTTTATCTCGGCGAACTGCTCTACCAGAGTCGGGAGCAGGAAGTCCGGGCTCTGGCCGGGACCGGAGTGGTTGAACGGGCGGACGCCCACGACCCGCAGTCCCTGCAAGGCGTAGCTGTGTCCCAGCATGTCCGCCGCCGCTTTCGAGACGCCGTAGTGGTTGGTGGGGTTCAGGGGCTCGGATTCGGCGATGGGGCGGTCCACCCTGCCGTAAGCGTAGGCGCTCCCGACCAGGAGAATTCCAATCTCCGGCGCTTCTTCGCGCGCGGCCTCCAGCAGGTTAAGGGCGCCGCCGAAGTTGACCGCGTAGAACTCCCCGACCGCGCCGCTCGCCGGACGGGTAAGGCCAGCCAGATGGTAGACCTCGTCCGGCGATAGCTCCGCGACGGTCCTCCGCACGGCCCTGGCATCGGTCACGTCCAGGCTCACCGCGTGGCACTCTCCGGGGAGTTTCTTATCTGGTCCGTGGACGGCCCCGGTGACCTCGTAGCCTTCTTTGAGGAGGTGCTGGATCAGGAACGGTCCCGCGAAGCCGGAGGCTCCGGTTACGAGGGCGTGGGGCACTTAGCGGATCTCCGCGCTCTCGCGCCCGTGCCGGGCCTCGAAGGCCGCCCGCTTTAGGTCGGCCTCCACCATGAGGGCGACGAGGTCCTTGAACGTAGTCTTCGGCTCCCAGCCGAGCTTCTTCTTCGCCTTCGTGATATCGCCGAGGAGCAGGTCTACCTCCGCCGGGCGCAGGAAGGCGGGGTCGGTGACGACGTGCTGTTCCCAGTCGAGTTCCGCAGCCTCGAAGGCCGCCTCGACGAACTCGCGGACCGAGTGGGTCTCGCCGGTGGCGATCACGTAGTCTCCCGGCTCGGGCTGCTGGAGCATGAGGCGCATCGCCTCGACGTACTCGCGGGCGTAGCCCCAGTCGCGCCGGGCATCCAGGTTGCCGAGCTTCAACTCGTCCTGAAGGCCGTGTTTGATGCGGGCCGCCGCCAGCGTGATCTTGCGCGTAACGAACTCCGCGCCTCTCAGGGGGCTCTCGTGATTGAAGAGTATCCCCGAGGAGGCGTGCATCCCGTAGGCCTCGCGGTAGTTGACTGTGCTCCAGTGGGCGTAGAGCTTGGAGACGGCGTAGGGGCTGCGGGGATGGAACAGAGTCTCCTCGTTCTGAGGAGCGGGGGCCTTGCCGAACATCTCGCTCGTGGATGCCTGGTAGAAGCGGATCTCCGGGTTCGCCTCGCGGATGGCTTCCAGCAAGCGCACGACGCCGACGCCGGTGATCTCGCCCGTTGTCACCGGCTGCTCGAAGGAGACCCCGACGAAGCTCTGGGCGGCGAGGTTGTAGATCTCATCCGGTTCGACGGCATCGATTACGCGCCTCATGTTGCCGTGGTCTGTCAGGTCGAATGGCACCATCTCTATCTCGTCCGTGATGCCTAGAGAGTCCAGCCGGGTGGTCGCCACGGTGCTCGCCCGCCTGAAGGCCCCGACTACCCGGTACCCTCTCTCTAACAGATGCTGCGCCAGGTATGCTCCGTCCTGGCCGGTGATGCCCGTGATCAACGCGCCTTTATTAATAATGGCCCTCCATCATCCGACTATTGCTTCGACATTGCCCGAGTCTACCGTCTACGCGGCAAGCCGTAAAATCGCGGCTCTTGAGGTGCCAGTCAGTTATACGCTGTGAATACTCGTGAAATCTTGTTTAAATCAATCAAAATTGTGAACAATCTTCCTTTTAGATCAAGCAGATCAAGGGTACACTACTCATGTCCCTGAAAAAGGCAAACCCGTCGTGAGGCGGGGGCGCAAAACCTACGGACCTCTTCGAGAGGTGGCCGGGTCGCCGGAAGGAGGTCCACAAGGTTAACTCGATCGCGAACCCTTGAGCAAGTGTAGAAGCCTTGAAAAGGGCTTCGGAGTGCCATCAACACCCCGAAGCCAAGTCCATAGAAACGATACGGAGATACTCTATGAACATATCTAGTTTAGCGAATGGGTCCGTGCGGCTCAATAGGACTATAGTCCTACTCGCGGCCATAGCGGTAACGCTGATGGCGTACATGAGCTTTGGCGCCAAGACCGCCGACGCGCAGACGGTGACCCTGGATCCCACCACGGTCGACTTCGGCGCTGTGGTCCTCGACACCACCAGCACCCCGCAGACCGTGACCATCACCAACACCACTGCCGGACCTCTGACGATCACCGGCGCCACTCTCTCTGGGCCTAATGCCGGCGACTTCACGTTGCTGAATCAGCTCCCGGTCGGCGGTGTAACCATCAACCCTAATGGCACTGTCACGTTCGATGTCGCTTTCTCGCCCTCGGCCCTCGGTAGCCGGGTCGCCAACCTGGACTTCACCACCACCACCGTTCCGGTGAGCAGTGCGGCCCTGACCGGGACCGGAGTGGCCCCAACGTCGGTGAACTCCGCCCCTACCATCGCCAAGGTCAGTCCCGCCCCGCGCTCGAAGGTCAAGGACACCACGCCGACCATCAAGGCGACGGTGCGTGACAGGGGGA
>DASSMB010000211.1:0-3685 GCA_035689095.1 Rubrobacteraceae bacterium | reverse complement strand
ATACGGGATCAGAGAGGATGCCCGACAGGGCTCGAAACCGCGACCTTCGGAGCCACAATCTGACGCTCTGTCGACCGAACTATTCTCAGTAGGGGCGGTGGGACTCGAACCCACACTGGAAGGATTTTAAGTCCTCTGCCTCTGCCGATTGGGCTACGCCCCCGCACTCATTCGGGAGTATAGCAGCTAGTTTTCGGGCTCCTCGGCCGTGCAACAGCGGTCCTGGGGATAGGGGTTTTGTAGTCGCTGGAGGGTCCATTCGGCAACGGGGTTCGGGATGGCGCCTGCGAGGTGGAGGGCGGTGAAGGCGTGGAGGCATTTTACGTAGCCGCCCTCCCGCACGCCCGCGACGCGGGTGCCGTAGGCGGTCTTGTGGGCGGTGTGGATCTCTTCTATCTTCTCTTCACCCAGGTGTTCCTGGGCTTCCCGGACGCCGCCGGTGGACTCTATCCGGGCGATGGCTGCGTCGAGGGTCTTGCAGGTGATCCAGAAGCTCGTCGGCATGTTCCTGTGCCGCTCGTTTTCGATGACGCTCGGCATCCCGAACGGACAGCGGGCGGCGACGCGGAATGGCCGGGGCTCCCGGCCTAGCTGGCGGGCGACGGCGGCGCGGTCTCCGGGGTCGGCGGCCATGCTTACTTCTCGACTATGTAGACTTTTTCGCCGTCCCGGATCATGCCGTAGCGCTCGCGGGCGGCGCGCTCTATCCCGGCCGGGGTCTGCAACTCCTTGATCAGCCGCTGCTGCTCGGTATTGCGCTCGCCGGTCTTGTGGAGCTTCGCTTCGAGGGCGGGGATATCGGAACGGTTCTGCACTATCTCTTTCAGAGGTTGCACGTAAGAGGCGAGAAGGAGTCCGACGAAGGCTGCGTAGAGCATGACCCACAGGGGCCGCAGACTCCGCCGGGTGAGGTTCAACGTCCGATCAACCCTACTGCCCGACGGTGTGGACCTGTAGAGCGTTGGTGGAACCCGGCATGGAGCCCGCGACACCGCCGGTCAGGATTACCTCGTCTCCATCCTGCAGGTGTCCGGCCCGTTTGGCCGCCTCGATAGAGCCCCGGAAGCGGTCCTCCAGCGTCCCGGCCTGCTCGCCCTCTATAGACGTTACTCCCCAGACCAGCGCCAGCATCCGCACCGTCGCCTCGATAGGGCTGACCGCGAGGATCTTGTTCGGCGGGCGGAACCTCGCCACCCTGATAGCCGAAAGGCCCGTCTGGGTGGAGGTCAGGATCGCCTCGGCCTCCAGGTCTTCCGCCAGCTCGCAGGCGGCGTGGGTCACGGCGTCGTAGCGGTCGCCGCGGCCCCAGGAGGCGGACGACGGTATATCCCGACCGTAGTTGATAGCGCCCTCCGCCGCGCAGCAGATGCGGTCCATCTGCTGGACGCTCTGCAGCCAGTAGCGCCCTACCGCCGTCTCGCCGGAGAGCATCACCGCGTCCGCCCGGTCGAAGATCGCATTCGCCACGTCCGAGACCTCGGCGCGGGTCGGACGGGGGTTCCGGATCATGGAGTCGAGCATCTGGGTGGCGACGATGACGGGCTTGCCGAGCCTGCGGCAGCGGGCGACCATGCGCTTCTGCTCTATCGGGACGCGCTCGGCGGAAAGCTCCACCGCCAGGTCGCCCCGCGCCACCATAATGCCGTCGGAGGCCTGGATGATCTCCTCGATGTTCTCTATCGCCTCGTGCTTCTCGATCTTGGAGATGACGGGCGTATTGCCACCGAACTCCCTGACCCTCTCCTTCACCTCGCGCACCTCATCGGCGGTGCGCACGAACGAGACCGCGACCCAGTCCGGGTGGATCTCCTCCATCCCGAACCGCAGGTCCTCCACGTCCTTCGGCGTCAGCCCGTGGATGGAGAGCTGGGAATCCGGGAAGTTCAGGCCCTTGTGCGAGGAGACGGGGCCGCCCTCTATTACCTCGCACACCACGTCATCGCCCTCGATGCGCTCGACCTTCAGGCCGATCAGGCCATCATCTATGAGCAGCCGGTGGCCGACCTCGACGTCCTTAGCGAGGTTCTCGTAGGAGGTCGCAAGCCGGCTCGCGTCCCCCAGGAAGTCTCCCTGCGAGATGGTCACGCGGCTACCCGAGACCAGCTCCGTACCGTCCTGAACGTTGCCGGTCCTTATCTTCGGACCCTGGATGTCCTGCAGCACGGCGACGCTGCGTCCCATCTCCCGCGCCGTCTCCCGCACGGTGCGGGCGTTCCGCAGATGCACCGCGTGATCTCCGTGAGAAAAGTTGAACCGGGTAACGTCCACCCCGGCGCGCACGAGCGCCGCTATCGGCTCCTCCGAGGAGGTCGCCGGGCCGAGAGTGGCGACTATCTTGGTCCGGCGCATCCGCTAGGCTCCGCGCCGGATCTTCGGGTTGAAAGCCCCGCGTCCGGGGTAGAACGCCGAGTCGCCCAGCGCCTCTTCGATACGTAGGAGCTGGTTGTACTTCGCCACGCGCTCGCCGCGGGCCGGGGCGCCGGTCTTTATCTGTCCCGCGTTCACGGCGACGGCGAGGTCGGATATCGTAGAGTCCTCCGTCTCGCCGCTGCGGTGGCTGATCATGGTCGTGTATCCCGACTTGTGCGCCAGGTCCATCGTCTCGAAGGTCTCCGTGAGAGTGCCGATCTGGTTGACCTTGATCAGGATGGAGTTGCCAACCCCTTTCTCGATGCCTTCGGCGAGGATCTTCTTGTTGGTCACGAACAGGTCGTCGCCGACGAGCTGGACCCGGCCGCCGAGCCGCTCCGTGATCATGGCCCATCCTTCCCAGTCGTCCTCCGCGAGCCCGTCCTCGATGCTGATGATCGGGTACTCGTCGCACAGCCTGGCGTAGTAGTCCACCATCTCCTCGCGGGAGAGCTTCTTCCCTTCTCCGGCCAGGTTATACGTGCCGTCCTCGTAGAACTCGGAGGCCGCCGGGTCGAGCGCGAAGGACATCTGATCCCCCAGGGAGTACCCGCTCCGCTCTATAGCCTCGGACATGAGCCCGAGCGCCGCCCCGTTGTCCTCCAGGTCCGGGGCGAACCCGCCCTCGTCCCCGATGCCGCCGGAGAGACCCCGCTCGCCGAGCAGCTTCTTGAGGCCCTGGTAGACCTCCGCCACGGCCCGCAGACCCTCGGCATAGCTATCGAAGCCAGCCGGCACCACCATGAACTCCTGGAAGTCCACGTTGTTCGCGGCGTGAGCGCCGCCGTTGAGGATGTTCGCGCACGGCACCGGGATGGTGTGCGCCCCGGCCCCGCCCAGATAGCGATATAGCGGCAGCGCCGCCGCCTCAGCGGAAGCCTTCGCCGCCGCCAGCGAGACCCCGAGGATGGCGTTCGCGCCGAGGCGGCCTTTGTTGTCCGTGCCGTCGGCTTCGATCATTGCCAGGTCCAACGTGCGCTGGTCGGTGGCGTCGAGCCCGAGGACTACCTGCGCCAGCTCACCGTCCACGTTCTCTGCAGCGGTTCGGACGCCCTTGCCGCCGTAGCGCCCCTTGTCCCCGTCCCGAAGCTCCACGGCCTCGTTTGCTCCGGTGGAGGCCCCGGAAGGTACGGAAGCCCGTCCGACGAACCCGCTCGCCGTGGCGATCTCGACCTCCACCGTGGGGTTGCCGCGTGAATCCAGTATCTCGCGCCCGTGAACAGCGACGATCTCCGTCATAGCAGTTATCCTCCCTTACCACTAGCAGACGTATTTA
>DASSMB010000210.1:0-15086 GCA_035689095.1 Rubrobacteraceae bacterium | reverse complement strand
ATCGTAGAAATCCGTGAGATAGGTGGACTGGAGGATCGCCTTGTCCACGTATCCCACCTCGAAGAGGTCGTGCATCATGTCCTCTTCGGAGTACTTGCGGTACTTCTCGAAGGTCCAGGTGTACTCATCGGGGCTCAGGTTCGCGTGGTAATCATAGAAACACTTGATGAACCCTTCGCCGTACTTGTTCGTGGTGTTCTCCGGGCTCGCGTCCCAGAAGTGGAGGTGCTCATCCACCACGAAGTACTTTTCACCGTCTTTCTCGTACAAGGTATCTTCCTTTCCCTACGAAGACACATGGGTATGTGTTTGATTCATGACCTATTCACTCAAAGCTGTTCCGCCGTAGCCACCTCCTATCGTGCTCTATTGGCCGTGCGGTTCTGCGAGTGGACACCCCTGTCCCTCGTGCAACTTGCCAATGGAGAATAATCCTGCGCGTGTCCACAAGCAAGGCACAAGCTACTCATTTTCCAACGATGTAGGAAAAATCCCGGCTTCGGTTGCGTCTGGGGCAGGCTCGGAGTAAATTCGGACACAAGATAGCAAGTCTCCCACGCGGAGACTGGGATGATCGAATGGGATGGGAGAAGATCGCGGAGTGAGGCTTGAACGCAGGTTGAGCATGCTCGACGTCCCCCCGCTGGACAGGGACGGCGGCCGCGGTGGCGCGAAGTTTGAGAGCATCCGGCGGGTATTCAGAATTCTTGATCTCGTCAGCCGGCGGGAGGGACTGACGGCGAAGTTGTTGGCCAGAGACCTCGGGGTGAGCCTCTCCACTTGCTATTACCTGGTCAACATTCTCATCGAAGAGGGATACCTGGAGAAGGATCCTACGCGTAAGGGATACAGGATTGGCGCTGCTATCTCCACCCTGCACGAGCGGCGCTCCGGAACGGACCTCGGGTCTGCCGCGGAACCCGTGCTGGAGGAGTTGGCGCAGCGTTCCGGCAGGCACGCTTATCTGGGAGTTTTGTCTGACGGAGCCGTAACGGTGTCCGAGGTCAAGTCCCCATGCAAGAGCCCGCCCGTGGGCCTGGTGCGCGGGTTCCACGGAGCTTCACACGCCCTGGCTCTGGGCAAGGTTCTTATAGCCGGCACAGGCGCCGAGGGTGTAGAGGACTATGCGGAGGGCTTCGGGCTGGAGCAGTTCACGACACGCACCATAGTCCAGCCGGGCCTGTTCAAGGTCCATCTGGATAGAGTCCGAGCGGAGGGCGTGGCCACGGATGTCGAGGAGTTCGAGGCGAACCTGTGTTGCGTAGCCGCGCCCATTCTCGGGAGCAGCGGAGAGATCGAGGGCGCGGTCGGCGTGTCTACCTCCGCCCGGCGCTACGCGAGCGAGGCGGAGCGCATGATCGAACTGGTCCAGTGGGCTGCTCAAGAGACTTCCTCTTTGTTGCGCGAGGGAGAGGGTTAGAGAGACGTCTGGGCGTACCTGGTACTGCAGCGTAACCTGAAGAAAGGGAAGCGAAGATGCAAGATAAAAGATAATAGTGATGGGACGCCATGCTCGCCGCGGGTGCCTTTGACTGCCAGCGCCGGATGCTCATGGCTGGCGAGGCTGAGCTTCCGGCCGTTACCCACCAGGCAGTCCGAGATCGTTACGAGAAGGGGCAGTCTTTGCCGGACTCTACCGGAAGCTCTGGCCGTGTAGAACGGAGGAGCGGAGGGCATAACAGACCTCGTTTGTTTATTAGCTGCAAGATACTGAGAGGAGCTACAAGATGACCACCAGATACATACATACCTGCTACCGTATCCTGGACCCGGAGAGGAGCAAGGACTTCTACGTCGGCAAGCTAGGCATGAAGCTCGTGGGGGAGATGCACTTCGACACGGCGGCCAACTACTTCTTCGCTATGGAGCCCGACGCCTCGCAGCCGATGCTGGAGCTCACCCACAACCACGACCAGACCGAGCCGTACGACGTGGGGAACGGCTACTCGCACGTCGCCTTCACGGTGGACGACCTGGAAGGCACCGTGGCGAAGCTCGAACAGGACGGGGTAGAGGTCTCACTCGCGCCCAAGACGATGACCGTCGAGGGGCACGACTACCGTATCGCGTTCGTGGTGGACCCGGACGGCTATCGCATAGAGCTTATAGAGCGCGGGACGATGAAGGTGGGGGACATTATCCAGTAGAAGTAATGGCGCGTCCCGGCCAGATCGGGACGCGCCTCAATCCTACGCGGCTCCGTTGAGCCTCTGCTTTGTCTCCTCGACATCCATACCGGAGAGGCGCAGGAGATTTTCGCCCAGGATCTTGCGCTTCGCCTGTTCGGTTAGTTGCGGGTAACCGTAGCCCTCGACGAGGTCCTGGGGGATCTCGAAGTCCCAGAAAGCATCGAGCGCCCACTTCGGGTGCCAGATCGGGGTCTCGGAACCGTAGATGATCTTGTCCTCCCCGCACCAGAACATTAGCTTGCCGATCCACTCGGCGAACTGCCTCGGTGAACGCACCACGAAGTTGATGGTCGCCGCGATGGAGGCGTAGAGGTTCGGGAACCTGACGAGCTGCCAGCAGGTCTCGTCGATAAACGGCAGCCCGACGTGGAAGATGACGAAGTTTATGTCCGGGAAGTTGGCCGCCGCGCCGTCCATGTCCCACGTCTGGGTCGCCTCTATAGGCTGCGGTCCCAGCGGGACACCCTTGTGGACTCCGATGAGGTTTATCCCCAACTCCTGTGCCTTCTCGTAGATGGGGAACGCGACCCTCGGGTCGTCCATCCGCCAGGGGAAGGGCTCGCCGTAGTCGTAGCGTACATTGTAGAACTTGAACGCCTTCGCCCCGTACTCCTTGACCTGAACCTCCATCTGGTCCAGCGCGCGTTTGCCCTCCAGCGGGTTGACCGTCCCCCAGAAGACCGTCCTCTCCGGGTTCCGGTCGCGCAGCTCTGCGCACCGCTCCCAGGGCGAGAGACCGTCGTGGAAGAGGTCCGTAAGGGGCAGCGGCATGGCGACCAGCATGTCCGTATCCGACTCGTCGAAGACCATCCGCGAGATCTCCGCCGTGCTCCACTCCTTCAAGAACTCGTCTGACGAGAGCTTCGGCTCGCTCTCTGGCGTCAGCACGTTGTGGAAGGCGAACAGGTGTTGGCGGAACAGCTCTCCCGCGTTCCCTAGGACGTTGGAGGGGTCGAAGTTGAACGGGTGGGCCACACAGTCGAAGACCAGCACGTCGTCGTTTATCATGCTCTCTCTCCTCTAATCCGCGCCTCGCGCAAACGCGCCTCGCGCAACGGCGCGAGCTGTTCAAGCGGCAACCGCAGCTTCTCGCGCGCTCCCTGGCTCATCCGCTCCGGCGTCCACGTCGGGTCCCACACTACCTCGACCTCTACGTTATCCACCTCCGGCAGTCCGCCCACCTCTTCCTCGACCATCTCCAGCAGCCGGGAGGCGAACGGGCACCAGCCGGTCGTAAGGACCATCTCAATCTTCACAGAACGGTCCTGTATCTCGATTGACTCGATCAGACCAATATCCACCACGCTGATCCTACGCTCCCTGCAACACGGGTCGTAGCAGTTGTCCAGAGCCTGGATCACCGCCTCACGAGACACGCCCATAACCCTCTGCATACTCCTCCTCTCCCGGAGGTCCCACGCCTCCAAACAACAGGAGTTACAGGCTACGCCCGCCAGCGGCCACGGTCAACCAGAAAGTTAGTGAAAGCGCCTGGAGCCTGCGATATAATCCGCGCCCGAAACAGGCCGACGTAGCTCAGCAGGTAGAGCAGCTCACTCGTAATGAGCAGGTCAGCGGTTCGAGTCCGCTCGTCGGCTCTCTCGATTCGGCTTATCTAAGCGGAATTCTCGGAATGACGAAAGCCCCCGGCGATGATCCGGGGGCTTTTTGATACCACGCTGATACCACCGGGAGCCGGTTAGGGTCCGTCCGGTATTCCGTCGGGGAGGATGTCTTCCATGGCGTCGGCGGTGCGGCGTGCGCTGGCGTCGTAATGGTGGGTGTAGCGCTGGAGCGTGAACGCGTCCGTCGCGTGCCCGGCGAGCGCCTGCGAGTCCCTTATCGGCTCGCCGCGTTGGGCGAGTAGGGATAGACAGCTATGCCGCAGATCGTGAAAGCGGATAGCCGGGAACGACGTGCTCAAGTAGCAGCTTGTAGAAGCGATTAGCGACATTCTGAGCGTCTAGTGTGTGGAAGACGTCAGACCTGACACCAGCGCTCCAGGTTTCTAGAGTGTTGAGGGGATTTCCGGCAGTTGCTTGCCTGAAGACACGTCTTTGGCTTGGGGCACAGGTAGAATGTATGTTGAATAGCAGCGGAAGTTCCAGGGAGGGGTAAGGACTATCTCTATAGGGGTCTCATATTTCGGCAACCGTATTCTCAGGCACGTCGCCGCTGATATGGATGACCTGGCGGAACGCGGTTTTACCGGCGTCCTGCATACTTTCTCCGAGAACGACCTGTACTACTACCGGGACCAGATGCGCCGCATCGTGGAGGTCTCGCACGCGGCGGGGCTTGAGGTCCAGATCAACCCATGGGCGGTCGGTCATGCTTTCGGGGGCGAGTCCGAGAGCCTGTTTACCGCGTCGCATCCGGAGGTCGGGCAGATCTTTGATGATGTGACTCCTGTAGGCGCGGCGTGTCCAAACCACCCCGCGTTCCGCGCCTTCGTACGTTCCTGGGCCGACGCGGCGATCGAGACCGGAGCCGACAGGGTCTTCTGGGATGAGCCGCACTGGGCGGACCCTTCCAGGTTTGGTGTTTCGACCGATCGGTGGGCTTGCCGCTGCGAGCGGTGCCGGGGAGCCTTCTTCGAGCAGTATGGGGAGCGCATGCCCCACGAGATGACGCCTGAGGTGGCCGCTTTCCGCGAAGCCTCGCTCGTCGGCTTTGTCCGGGAGCTCGTGGCCCACGTCGAGACGCGGGGCTCGCGCAGCACGGTGTGTCTGCTGCCGCTGACGGAGGGGCCGCTCGGCCTCTCGGACTGGTCGGAAGTGGCGAGGATGCCCGGCCTCGACACGCTGGCGACGGATCCTTACTGGAAGACCTTTGGACATCCCGCCCGCGACTTCGTCGGCGGCTTCGCGAGCCGGGTGCGAGACCTGGGAGCGGAGCACGGTGTCAGCGCCCAGGTCTGGATCCAGGGCTTCGGTCTCGGTCCGGAGGATGGGGACGATCTCCACGCCGCCGTTCAGGCCGCCCGGTCCGCCGGGGTAGAGGACCTGTGGACGTGGGGATACGAGGCTTGCGGTCACATGACCCATCTGGGCACGCGGGAGCCCGAGAGAGTGTGGGCGACGCTGACCGAAGCGCTTACGGGTTATCAGTCCGGTTAGATCCGGGCCCTCCGCACCGCTGTCCGAACCGTCATGGCGCATCGAGATCCAGAGGCCCTCAAGAGAGCGAGAATAGAGTGGAGAATTCTCTCAGAGGCGGCCGAAGTAGGGGGCTCCCTTGGGAGTGATGGTGTAGCATGAAGGCAGGTGGTAGGGAAACCAGCAAGGGGTAGCGCGATGGCCGAGAATCTGGTCACGAAGATATTCAAGGAGCACATGGTCCACGGCGATTACGAGCCCGGCGAGGAGGTGGGCCTGCGGATAGATCAGACACTGCTTCAGGACGCGACCGGCACGATGGCCTCGCTCCAGTTCGAGCGGATGGGTGTGGACAGGGCGCGGGTGGACCTCGCCGTCCAGTACGTGGACCACAATATCATCCAGCTAGACTTCAAGAACCCGGACGACCATCGCTTCCTGCAGGCGTTCGCCGCGAAGTACGGCGTCTATTACTCCCGTCCGGGTAACGGCATCTGCCACTACCTGCACGTCGAGCGGTTCGCCCGGCCCGGAGCGACCCTCGTCGGGGCTGACTCTCACACCACCTCCTCGGGCGCTCTCGGCTCCATCGCCATCGGGGCCGGCGGGCTCGACGTGGCGCTCGTCATGGCCGGGCAGCCCTTCGAGATAGAGGTCCCGAAGGTCGTCGGGGTCGAGTTGACCGGGAAGCTCAAGGACTGGGTGACGCCGAAGGACGTGATCCTGGAACTGCTCAGGCGGCGCGGCGTGCGCGGCGGTCTCGGGCGTATCTTCGAGTTCTACGGAGAGGGCGTAGAGAGCATAGACGTGACGGGCCGCACCACCATCTGCAACATGATCGCCGAGCTCGGCGCCACGACCGGCGTCTTCCCATCCGACGAGCGCACCCGCGAGTGGCTCGAAGCCCAGCAGCGTACAGACGACTTTCGGGAGCTGGCCGCCGACGAGGGAGCGGACTACGACGAGTACGAGCACATCGAGCTCGACAAGCTGGAGCCCCTGATCGCGCAGCCGCACTCGCCCGGTAACGTCGTCCCTGTCTCGGAGGTCGCGGGCACCAAGGCGGCGCAGGTCTGCCTGGGAAGCTCCGTCAACTCCGGCTTCGAGGACCTGGCGATAGCGGCTGCGGTCTTGAGGGACGAGACGGTGTATCCGGGGCTCGTGCTTACGGTCACGCCGGGGAGCCGTCAGATCCTGGACTCCATCGCCCAGACGGGTGTCTACTCGGACCTCGTGCGCGCGGGGGCGCGCATGTTGGAGCCCGCGTGCGGACCGTGCGTCGGGATGGGGCAGGCTCCGCCCTCGGATTCCGTGAGCGTCAGGACGTTCAACCGTAACTTCCCCGGACGCTCCGGGACGATGACGGACCGGGTCTACCTGTCGAGCCCGACGACGGCGGTGGCTACGGCCCTGCGCGGCGTCATCACCGACCCGCGTGAGCTCGGCGACTATCCGGAGTTGCCGGAGGCCCCGGCGAATCCCGCGGTGGACGACCGGCAGATACTGGCTCCCGCTCCAGAGGAGGAAGCTTCCGGCATCGAGATACCGCGCGGACCGAACATCAAGCCGCCGCCCGAGGCTCCGGAACTTCCCGACTCGCTCGAATGCGCCGTCACCATCGTGGTCGAGGACGACATATCGACCGGCGACCTTGCGCCGGATGGGGTCGAGGTGATGTCGTTCCGCTCGAACGTGCCGGAGATAGCCAGGTTCACCTTCCGCCGCTTCGACCCCGACTACCACAAGAAGGCGCAGGAGATGGCGCCGGGGTTCATCGTCGGCGGGCACAACTACGGGCAGGGTTCGAGCCGGGAGCACGCCGCGCTCGCTCCGCTGCACCTCGGCATCCGGGCGGTTATAGCCAAGAGCTTCGCGCGGATACACCGGCGGAACTTGATCTCCCAGGGCATCCTGGCTTTGCGCTTCAAGGACGAGGACGACTACGATAAGTTTGAGCAAGGCCAGAAGTGGGAGTTACCGGAGATCCGGTCGCACCTGGAGAGCGGCGACACGGAGGTGCCGCTGAAGGGCGAGGGTGGCGAGGTTACGCTGCTCGCCGAGTTCTCCAGGCGCGAGCGCGACATCTTGCTCGCGGGCGGTGTCCTGCGGAAGCTGCGCGACGAGAGCCGCGAGGACGAGCAGCCCGAGTCCCCGCAGCGGGTCTCGGGCGAGGCGGAGAGGTAGCGGAGATCACGGGGAGAGTTGGCCGGCTGTTGTTGACAGATCCTGCGGTAGCTCTTCCCGTTTCCGGCTTTTCGCCGGGTTGGCGACGCCCGGAGGATCGAAGAAGCGAGCTTGCTCCGCGTCGCGGACATCTGAAGGCGTGAGGGCGGCCTTGGAAAAGAGCGCTCCGTACATGGAGGAGATCGTCTCTCTAAGGCGACATCTCCACCAGCACCCGGAACTGAGCGGGGAGGAGCGCGCCACCTCGCGCACGGTACAGCAGAAGCTGGAGGAGCGCGGCATCCCTTTCACCACGGGCTATGCCGGGACGGGGGTGCTGGGCTTGATCGAGGGAGGCAAGCCCGGAGGAACGGTGGCGTTGCGCGCCGACATCGACGCGCTGCCCATACACGAAGAGAACGGCCACGACTTCGTCTCGAAGAATGAAGGGGTGATGCACGCCTGCGGGCACGACGCTCATACGGCGATGCTCGTGGGTGCGGCGTGGTTGTTAAACGAGTCGAAAGAAGAGCTGCCGGGGCGGGTGCTGCTCGTCTTCCAGCCCGCCGAGGAGGCGTCGCCCACGGGCGGGGCGCGCCCGATGATGAAGGACGGAGTATTTCGGGAGCACCGGCCCGACGTCATCTTCGCCCAGCACGTGTGGCCGGAGCTGCCGGTTGGCCGGATCGGCGTCCGCCGGGGTGCGATGACCGGAGCCTCGGACCGCTTCAAGGTGACGATAGAGGGTGTGGGGGGGCACGCGAGCAAACCGCACCAGACCACGGACGCCATCGTGGTCGCCAACCAGGTGATAAACGCGCTCCAGACCGTCGTCAGCCGGGAGGTAAATCCGCTGGAATCGGCGGTTTTGACAATCGGGAAGATCCGGGGCGGCACCCGCTACAACGCCATAGCGGATAGGGTGACGCTCGAAGGGACCGTCCGTACCTTCCGGCCGGAGACCAAGGAGACGGTCAAGGACCGCTTCCACTCCATAGTTACCGGAGTCACCGAGGCGATGGGAGCTACGGCCCGCATCCAGTACCGGGACGGCTATCCGGCCGCGATAAACGACCCGGTATGGGCGGAGCGCGTGGCCGAGACGGCGCGAGATCTGTTGGGGGACGATGCGACGCCGGAGATCGAACCGTCCCTGGGAGGAGAGGACTTCGGACGCTTCTTGCTGAAGTACCCCGGCGCCTATTTCCGGCTCGGTACGGCCAGATCCGATGACCGGGAGAAGAAGCGTCTGCACGACTCGCGTTTCGACATAGAAGAATCCGCCCTGCAAATCGGCGTCGAGTTGCTGGCCCGGATCGCAGCCGATTCTCTCTGTCAGTTAGAGAGCCGGTAGGCGGACATCTTCGCCGGCTAATCGAGAGATTCCATAAGCGCCCACTATTTCGCGCCCACGGACCCGGTGGGCACGAGATGCTCCAGAGGGGATCCATCGCGGAGCGCCTCCCGTATCCCGGTTCCCGAGACCTGCTTGGCGCTGCCCGGGTCGAGGACTTCGACCGCGATCTCGTGCGCCCTGATTCGGCGGACCTTCTCCCACTCACAGGCCGAGTAGGCGCGCACGAAGTGGACGGCGCCGGCGGGCGTACAGTGACGGAGGAGCTGCATCTCCTGGATGGGGAAGGGCACGACGACGAAATCCTCCGCGCGTTTGCCTAAGGAGCAGACCTCATCTACGCGGACGTAAGGACCGCGCACCAGCTCGGGCACCGAGTCGCTCCAGTTCTACACGCCGTATGGATACTCAAGCCTTACGGTCCTCCGTGCGTCGGGCGGGCGCGGATCGAAGAATCTGTCCGCGCACCAGGGGAAGAGCGCGGCGGTGGCGACGTACCCGGTTCTGTTCAGCGCGCCGTTCCTGCTACTCCTCTCTTCACCGTACCTGCTCGGCCTCGGGCGGGACGGCGTCGGGACGGAACCGTGCTGGCCGTAGCCTACTCGGCCGCCTTCGCCGCGGCGTTCCCCTTCGCGGGTTGGCAGAGGGAAGAGCCGTATCTGGGCCAACCGGGTACTCGTCTACCAGTACCTCATCACGGTGGTCGGCGTGGTCTCGGAGATCGTGTTCTTTAGCGATACCTTTGGCATCAACAAGATTATCGGCGGAGCCGTCCTTCTCATCGGCGTCTACCTGGCCCGCCGGCAATAGGTCCGCAGGGCGGTGGGTAGAGCGGCGCGACATCTGTAGGATATAGGGCTACTATGGTGCTTGCCGTCTTCGCAAAGGTGCTGTTGCCTATCCTGGTCGTCGTGGGCCTCGGTTACCTGCTCCGGCGCAGGTTCGACCTGGACGTGCAGTCCATAAACCGGGTCAGCATCTACCTGCTGAGTCCGGCCCTGATCTTTACCTCCCTGACGCGGGTCCGCCTCGCGGCCGACGAGACGCTGCGGATAACCGCCTTCATGGTCCTGTTCGTCCTGGTGATGGGCGTCCTGACCTGGACGATGAGCCGGACGCTGCGGCTCGATGCCATGACCACTTCCGCGCTGCTGTTGTGCGTGATGTTCATGAACGCGGGCAACTACGGGCTTCCCCTGGCCCAGTTCGCCTTCGGAGAGGAGGGACTGCGGCGCGCGGTGCTCTTCTTCGTCGTTCAGGCCGTCCTGGCGCAGACTGTGGCGGTATACATTGCCGGGGCGGGACACGGAGACTGGCTCGACGGGTTCAAGCGCCTCTTTCGGATGCCCCAGGTCTACGCGGTGCTGGCGGCACTCGCGGTGCGTTGGACGGGGATACAGTTAGACGCCTCCTCCGGCGGCATCCTGAACGACCTGTTCCGGGGCGTTGCGCTGATGGGCGACGCAACCGTGCCGGTGCTCCTGATCGTCCTGGGGTTGCAGCTCGCCGAGTCAAACAAGACGACCCAGAGGCGGGAGATCGCGCTGGCGACGGTCATGAGGCTCGTCGTCTCCATCCCTCTCGCGCTGGCTCTCGCCTACCTCCTTCAGATGGACGGGCTCTCGACGAAGCTGGCCGTGATACTGGCGAGCATGCCGACCGCGGTGAACATGATGATACTCGCCATCGAGTTCGACGTGCGGCCCCGGCTCGTGAGCGGCGTCGTGGCCGTCTCTACGTTTCTAAGCCTGATCTCCCTGACGGTCCTGCTACTGATCTTCGGCGTCTCGTAGCGCGAGCGGCTGATTGGAGCTGTTGTATAAGCCGAATAGATGCCGGAGGGTGCTGGATAGGTTTAAATTGATGCCAGGTGCCGCCGGCGGTACCGTATTGGACCTGGCCGTACGTGAGAGTGAAAGGGGCGAGGGTGACAGTTCGTGATGGGAGACTGGAAGGGAAAGTCGCCATAGTAACAGGGGCGGCGTCGGGGATCGGGCGCGCCTCCGTGGAGAGGTTCGCGGCCGAGGGGGCGCGGGTGGTGGTAGCCGACCTGGACGCTGACAGGGCGGAGGAGGTTGCGCGGGGAATCTCGTCGCGAGGCGGCGAGGCGGTACATGTCCGCTGCGACGTGACGCGGGCGGAGGACGCCCGGGCGATGGTCCGGGCGGCGGTCGAGCATTACGGCGGCCTCGACATCCTGTTCAACAACGCGGGTTTCACCAACAAGCCCCGTCCTGGCGAGGAGACCACGGAGGAGGACTTCGACCGGGCGCTGGCGGTAAACGTCAAGGGAGTTTTCCTGTGCTCCCAGGCGGCGATACCGGCGCTCAGGGAGGGTGGAGGATCGATCATCGTCACCGCGTCCGTCATGGGGATACGGACCCGGCCCGGCTTCACGGCCTACGCGGCGTCCAAGGCGGCGGCCATTCACCTCGCGCGGACGCTCGCCCTGGAGTTGGCCGAGGACGGCATCCGGGTCAACTGCCTGGCCCCGGTCGCCACCGACACGCCGATGCTCGGTTCGTTTATCGGGGACCGGGACCCGGAAGAGGGACGGGCGGCGTTCATCTCCTCCATCCCCCTGGGAAGGCTCGCCCGGCCGGAGGACGTGGCCGCGGCGGCTCTTTACCTGGCCTCCGACGACTCGGAGTTCATAACGGGCACGGTCCTTCCCGTGGACGGCGGAAGGGGAATATAGTAAGTATCAGCTAGGGATGAGGAGGAGACTTGCGAGAGATAAGCGCCGAAACACTAGTCGAGACTGTCCGGGACCTGTGCATCGAGGCCAATACGGAGTTGCCGCAGAGCCACCTGGCGGCGATGCGGCGCGCCCTCGGGGATGAGGAGTCGCCGCACGGCCGGGAGGTCCTGGAGAGGCTGCTGCAGAACGCCGAGGTCGCCCGCGAGCGCTGCGTCGCCTTCTGCCAGGACACCGGATACGCGGTCTTCTTCGTCGAGATGGGGAGTGAGGTCCGCATCGCGGGAGGGGAGATCTCCGCCGCCATAGACGAGGGCGTCCGGCGCGGCTACGAGGAGGGATATCTGCGGAAGTCCATCGTCCGCAGCCCGGTTGACCGGGTCAACACCGGCGACAACACACCGGCCATCGTCTACTACGACCCGGTCCCCGGCGACGGGTTCAAGCTGACGATGCTCGTAAAGGGCGCGGGCTGCGACAACATGAGCGCGCTGAAGATGCTCACCCCCGCGGAGGGCGTCGAGGCGATGAAGGACTTCATCGTCGAGACCATCGAGAAGGCCGGTCCGAACGCGAGCCCGCCCGTTACCGTCGGGGTCGGCATCGGGGGACCGTTCGAGAAGGCGGCGATGCTGGCGAAGAAGGCCCTGACCCGACCCTCCGGGGAGCCGAGCCCGGACCCGAAGCTGGCGCAGCTTGAGCGGGAGATACTGGACGAGATCAACGCGACCGGCATCGGCCCCGCTGGATACGGCGGCACTCAGACCGCCCTGTGCGTCCACATCGAGAGCTTCCCGACGCACATCGCGGCCTTCCCGGTTGCCGTGAACCTGGACTGCCACTCCCACCGCACCGCCTCCAGGGAGCTGTAGCGGATGGCCGGGGAGATACGTCTTGAAGCTCCGCTGACGAGAGAAGGCAACGAGTCGCTCAAGACCGGCGACGTGGTGCTGCTCGGGGGCGTTTTGTACACGGCCCGCGACGCGGCGCACGCCCGGATAAAGGAGGCCATAGAGAGAGGAGAGGAGCTCCCGTTCGACCCGGACGGGCAGATCGTGTACTTCACCGGCCCGGCGCCAGCGCGTCCGGGACATCCGATCGGCCCCGCCGGTCCGACCACCGCGTCCCGCATGGACCCTTACTCGCCGCTCCTGATCGAACGCGGCCTGAAGGGCATGGTCGGCAAGGGGGTGCGCTCCCAGGCGGTCCGCGAATCTATGAGAGAGCATGGCTGCGTCTACTTCGGGGCTATCGAGGGGACGGCCGCCCTGCTCGCCGACTGCGTGAAGGAGGCGGAGGTCGTCGCGTACGAGGACCTCGGGGCCGAGGCGATACGCAGGCTCGTGGTCGAGGACTTCCCGGTTATCGTCGTCAATGACCTGCACGGCGGCGACCTTTACACGGAGGGCCGCGCGCGATGGCGCCGGACGGCGCGGCGATAACCGGCGCTCGCCGAAGATCCAGGACAGGTTGCGCTGGGGTTACATCGCTCCCTTTGCGTTGCGGGTGATCGGCGGTCGGGGCAAAATGAAGAAGACTTAGACTGTGCGCTACGGAGAGAGGTGGGACTCGATGCGTTTGCACTCCGCCCCGATGTCGGGGAACGGATACAAGGTACGGCTGCTCCTGGGGTTGCTGGGCGAGGAATGCGAGGTGGTGGACTACAACACCAAGGGCGGAGAGACGCACACCCCGGAGTTCCTGAAGAACGTCAACCCGGACGGCAAGGTGCCGGCGCTGGAGTTGGACGACGGGACAATGCTCCCTGAATCCGGCGCGATCATGCTCTACTTCGCCGAGGGAACGCCGTACCTGCCCGACGACCGGCTTGAGCGGGCGCAGGTGATGCGCTGGATGTTCTTCGAGCAGTACAGCCTCCTGCTCTACCTCTCACGTCCCCGCCTCTGGCGCATGTGGGAGGTAGAGATGACGGAGGCGAGAGAGGCCCAACTGGAGGAGTTCTTCGAGCAGGGCTACCGGGCGCTCGGGGTGATGGAGCGGCACCTCGCGGACCGCGAGTTCTTCGTCGGGGACGTTCCGACTACCGCCGACGTCGCGCTCTACGTGTACCCGCGCGTCTGCCACGAGGGCGGCTACGACCTCGAAGGGTTCCCTGGGGTGCGGGCGTGGATGGAGCGGATCGAAGCCCTTTCAGGCTACGTGCCGCCGCCCGGCCGGCCCTGATCTGACAAAGAGTGAGAGAAAGAACCGGCAGAAACAACGACAGGAGGAGCAGATGAGCCCGGTACAGGTAGAGAGCTACCCCGCCATCATCGGCGGTGAGAAGGTTAATGGAAGCCGAACGTTCGAGGTCCTCGATCCGTCGACGGGCGAGCCGTTCGCGGAGGTCGCTCGGTGCGGAGAAGCCGAGATAGACCAGGCGGTCGCGGCGGCGCGCGAGGCGCACGAAAGCACGTGGCGGCGCACCACCCCGGCTGAACGAGCCAGGATTCTCCACAAGATCTCCGAGTTGCTGCGCCGCGACCACGAGGAGCTGGCGCGGATGGAGAGCCTGGACACCGGCAAGCCCTTGAAACAGGCGAAGGCCGACGCGACGGTGGCGGCGCGCTACTTCGAGTTCTACGCCAACACGATCGAGTCGTTCTACGGCGACACGATACCGGCGATGGCGGACACATTCGTGTACACGCTGCGCGAGCCATTCGGGGTGACGGCGCACATCATCCCGTGGAACTACCCGATCCAGATCGGCTGCCGCTCGGTGGCCCCGGCGCTGGCGGTGGGCAACTGCTGCGTGATGAAGCCCGCCGAGGAAGCGCCGCTCACCCCGATAAAGCTCGGCGAGCTGGCGCTGGAGGCGGGCCTGCCGCCCGGCGCCCTCAACATCGTGCCCGGATTCGGTGAAGAGGCGGGAGCGCCGCTCGCCGCGCACACGGGCATAGACCACGTGGCCTTCACGGGCTCGGTCGAGGTGGGCCAGCTCGTCAGCAAGGCCGCCGCCGACAACGTCATCCCGGTGACGCTGGAGCTCGGCGGCAAGTCCCCGAACGTCGTCTTCGCCGACGCGGACATCGAGAGCGCGGTCCCGGTCATAGTTAACTCGATCATCCAGAACGCCGGACAGACCTGCGCCGCCGGCTCGCGGCTGCTGGTTGAGGGAAGGGTGCAAGATCAAGTCGTCGAAGCCGTCGCGAAGAGGTTCGGGGAGATCAAGATCGGACCGGGCCTCGAAGACCCCGACCTCGGGCCGATCATCTCCAGGGAGCAACTGGAACGCGTGAACAGCTACGTCCAGGCGGGCAAGGACGAGGCGGAGCTGCTCGCTGGCGGCGACACCCCGCGCGACGACCGGCTGAGAGGGGGCTTCTTCTTCGAGCCCACCCTGTTCGGCGGCGTCTCGCCCGGAGACAGGCTGGCCCAGGAGGAGGTCTTCGGTCCCGTGCTGGTCGCGTCGTCCTTCGACGATTTGGAAGAGGCGGCGCAGATAGCCAACAACACGGAGTACGGCCTCGTGGCCGCGGTCTGGACGCGGGACGTCGGGAAAGCGCACTGGCTGGCCCGGGAGATCCGGTCCGGCCAGGTGTTCGTCAATACCTACGGCGCGGGCGGCGGTGTCGAGATGC
>DASSMB010000209.1:0-5172 GCA_035689095.1 Rubrobacteraceae bacterium | reverse complement strand
GACGGTTGTGGCCGCGGCGCCGAAATAGTACCCGGCGCCGGAAGCCATGCCTATCGCTGCGGCGGCCCAGAGGCTCGCCGCCGTGGTGAGCCCCCGAACGTCTATCCCCTGGCGGATGATCGCGCCCGCACCCAGGAAACCGATGCCCGTGACGACCTGGGCGGCTATTCTGGTCGGGTCGAACTGTATGCCGCGCCCGCCCGACTCCAGCGCCGCCCGCGTGAAAGCCTCGAACCCGTAGGACGAGACCAGCGTGAAGAGCGCGGCTCCGAGCCCGAGCAGGATGTGCGTGCGGAACCCCGCAGACTGGTCGCGGGTCTCGCGCTCGAACCCGATCGCCCCGCACAACACCACCGTCGCAAGGAGCCGGATCAGGACCTCCCAGTAAGAGATGGTCAATTCGGCCACGCTCGCACCTCCCTCTCGTACTCCGCGAATATATAGACCGCCGGAGCCCCTTTCAAATCGTACCGTCTGGAACCGCCCGCTATCTGCACATGATGGACCGCGGCCATGCATAAGCTGGGCCACGTGGAAGATTGACCAGGATAGACACAACTGCTACGATAACGACCTTTCCGGGACCATCAGGGACCGGGTCAGACGGAGGTTTTCGACGGGCGTGCGAGAGCGGGTTTCGGACCATCACGAGGTCGAGTGGCAGTTCGACGCCCTGGACGTGCGTCCGGTGGCTCGCTGGCTGGAGAGCCGCTCTCACTGGGACGGTCCGGCGGTTGCCGCGAACGAGACCCGTGACCTGACCGACACCTACTTCGACACCGGGGACTGGAGACTCTACCGCGCCGGTTACGCCCTTCGGGTCCGTCAGAAGACGGGCGCCGGCGGGGGCTTCGAGGCGACGATGAAGTCGCTCGATGCGGGGGAAGACGGTGTCAGGCGGCGGCGTGAGATCTCGGAGCCCGTCTCGGGCGCCGGGGCTGACGACCTGCTGGCGGCACCCGGTCCCGTGGGTGTCCGGTTGCGCGCGCTCGCCGGGTCGGTGTCTCTGGCGCCTCTCTTCTCCATAAAGACCCGCCGCGCCGCCTACGCCATCTCGCTGTACGGCGAGGGTGTGGGGGAGGTGGTGCTCGACACCTCGGAGATACCGTTGGAGGACGGTGCGGAGCCCGTTATGCTGCGGCGGGTCGAGGTCGAGATGCAGCCGGAGACGGAGCCGGAGGCGGTGGACGGGGTGCGGGAGAGCCTTGAATCGTTCGTGGGAGAGTTGCGCGAGGGTTGCAGGCTCTCGCCCGCGCGGGCATCCAAGTACGAGGCGGCGGTCTTCGCCCATAATCTCACGCCGCCGGGGGCGTTGGATCTCGGCTCCACCGCCGTGGATGAGTCGCTAACCGTCGGCCAGGTCGCCTTCGCCGTCATGCGCGAGCAGTTCGTCGAGTTCCTGGCCCACGAGCCGGGCACGAGGATCGGGGAGGACCCGGAGGAGTTGCACGACATGCGGGTCGCATCGAGGAGGCTGCGGGCGGCGGTCAAGGTCTTCGACGAGGCGCTGCCGGTGCGCCTGCGGGGCATGGAGGCGGAGGTAAAGTGGATCGCCACCGCTCTCGGAGAGGTGCGAGATCTGGACGTGCAACTGGAGCAACTGGAGGAGTGGCTCGCCGGGGCCGAACCCGAAGACCGGGAGCCGCTCGGAGAGCTCCGCGGCGTCCTCGAAGATCGCCACGAGAAGGCGCGCCGGGCGATGATCCGCGCCCTCGATTCCCGGCGCTACGCTCGGCTGGTCGAGTCGCTCGAACTCTTACTGAGGCGCGGCCCGTCGCCGCGCTCGAAGGCCGCGGGACGGCCGGTGCTCGCCGTCGCGCCGGACCTCGTACGCAAGAGGTACCGCAAGGTCCGCAAGGCCGGGGACCGTATCTCTGAGGAGTCGTCCGCCGCTGATTACCACGACCTGCGGAAGAAGGGCAAGCGCCTGCGCTACGCCCTGGAGTTCCTCTCCGGCGTCTATGGCGATGCGGCCGGGGACCTCGTGTCGCCGCTCAAGAAATTGCAGGACGTGCTGGGAGACCATCAGGACGCCGAGGTAGCCATCGATCACCTGCGGGAGTTGAGCGACGCCCGCGCGGGGCGGCGCAGGTTATCGCCTCGCACGGTCTTCGTGATGGGCGGGATCGCACACCGCTACGCGCTGCAAAAGGCGGAGCTTCGAGCGCAGTTCCCGAAGACCTACAAAGGCATAAAGGGCAAACCCTGGAAAAAGCTGCGTACGGTAATGGATAATCTGCGTCCGTCCGAAGACGAAAAGACGAGCTGAGGGGGAAGGTTGGATCTCTACCTGGTGCGCCACGCCGTAGCCTACGAGCGCGACTCGGAGCGCTGGCCGGACGACGCGGAGCGGCCGCTCACGCCGCGGGGCGAGGAGGATTTCCGGGAGGCGGCTCGCGGGGTGGAGCAGATAGTCCCGGAGGTGCGGGCGCTCCTGAGCAGTCCTTACTCCCGCGCTTGGCGCACGGCGGAGATCCTGGCGGAGCTCGAAGGGTGGCCGGAACCAAAATCCTTCCCGGCCCTGGAGCCCGAGGTGCCGCCCGAGAAGGTCGCGCTGGCCCTACAGACCTACTCGGAGGCGGAGTCCGTGGTCCTTGTAGGCCACCGGCCCGGTCTTCACGAGCTCGCGGTCTACCTACTCACGGGCGACGCCGGGGGCGCGGATATAAAGATCAAAAAAGGTGGAGCAATCCGAATCACCTTCGATGGCGCTCCGCAGCCTGGCGCCGGCAGGCTTCACTGGCTCCTCACGCCGAAGGTCCTGCGCGCCCTGCGCCGGACGGTTACGTGAGCGCCGAACTGGCGCCCGCCGGCTCCGCGAGCGGTATCCGGGCCAGCGGCTTCGGCTCCGGGTAGTCCTGGTGTAGATCCAGCAGCGTTAGCTCCACCTCGCCGACCACTACTTCTCCCACCGGCCAGTCGCGGAACTTCTCCAGCGCGGAGATGAGGTCCGCCGGGGCACGCATTTCACGCGAGGGCTGGAAGTAGGCGAGCGTCAGGTGCGGCGGTCCGGGCGGCTCCCGGAGACCGCACTCGCCGCGCAGCGCCTCGCGTACCCGCTCGAGCATCCCGCCGTCGTGGACCTCGACGAACGCGGCGGCCGGGAAAGCGTTGAGGTTGGCGAGTTCCACCTCGAACGTCGGGATGTCCGCGAGAGCCCGCCGGGACGCGGCCTCTATCTCCGCCAGACGTTCCGGCGAGACCTCGTCGTCTTCGCCCGGTTCGGGGACCACGAACCCGAGTAGGAAGAGCGTTATGTGCATGAAGTGGTCCGGGTGCAGCGAGACGAACGGAAAGGGCCGCAGAGCGTCCCGCATCGGCTCCAGGCGCTCGTGCAGGCTCGGTGCGTCCACCGGTACCATCAGCGAAGCAGAGAGGGCGTGTCCGTTCGTCCAGGCCGGGTCCGTGTGTCCGCCGAATTCCAGACGTCGCTCGGTGACGAACTTCGTCCACACCTCCGCATATCCATCCATCCCGGAACTGTAACAGATCCCGCAAGACGGCCGCCGGTGGACGGACGGCGCGAAGGAGCACTATCATGGTTCCCGGCAAACGCGAATTGGAGGACAGGGTGCACGAGTGGCGGCCAGGAGGATATGTTGTCCTCTTCGCGTGCCTCCTGCTGACAGTGTTGCTCACGGGGTGCGGGGGAGATCAATCCTCGCGCGGAGAGAGCCATGCCGGCAACCCGGCGCAGGCGCGGGTGGCGGACGGGGGTTTGCCAGCCGAGACGAGGCTGGAGAAGACGCCGGAGACCAGGAAGCGGAACGTGGTCTTGATCGTGCTGGAGGCGACCCGCGCCCGCTCCGTCACGCCCTACAACCCGGACCTCGCCACCATGCCGTTCCTGGACGAGCTCTCGAAGAAGAGCCTGCTCGCCAAGCGAGCATATACGGTTGTGCCGCACACCACCAAGGCGCTCGTGGCGAGCGAGTGCGGCCGGGAGCCGCACCTGGTACGCAAGATCACGGAGTCCCAGCCGGACAACCTGCCGTTCCAATGCCTGCCGAAGCTACTCGGAGAGCAGGGCTACAAGAGCGTGTGGTTCCAGAACGGCGCGGGCAACTTCGAGGGTCGCACACAGCTCGTCGAGAACTTCGGCTACGATGAGTTCTACTCGCTGGAGGACATGGACCCGGACGGTTTCGAGCGGGTCGCCTTCGGCCGCGAGGAGAACATGATGCTGGATCCCAGCCGCCAGTGGCTCGAACAGAACGGCAAAACCTCCTTCCTCGCCACCTACAAGACAGTCGCTCCTCACTCTCACTACATAAACCCCGACCGCTACGGAGTGGTGGACTTCACCGAGAAGGAGAAGCTGAACCGCTACCTCAACTGCATCCGCTATGTGGACTTCTTCCTCAAGAACCTCTTCGACCAGTACAAGAAACTGGGCCTCTACGACGACACCATCTTTATTATCTACGGCGACCACGGCGAGGGTTTCGGAGAGCACGGCCGCTACCAGCACGACAACGTGATCTACGAGGAGGGATTACAGATCCCCCTGATAGTCCACGACCCCGAACGCTGGCAGAGCGGCGAGCGCGTGGATGGGCTCGCCAACCAGCTAGACATCCTGCCGACCATCTTCGACCTCCTGAACTACAGAGTCGAAGGCGGCGATTACCCTGGCTACTCGCTCCTTGACCTTCCCGAAGACCGCACCCTGATGTTCAACTGCTGGTACGACAAACGCTGCCTCGCCAGCACCCACGGCAACGAGAAGTACATCTACCACTATGGAAACCGCCCGGAACAGCTATTCGACCTCGAAAAAGACCCCCTGGAGAAAACCAACCTCGCCGACTCGCGCAAGAAAGACCTCGAAGCCCGCCGCGACGCCTTGTTGAAGTGGCGCTCCTCGGTAAACGCGATGTACGAGCAAAAGTAAAAAAGTAGACGGACAGGGCGCTGCCTCATGCGCGAGATGGCCGTTGCTGTAGCTGTCTGACCGTTGGAGTAGGGAGTTACAAAAGAAGAGCGCCCCTGGAAGGGACGCTCGGACGTTTAGCTTTCGGGTTCTTACTCTCAGGCGGGGTCTATGCTGGTGAGGTCTCCCCTAACTATCAGCCGCACATCATATGCCGGCGGGTTGATGCACGTCTGTAAACTTACCGTGTCCTTCCCCGTCGGTCCCAACACCCACAGGTCATATATAGAGACCTGCAG
>DASSMB010000208.1:0-10052 GCA_035689095.1 Rubrobacteraceae bacterium | reverse complement strand
ACGAGCTTCGCCAGGCTCTCGCGCCGCGTGTAGGGCATCGCGAAGATGGCCGTCTCTATACCTAGCTGTCCGGCCGCGGACAGGGCGTCGGTCAGGGTTCCGCCGTAAGGGATACCCTCGATCTCGCCCCCCGCCGGGACTCGGTGGTTATCGAAGACACCGACGGGCTTGAGACCGAGTTGCCACTCCCGCCGCAGGGCTCTCAACATGCGGGCTCCCGCCTCGTGAGCGCCGAGCACCACGACCGGCTTCCCCCAGGTGCCCGTCCTCATCAGCACGTGCTTGACGCCGTAACGCACCAGGGGTGCGACCAGCAACAGCCCGAGAGAACACCCGAAGAGCATCAGACGTGATAGCACGTCCTCAGCCTGAGAAGCGAGCGCGAAGACCGCGGTAATAGCCAGCGTGGTGAGCAGGGCCAGCGTCTGCCGCCGCAACTCCTCTATCTGTCCCATCCCGTAGCCGGGATACAGACCAGATAACGCGCGGAGTCCCACCCACGCAGCAACGTAAGGGAAGAAACCCACGACCGATACAATCGATAATTGAGCATGCCCGAAGACCTGCTGAACCGCGAAAACTATCTCCCAGACCGCAGTCGCAAGCACCACGTCGGAGAGGATCAGGGCGGGTACCACTACCGCCTGACCTACTGCTCTCTTGAGCTGGCTCCTCGCTGCCACTGAATAAGACCCCGGTGTCGGAGCCGACTGCCTGATCCCGGCCTCCATGATGCTTGACACGGCTACTACTTCCTTCTGGTTGGGGTCAAGGATTTGTTAATGTGATGTTAGATAGGGCGTCATCCGGCAGCATCGGCCAGGTGGCACATTTCCCGATCCCCCTCGTGGCGCGACTCGTAGCGCGACTGTCGGCGCGGGCGAAAGCGGGCGCGCGCGAGGTCTCATCCGATAGACGTTCGCGCGCCGTTGCGCCGTATCTCCGGGCCGTATCTCTGAGGTCAGCGAGGCCGGGTAGCTATTGCGAGCGCGTTGCGAGCGCGCCGTAAAGCATCCGGTCAGGAGGAGCTAGAGTCTGGTCCGTAGAGCGGTCTCGATGCGCTCCTTCAACTGTTCCGTGCTGCAAGGCCAGGGGACCACCAGGCGCGAGTCCCGCGGTTCCGCATTCTGAGCCCCTTCGGGCACAACCAACTCCAGGGTCGGCATCGAGGCTGCGAACGGGCTGCTTCTGAGAAACTTCAACAAAGCGCCGCGCCCTTCCTCGTTGAGTCCCGGCGTAAGCCCGAGGATCAGCAACTGCACCCCCTCCAGCATTCCCGGCTCTTCCAGGACCGAGAGAGGGAGAAACTTGACGTCGTAATCTGCGCCACGCAGTAGAAGAACCAGGGCTCTCCCGGCCACTGGATCTCCACAGACGGCCAGCGTGCCCTTACCCTGGTTCGTGGCCCCCTCCTGAATCTGTGCGAAAATCTTTCTCATCCTTCAATCAAAGGAGTGCTCATCGAGGTTTATGATGCGCGCGGACGCCGACGGTTACATCGGCCAAGCGGCATATTTCTCGGCTTATAGCCGGTAGCTCATTCAGGAGTTGAAGTCGATAATACCGATTTCGAGGGCCCTCACCACCGCCTGTGTACGGTCGGAGACTCCCAGCTTCGTAATTATGTGTTCCACGTGGTTCTTGGCGGTCCCCGGGCTCACGAAGAGGACGCCGGCGATCTGCCGGTTGGTCATACCCTCCTTGAGCAGACCGAGCACCTCCAGCTCACGACGGGTCAGCTTGTCGAACCGATGGCGGTTCTCGCCGCCGGAGAGCCTGCGTCCCGGCGTGCTTTCGGCGGCGATCCTGCGCAGCAACCGGGACGCAAGGTCCGGGTCTAACGGCGACTCGCCGAGACGCACCTGTCTCACGGCGTCGATGACCTCCTGGCGGGAAGCGTCCTTTAGCACGTACCCCGCCGCGCCGGCCTTGAGCGCCTCGAATAGGTACTCGGGGTTCTCGTGCATGGTCACCATGAGGATGCTGATCTCGGGATGGCTCTGCTTTATCTTGCTGGTCGCCAACAGGCCATCCATCTCCGGCATCCTCACGTCCATGAGAGCGAGATCTGGCCGCAGCATCGAACAGAGTACGAGCGCCTCCTTCCCGTTGGATGCCTCGCCGATCACCTCGATGTCCGGGACGTCGGCCAGCATATCCCGCAGTCCCTCGCGCGCCATATCATGATCGTCGACTATGATGAGGCGGGCGGCGGTGCTCAATTTACTGGTGGGAAGCTTCGTATTTCTCAAGGCGACTCCTTCTATTGCTGCTTCGGCTGGAGATTAGGGTTTTGGTGCTCCAATATCTTGCGCGAACGGGATCTACGGCCATGCCGGTGGTCCGTTCGCATCATGGTCCCGGTGCGCGAAGAGCCTCATCTCAGGCCTCCAGCGGGACGGTCGCGATTATCGAGGTCCCGACACCGGGTCTCGCGTCGATCTCTAGCCTGCCGCCGAGAGATCCGATCCTCTCCCGCATCCCGGCCAGACCTACGCGCTCGCCCGGACCGCTGCTGGCGAACTCCGATCTCGGGTCGAACCCGCGGCCGGCATCCCTGACGACCAGCCGCGCCTGATGGTCCCGGCGTTCGAGGTCGATCCTCGCCCACCGGGTCCGGGCATGCTTGCGCATGTTGGTCAGTGACTCCTGAGCGACGCGGAAGAAAGCGATCTCTATTGGTCCGGGTATTCGCTCGCCCCCGAGAGCCTCGTGGTATTCAACCTCGTAGCCTTCATCGGCCATCTGCTCTACTTCCAGCGCCAGGGCTGCCGCGAGCCCCAGGTCGTCCAGCACCGTCGGCCTCAGGTTGGCGATGATACGTCGCGCGTCGGAGACCGTGCGGCGCACGAGCTTGAGCACTACCTGGAGATCCGCCCGGGCGTGATCCATCTCGGGAGGATGCCGTTCGGCGAAGGCTTGCAGGTGCTGGTGCGCGGCGACCGCTACCTGAGCCAGCCCATCGTGCACCTCGTACGCGACGCGATGCCGCTCCTCCTCCTGAGCAACGATCAGCTTGCCGATCAACTCCTGCAGGCGGCGCTCGCGCTCCGCGAGCTCTCCGTACAGGCGGGCGTTCTCCAGGGCGCTCGCAGCCTGATTGGTGATGCTGCGCAAGACCTCCATCGTGTCGCTCTCCGCCAGCGAGTCGGGACCGTAAGCCTCAAGGACGCCGAAGACATGGTCCCGCATCCGCAGCGGCAGACACAGGCCCATGACACTGCTTCTCGATGCGCCCGGCGGTTTGAGCCTGAACAGCCGGGGCTCTTCCTCCTCCATCGCTACCCGGCGCGCCTCCTCCGCCGCCGGGAAGAACCGCGCCCCGCTCCACAGGCTTTCTAGGCCGACCGAGCGCCAGATACGCAACTGCCCGTTGTCCTCCTGGACGCTGATCACTGTCGTAGTGAGGTTCGAGACGTTCTTCATGATCTCCAGCAGCCTGGAACCGATCTCCTCCAGCTCCAGGGTGGATCCTAGTATCTGGCCCGCCTCCCGCAGAGCGAGCAGCACGCTCAGGCTCTGGCGGAGGTTCTCCTCCACTTCCTTGCGCTCCGTGACATCGCGGACAACAGCGTAGATCGCCTCCTTGCCGCCATAGAAGATCCTGGTCCCACTTACCTCGACATCTACCAGAGAACCGTCCTTGCGCCGGTACTTCCGCTCGCCGAAGGAGTAGCTGTCGTTGAGTATCACCCGCAGCGCGTTGGCATTTATGCTCTTACGCTCGTCAACTATCAGCCTGTACACCGGTATCCCCAGGAGTTCTTCGGCGGAGTAACCGAGCATCTCCTGCAACGCGCGGTTTGACTCCAGGATCTCCATCGCCTCCGGGTCGAAGAGGTAGATGCCCTCGGCGGCCTGCTCGATCACCGCCCGGTAGAGCTCCTCGCTCTCCTTTAGCGCCTCCTCGGCCCGCTTGCGCTCGGAGATATCCTCCACCACGATGACGAAGAAAGCGGGGCGTTCTTCGTCGTTGCGCACGAGCGACGCCGTAATGTTGGCCCAGAAGACCTCTCCGCCACTTCGGACACACCTTCTCTCCACCGAACAAGTGTCCTCGCCATCGGCGAGCAGAGTGCGGAAATCCTGTCGATGGTCGTCACGATCTTCCCGGCAGACTATCTCCATATAGGCCACGCTATCGAGTAACTCATTCCGGGAGTACCCGACGATCTCGCAGAACTTACGGTTGACGCTGAGGAACCCGCCATCCAGACCCAGCTTGGCCATGCCCACGGCCACCTGCTCGAAAGCCGCCGCGAAACGTCCGCCGTGGAACGAATCCTCTTGCGAAGCTACCTTCTCCAGCCGGCTCTGCGCCCGGACAGACTCACTCAACCTCATCACCCGTACCATGGCGTCTCGCCCGGGGTCGAGACGACACTATCCTCCGCGTCCTGAAAAAGCTTGTCCCAGATCCGCCGCTCGTGCGTATCATCAAGGCTATCTCGTCTCTAGCTGTCATCGGACAGTAGATTAGAGCGTGAGTATATCCCTGGCATCAACCAAATGGGCTAATTTGTTAAATACCCGTAAATAAATGATTCGTGAATGAATGCTCGTGAATTATTCTCGCGCGTCCGCCACAACCTCTGCGAAGTCTACTATCTCCAGGAGGCGGGAGAGGTCAATACCGTCCGACCTCTCGCGCCGTCCCTTGATGCTGATCGTAGACACGGCCCTCCCCTCGGGATAGAGTTCGACCCAGACGGGGACCCTGCTCCGTACCGCGTACGTGGCCTGGTTACAGATCGCCAGATCTGGAGCGAACCGCAGGATCCAGCGCTCAAGCTCCTCCTGCTCCACAATCTTCACCTCGGCGTTGGGACGCAGATCCCGCAGTACAGAGGCGATGCTTTCCCGGTACGAACGGGGCTCGTTGCTCATCAGGATCCTCATCTTGCGGAGACCGGTGCGGGGACGGACGGGCTTGTGCGAATGAGCAAATAGGAACATGTCTCTCCCCCCTGATTAACCTTCGGTCTCAAGGCGAGTCTTCACGCGGTAGCGGGCAGAAGGTTCGAACGTCCTGTCCCGAAGGGTGATCTACCCGCCCGCGAGCAAGGCGAGGTCTCGCCCACGTTTACGCCGCTTTTACGCGACACAGACCATAAAAACGCCATAGCTCATTCTCCGTCCGATGCCTTGATCCCATGGTCAGGATCATGTCATCAAACAGGGGAAATCGCATCCCCCAAACAGCACATTTTGGCTGGCGGAGCTACTCCTCCGGGATCTCGTCGTACACCATCTTGAGGTCCATGCCCTGGGCGCGCCGGACGAGCCGGAAGGCCACGTACATGACTATCGCCACGACGTAGAGGACGACCATGTAGATCAAGGACTGCCCGTTGTTGATGCCGTAGACGGGATCCGAGAGCCACTGGTAGAGGCAGAAGATCAGGAACACCGAGAACAGCACCGCGGAGGCGGTTATGAGCGGCACCCCGAGCACGTTGTAGCGTGCTATGGGCGAGGCGTTGTAGATCTCCGGCTTGCGCCACGGCAACACCGCCGCCGCTATCGCCGAACCCAGGAAGGTCATCGCGATGACGAGCGTCGCGTCCAGCGTGTAGGTCGCGAAGTTCTCACCGAAGGCGTACAGGTAGCTGATCGGGATGGAAGGTATGAGCATGAGCGCCAGCGCCGCGTACGGCACGCCGTTGCGCGAGGTCTTGGAGACCCACTCGGGAAGTATCCGGTCGAACGCCGTGGCGAACACGACCCGCGTAGAGGAGAGGAAGACCGAGCCGACCCACCCGAAGAACCACAGCGAGAGCAGCGCGACGAGGATGAACTGCAGGATCGGGCTGTCGAAGAAGAACGCCGCGAACAGACCCGGATAGGGCCAGGCCGAGACCGGCGCGTCCTTCGCGCCCGACCAGTAGGCGTTGCTGGCCGCGTAGTAGAAGTCCCAGCCGAAGGTTTTGGCGAACAGGAGCAGCATTATGACGGCGACGAAGGATGTGGCGAGGAGCGCGCCACCCATCGCGTAGATGTTCTTGCGGAAGTCCGACGCCCCGCGCACCTCGCCGTAGAGGGTCGCGCCCCAGTTGGACCACAGGTTGAAGAAGACGATCATCGGTATGAGGAAGAGCGTCGGGCCGAAGACGAAGCCGCCGGGGCTCGCGCCCTTCACGGCGCCCGCCTTGAGCGTCTGCTGGTAGGCGTCGCCGCTCGCGCCGTACAGCTCCTTCGCGTTGGCGTTGAAGGCCGAGATGAAGTCGGCCTTGGAGTGGAAGAGAAGCAAGACGAGCATGATCGCCAGCCCTATCACGCCCCCGTAGAAACAGAATTTCTGGACGCGGGCGTAGGTGCGCATCCCGAGCGCTATGAGGACCGAGGCGATGACCGCGACGATCATCGAGGCGGTGAAGACCCCGCCGGGCGAGACGAAGAAATCGGCCACGCCCTTGAGACCCACGATAGTCGCCAGCGGCACGAGGACCTGGATGTTGAGGATGTTCGCGTAGATCGGGACCCAGTGCCAGAGTATGAACCACCAGCCCGTTACCGCGAGGACGAACCCTATGCCGCCGCCGAGCACGCGGCTCATCCACACGTAGTCGCCACCCGCGCGCGGCATCACCGCTATGAGGGAGGCGTAGGTGACGGCCTGGAAGACCAGGTAGAGACCCGAGAGGACTCTCGCGAAGATAAGGGAGCCGTCCGGGATGAACGGCGCGAACGAGAAGATATAGAGGCCGAGCGTGATCAGGTTGATCGCGAACGCCGCGTAGATGAAGCCGTCCCACACCGACCATCCCTTTAGGAGACCCGTCGCCTTCCGCTGGAACAGGTCGCTCGTACTAGAACCCGCCGTACTGTTGCTCGCCATCTGTCTCTCCTTATCCGCTGGTGAGTACGAACCGCTTGACTTTCTTGCCGCCGTCGAGGTCCACGACGGCCCCGAGTAGCTGGCCCTGCTCGTAGGAGCTTCCGGGGTTGATGCACAGCGTCCGCCCGATGCGGGTGTTGCCCCGCGCCTCGTGGATGTGCCCGTGCAGCGCCAGGGCGGGCTGGCCTTCTTCTATCGCCTCCCGAACCGCCGTCGAGCCGACGGGCACGATCGAGCGCCCGCCGTGCTTGGGCCGCATGTCCGCGTCTATCTCCGGAGCTTCATCCAGGCCGGAGTGGTAAGGCGGGCAATGGAAGTTGTAGATCGTCTTCTCCGGCGCGGCGGTCACCTGCGAGGTCATCTTCTTCAGGCGGGCGGCGAGGTCCGGCTCGTCCTCCTCCCGGTACGTATCCCACGGGGTGCGGTTTGCCCAGCCGGTAGAGACCATCTGGAAGTCTCCGAACTCCATCACCCGGCCCTCGGCCAGCTTCACGCGCTTGGCATTCGCGATGATCTCGTCCACCTCGAACTGGTCGTCGTTGCCGGGGCTGACGAAGCACTCGATGCCGGTGCCTTCGAGCTTCTCGTCGGCCATCCGCATCCAGCGCTCGACCCCCCCGAGCATCTCCTTGTGGAAGAGGTCGTGGCGGAGCTGCTCGTTCGACTCCAGCTCGGCCATCTCCTCCGGGTCGGTGCGGAACGGATAGTATCCGCGCCGCCGCACCGAGTCCTCGAACTCCTTGACCTCGTCCTCGGTGGTGAAGTCCCTCCGGTTCTCGAGCAGGGTCGCGTACCAGCGGCCAGCGCTCTCCTCGACTATGGGTACGAGCGCCTTGCCGGTCATGTCGCCGCCGAGGACCATGACCTTGGCCTCGTAGTGCTTTCCAGAGTTCAGGAACTTGCGCCAGCACGTCTCCGAGCCGTGAATATCGGTCGCGAAGAAAAGGCGCGTCTCGGGCTCACGGTTGAAAAATCGAGAGATCATCTACGGTCCTCCGTCCACTTCTTCGGGCAGGTCGTACCAGCGCTTGCGGTCCCCGATCTTGGCCCGCATCTTCCATCCGAACGACTTTGGCTCCTCCTCTATTCGTCCGAGCAGACTACCGACGCGCTCCGCGATGCGTTCCTTCCCATCGCCGGGCAACTCGTAGCGCTCCGCATGCCCGCCCAGCGCTTCGAGGTTGGCGGTGATGGTGCGCCAGAGTCCCCAGTCAGACGCGCACAACTCCGCGATGCGGCCGCCGTTCACGGCATCGCCGTCGCCCTCCTCGACGGGATGATCGTGCAGTATCGCCAGGGCGTCCCGCACGTCTTTTTCGTTGAGCTGGATGATCTGGAGCTTGGTGAGCAGCAGCTCCGCCAGCGGGATCGTCACGGGCTCGATGGCGAGCCTCTTTCCGAACCGGATCTCGTGACACATCCTGAAGGACCCGACGAGCACATCCACCTGCCGGTCGTGCTCCTCGTCGAAGAACAGCAACCGCTCCTGGCCGTAGAGAGCATTGAAGCGGACCTGCGGCGTATATCCAAGAGACTCGAAGACTTTCTGCGCCCCGGCGGACGTGCCTTTCGGCGTGATCCAGTCGAGGTCCGCGTACTCGCGCCTGAACGCCGGCTCCAGACCGTTCTTGGCCCGCACCTTGACCGCCACCCCGCCGAGCAGACGGAGATCCTGCCCCGCCCTCTCAGCCTCCCCGGCGACACGCATCGCCTCTTCCACCATGTCGAACCGGATGCCGCTCATACCTTCGCCTCCGACGCGGACTTGGTGAATCGCTCCGTCCCATACGCATACTCGCCGGAGTCCGCCGATGTTTTCATCGTCTTTTCCCCACGTTGTCTCGCTTGCAATGCCCTGACAGAACACAGGAACGATAGCACAATGCCCGACTACAGGGATTTTCGATAACTGCCGCGCCGCCAACCCGATAACCCCCGTAGAACAGCGTCATGGTCCCACTCCCCGAAGCCCCAGGCGAAATTGACGAGCCCTACTCACGGGCCTTTCCGGGTTGCGTTGCGTAATGCAAACTTCTTCTCTCCCAATGGCACATGTATCATATATATTTTATTACATCAGACCCGCCGTGGGGTGCGGGATATAGCCTGTGTTTATCCGGATTTCGTAGACATCTCACGAATTCTCCGGACAGTGAGAGGTCGAGCCATACTCCCCGAAAAATCACCTACCCGAACTATTGACGAGTCATATAACGTATGATATTTGTTGTTCTATGGGAAAGGTGTTTTATCATACGCAACATGTTAGTAGTGTAGCGTGTGGTTCGCCGATGTCTTTTCGGGCTGGTTCTCATGGTTGGTTCCGGGCCTCTACCGTCGTCGGCGGTAGACGGTTGGCGATCTTCTTGTGCTGGCTTCGCCTGTCCCTGCGTTTCATGCGGTATCTGTCCGGCGATCCATCCGCCCTGGAGCGTTTCCTGCAGAAGCGCCGGGGGCACCTGCGCTGGTGGTCCTACGGGGCTTTCGGGAGCAAGGGCCGTCAAGAGGGTGGTCAATATCTCGCGGGCCGCCGCGCCCCGCCGCTCCTGCATCTCTTTAGCGCCTAGATCCAACAGAATGCAGGAGGACCAGTATGTCAGCACGTCCGAACATCGTGGTCATAGTGTCGGACACGTTTCGCCGGGATCACCTGGGGGCTTACGGGAACCCCGTGATCCGCACGCCGTACCTGGATGAGTTTGCGAGTTCCGCGGTCACCTTCGACCGGCACGTGATCTCCTCTTTCCCCACCATGCCGGCGCGGGCGGACATCCTGACCGGCACCTTCTCCTTCACCTACATGGGCTGGGAGCCTCTCCCCCGTCACGTGCCCACACTCCCAGGACTCCTCTCCGAAGCCGGCTACCTCACGATGGGCGTCGTGGATACGCCGTTCTTCGTCCGGGGAGGTTTCGGCTACGACCGGGGCTTCGACGACTTTATCTGGGTGCGGGGCCAGGGCGACGACACCCGGCCGCACGAGCGCTCCGACTACCGCGCTACCTGGAGGTCGGAGTCAGACAGGCTCGTGGCGCGCACCGTCACGGAGGCCGAAAGCTGGCTGGAGCGGCAACACGACGAGCAGTTCTTCCTCTACGTGGATACCTGGGACCCGCACGAGCCCTGGGACGCGCCGGATTACTACACCTCGCGCTACCACGCAGGTTATGACGGACGGCAGATCTACCCGAGCTACGGCAGATGGGAGCAGGCC
>DASSMB010000207.1:0-7752 GCA_035689095.1 Rubrobacteraceae bacterium | reverse complement strand
CCTCGATCTCCTCCCGCGCCGCCTCCAGCCTGGGATCCGGTTCAAGCCCCTCGAAGAGGAGCAGATGGTGGTCCAGGTCTCCGAGCGTTTCGAAGATGCTCTTGCCGGCCTCCGGGCCGGCCTCGAAGAAGCCGTAAGGGGCACGGTCGCCGGCTCTCGCAACCTGCCCGTCGGGCCCCATAATGGCCGGGCTCTCGCGGTAGTTGGTCCAGAGCTGGGAGAGGAGCCAGAAGACCCGTCTCCTGAGGGGCGGCACATTCGACAGGAGCCTGAAGAGCAGCGGCACGAAGACGGGCTTGAGCTTTCGCGCGGCCGGGTGTGGAGAGGCTATCTCGGCGCGAGACAGTTGAGAGGCGGAGTCGGTCTACTCGCCCCAGGTCTTGCGCAGGACACGGACCCAATTCTCGTGAGCGAGCTTTCGGAGCGCCTGGTCGTCGTAGCCCCGGTCCCTGAGCGCTGACATCAGCCCCGGCAGGCCCGACACATCACCTATCTCACGCGAGATCAAAACGCCATCGAAGTCGGAGCCGAAGCCGACCCCGTCGATCCCGACTCGCTCTACGAGATAGTCGATCTGCCGGACCATCACTTCAAGGGGGGTGCTTGCGTTCCGCGCCGCATCCTCTCGGAGGAAGTTGACCGCGAAGTTGAGGCCGACCATTCCGTCGGAGGCGGCTATGGCGTCGAGCTGCGGGTCCGTGAGGTTTCGGGTGGAGGCGCAGAGGGCGTAAGCGTTGGAGTGGGTCGCAACGAGCGGGGCGTCCGTGAGAGCCGCCACGTCCCAGAAGCCTCGCTCGTTCAGGTGGGACACATCGATCATGATGCGGAGTCTGTTGCAGGCCCGGACCAACTCCCTACCGGCTTCGGTTAGCCCCGGCCCCGTATCCGGCGAGCGCCGAAAGTGTACGGCGACCCCCTCGGCAAAAGCGTTCGGACGGCCCCAGACGAGGCCCAACGAGCGCAGCCCCGCCCGGTAGAGCACGTGCAGCGCGTCGAGGTCGGTATCGATCGCGTCGGCGCCCTCCATGTGGAGCACCGCCGCCATTACCTCTTCGTCCAGACACCGCCGCAGTTCGGCGGCGGTGCGGACGATGCGGAACCTCCCGTCCGAGCGGTCCTCGATCCTGAATAACATGGCCGTATCGGCTATCGTGCGGCGCAGCGCGTACGCGGCATCGAGTGCGGGTGGAAGCCCTCTCGGAGTTGGTTCGGGCGACGGCTCTCTAGGCGAGGGAACCCAGACGGCAAAGAAGCCGCCCCCGAAACCCCCCTCCCGCGCCCGAGGCAGGTCCAGGTGTCCCTGGTCACCGCGCTCGAAGAATGCGTCGGGTCCGCCTCCGTCCGGCCCACCGAGCCTTAGAAGTACATCGTTGTGTCCATCGAACACGACCGGAAATACATTACGACCCATACGAGCATCCTTCTCTTTGATGACACAATCTCGCGCGATTGTAGAGCCATGAAGCTGATGGCCTGGTATTGTAGCTTTCGCGGGGAGTCAGCCATCAAAGCCGAGCGTAGCGTCACGACCGCGAAGATCCCGAAGGACCTGGAACGTAGGGCACAACGCGCCGGAGGGGGTGCATCTTCACTGGCGCGTTCCTCTCTCGCCGGTTGCGGCATCTGGTTCGGGGCTTCCGCGAACGTGTGCTTCGAAGCGCTCCCAAGCGGGCGCATGGTGGTCATCGCCTTCGAGTCCATTGTAATGCTGTCGGTTAATTCGCCGGAGAATCGCGGGGACAGCTCGCCGGGGCCAGGGGCGCTATCCGGATCGATCACCCCTCCGATGTGCTAAAAGGATCAGGAGTACACAACGGTCAATAGGAGAGACATGGCGAAGACCCACAAGGTAACCTTTCGGCGCAGGGGCGTCACCATAGAGTGCGCCGAGGACGAGTACATCCTCGAAAAAGCCGAAGAAGCTGGGCTCATACTCCCCTACCACTGCCGCGGCGGCACCTGCACCACCTGTATCGTAAAGTGCCTCGAGGGCGAGATGGACCAGGAGCTCGCCTTCGCGCTGGACGACCTTGATCTGGAGCAGGGCTGGCGCCTCATCTGCATCGGCAGCCCGCTTTCGGATGTGGTGCTGGATAGATAGTAGCTGGAGTGTGTAGCTGTCCCCAGGGACACCCTGGAACCTTCTAGAAGCTTGAACCAGCTTGGCTCGCGGGCGCATCGTCGGCGCGAACGTCACCGAATCACTCTCGGCCGCGCCAACCGGATAGGACCCGTTTCGCTTATCGCTTGCGGGCCGGGACGGAAAGGCATTCCGCCCCCTGCGCTTTAGTGCCTTACCAACCCTTGATCGCCATCCCGCTCGGCGCGGACCAGCAAGAACGCAGGACGTGCTAGATGCCTTCGTGTAAAAGGGGATAGTATTTGGAAAGGCGATCAGGAAAGGAAATTGACGTGGACGACCTTAATCCCATAGCCGTCAAAGGCGCGCAAGAGATCGCGAAGGCTCAACGACGGAAGTATGGGCCACGTATAGAAAAACTGGTCCAGATGGGCACAACCCGCGAACTCGCCGAGTACCTCGTCGGCCTCGAAATAAGGGTCGCCCAACTAGAGCAGAGGCCGTTCACGAGCCGGTAACGGCCCGCAGGACGCTGTGGCCGGGATTCTCAGCCATCGCCGATGCGATAGACTACGCTCGCCGGGTTCGCCTGACGCCGGGAAGCTCCAACGAAGTACAATCGTGCGCATTTAGTAGGATGTTGAAGATGAAATGCATCGATCATCAAGCCACTCCAACCCGTCAGCGAAGAATTGGGGGATGACGAGGTGGACACTGCCAGGGACACATCCAAGGTGAATACCGCCAGGGACGAACCTCGGGTCAGCGCGACGCCGACGGTGGACGAGTACAGCCGCGACCTGACGCAGATGGCGAAAGAAGGGAAGCTCGACCCCCTCATCGGGCGGGTCGAAGAAGTCGAGACCATCATCGAGATCCTCTGCCGGAGAACGAAGAACACCCCCGTGCTCGTAGGAGATCCCGGTGTCGGCAAGACGGCCATCATCGAGGGGCTCGCACAATGGATCGTCAACGGCGAGGCTCCCGAGGCTCTCGCCGATAAGCGTGTCCTGGCGCTGGATCTCTCGGGGATGGTTGCGGGTACGCAGTATCGTGGGGAGTTCGAGGAGCGCTTCAAGAAGGTCATAGAGGAGATTCGGGAGAACCCGGATGACCAGATCATCTTCCTCGATGAGATGCATACTGTGGTTGGAGCCGGCGTGGTGGAGGGTTCGATGGACGCCTCCAACATGCTCAAGCCCGCTCTAGCATACGGCGAGATGTGTCTCGTGGGCGCAACCACGGTGGAGGAATACCGCAAGAACATAGAGAAGGACGCCGCGCTGGAACGCCGCTTGCAGCCGATCCTCGTCAGCGAGCCGAGCGTGGAAGAGTCTATCGAGATCCTGCGCGGCCTCAAGGACCGCTACGAAGCGCACCACCGCGTCGAGATCACTGAAGAGGCGATCGCCTCCGCCGCCGAACTTTCCGACCGCTACATAGCCGGCCGCTTCCTCCCGGACAAGGCCATTGACCTGATGGACCTCGCGTCGGCGAGGGTGCGCCTGCGAGCGAAGACCAAACCCGCCGACACGAAAGCCCTGGAAGAGAAGGATCTCGCCCTCGCCGTCGAGGACTTCGGGAAGCCGCGGGAACTCGACATCAAAGTGGCCGAGGAACCCGACGGAGATCGCCGCTCGGTGGCGGAGGTGGGGGCCGATGACATCGCCGAGGTCGTCTCTCGGGCCACGGGCATCCCGGTGAGCCAGCTCACCGAGGAGGATCGCGAGCGGCTGCTGCGCCTGGAGAGCCAGCTCCACGAGCGCATCGTCGGCCAGGAAGAGGCCGTCGAGGCGGTGGCCGAGGCCATAAGACGCGCCCGCGCGGGACTTTCGGATCCGAACAGGCCCATCGGCAGCTTCCTGTTCCTCGGCCCGACCGGCGTCGGCAAGACCGAGCTCGCACGCACGCTCGCCCACGCCCTCTTCGGGGATGAGGCGACGATGGTGAGGATAGACATGTCCGAGTTTCAGGAGCGGCACGCGGTCTCAAGGCTCGTCGGCGCGCCTCCGGGCTACGTCGGACACGAGGATGCCGGGCAGTTGACCGAGGCCGTGAGGCGCCGTCCGTACAGTGTCATGCTGCTCGACGAGATCGAGAAAGCGCACCCGGACGTGTTCAACATCCTGCTCCAGATCCTGGACGACGGACGGCTCACGGACGCCCAGGGCAGAACCGTGGACTTCAAGAACGCGGTGGTCATCATGACGAGCAACTTCGGGGCGGAGCGCATCAAGGCGCACGCCCACAAAAACGAGTCGTTCGAGGATCTCAAGGAGGACATGAGCCGGCTTCTCAGGAGCGCCCTGCGCCCCGAGTTCGTCAACCGGATAGACGAGGTGATCCTGTTCCGCTCCCTGGGCAGGGATCAGATAGCGCGGATAGCGCGCCTCCTCCTCGACCATACATCCCGTCGCCTGAAAGCCCGGGGGATTGGGATAGATCTCACCGACGCCGCCGTGGCGCTTTTAGCCGAAGAGGGCTTCGACCCCGAGTTCGGCGCCCGTCCCCTGCGGCGCGCCATCCAGCGGAGGGTGGACAACGTACTCTCGCGCATGGTCCTCGATTGTTCGCTCGAACCAGGCGACAAGGTGACTATCGGCGCCGGGGAAGACGGACTGTGCTTCGAGGTAATCTACGGAGCGCGTTGAGAACGGCGTGAATTAGGAACTCGACCCTGAAGGCCCCTGAAAAACAGGTGCGGCCTTCTGTCCCGTGTAACAGCGATTGAATGCCAATTGGAACATGAGTTGACCTCCGATATGTTTGTATGCTACCTTGTGTCATGGAAGGGACGTTACTAGAAGGAGGCCGAGCCAACGGCGGACACTTGGGCGAGGGGTTGACCCCTGTTTTTGCGATCCTGTATTCACCTGCGAAGTGTTGGGGAAACACATGAAGGAGGCAAGCTAGTGGCAAGGGCTAGGGAGAAACAGCTATCCCAGGTGGTGACCGAGCTTGGGCTGGACAAGCAAAACAAGGGGACGATAGGTCGGCTGCTCAACCACGGGGGCATCGGGCAAGTTGAGGAGGACGCCGACGGACGCATGAAGATCCAGGTCCGTATCCCCGAGGACGAGCTGACGTATTCGCCTTCGATCACCGTCATGCCCCATGCGGGCGAGCTCGAGATCGAGTTCTTAAACGATGACACGAACACTCACTGCGCGCAGGTGCCAAGCAACGGTGACTACCAGTGGATATGGTTGCCGAACGGTTCACGCGGCAAGGTCACCGTCACCCTCGACGGCCCGGGCTATTACTGGTATGGCTCCAATGTAGGCAACGATGAAGGCCGGGGCCTGACGGGGGCGATCGTCGTGATGGGAGACGTTCCGGAAGAGGCTCGCCTCGACCGTCCAGCCCAGCCGCGACCGTAGCAAGGCCATAGGGGAAAGGAAAATCCGTTGACGCAAGAATACATAGACGCACCGCCTCCCGTAGCCCTCGGGAACTTGAGCGCCACGACCCATAATGCGCCGCCGGTGACGAAGGACCTCACGTACGAGCGAATCCTCGATGCCCGCTCGGAGCCGCAAAACTGGATCACTTACTACGGCGCATACGATGGGAAGCGGTTCAGTCCGCTGGACCAGATCAACGCGGAGAACGTCAAGCGCCTCTCTCCCGCGTTTGTGTTCCAGTCCGGCTCGCAGGGCCTTCATGCCGGGCCTTCGACTTACGCCTTCGAAGCCGCCCCGCTCGTCGTGGACGGCGTCATGTTCGTCTCGGGCTGGGATGGCTTTCTCTGGTGCCTCGACGCCACGAATGGGCAGACGCTGTGGCAATACAAGCACGCGATCCCGTTCGATGTTTCGCTGTGCTGCGGCAACGTGAACCGCGGGGTCGCCGTGGCGGAGGGGAAGGTCTTCCTCGCCACCCTAAACGCCCACGTGGTCGCGCTCAACGCCGAAAACGGCGAGAAGATCTGGGACACCACGCACGGTGACGTGCGGGCCGGTGAGAGCTGCACGGTCGCTCCCCTCGTCGTGAAGGACATGGTCATCGTGGGTAGCTCCGGCGGGGAGTTCGGGGTGCGCGGCCACCTCGACGCTTACAACATCGACACCGGAGAGCGCGTCTGGCGCTGCTACATGGTGCCGAAGCCCGGCGAGCCGGGATCGGAGACCTGGCCTGAAGACGGTGAGGCCTGGCAGCGGGGTGGCGGAAACTGCTGGGTCACGGGCACCTACGACCCGGAGCTCAACCTCCTGTACTGGGGGACCGGCAACCCGGCGCCCGACTTCGACGGGGAAGTCCGCGAGGGCGACAACCTCTTCACCGACAGCGTCGTCGCCGTGAACCCCGACGACGGCACGATACAGTGGCACTACCAGTACACCCCGCACGACCTGTGGGACTACGACAGCAACATGGAGAATATCCTCTTCGAGCAGGACGGGCGCAAGTTGCTCGGGCACTTCGACAAAAACGGGTACTTCTTCGTCCTCGACCGCACGAACGGCGAGCTGGTCCGGGTAACGCCCTTCGTGGACCGCATCAACTGGGGCGAGATCGACTCCGACGGCAAAGTGACGCCGAGCATTTACCCCGAGAAAGAGGGAGAAGAGGTTCACTTTTTCCCGGGGCCGGCCGGGGCCAAGGAATGGACGCACGCGTGCTTCAACCCAGAGACGGAGATGTTCTACTGCCCGGTGCAGGATACCGGTTCGACGATCGCGCGGCGGCGCAGGGAGTTCAAGGAGGGCATGCCTTACTGGGGAGCGCACGTCATCGTGGACTCCGAGGACATGAAGGGGTACGTAAGCGCCTTCAGCGCGTCCACGAGCGAGGAGGTCTGGAGGTGGGAAACCGACCTTCCGATGTGCGCGTCGGTGCTCACCACGGCCGGCAACCTCGTGTTCGCGGGCGAACCCACAGGTTACCTGAACGCACTAGATGCGCGCACCGGGGAACATTTGTGGAGGTTCCAGTGCGGAAGCGGCCACCACTCAAGCCCGACGACCTACAGCGTTGACGGAAGGCAGTACATAGCCGTGCCGGTCGGTTGGGGCGCTTGGGTCGAAGGGTTCCTGCCCGGACTGATGGGGGGGCCCCACGGTTCCGCTATCTTCGTTTTCGCGCTGCCGGAGGAATAAAGCACAGATGTCTGGTACCGGGTGGCGTAGAAGGTGCGCCACCCGGTACGAAGGAGGAACGTCTCCGGTTCGGTGCGGAGTGGCCCCGAGCCATGGTTGCCTGATCTGCCGGGGACGATGGAGGTGAGCGTGCAGGGTCGGGACACGAAGAGCCTGCACTACAGAGTCCATACGAAAGGAGGTAATAGCCATGGAACTCCAAAAGTGGGAGACCCCCGAGTTCGAGGAGATCGGGACCAGCGCTGAGGTGACTGCGTACGCCGGTATCTGGCCGGATTCAGAGTAAACGTACAGGGCGCCGGGCCGGATGGTCCGGCGCCCGCACTGTCCCCATCTTGCCGCAGGACGATTGCGGCCGGGGAGAATGATCGAGGTAAATGGATGGAGGACGGGTGTGTGGGTGCGGGTGCTCGGAGCGGCGGCGGGAGGAGGGTTTCCGCAGTGGAACTGCAACTGCCCTCAGTGCCGGGCCGTGCGCGACGGCTCGCGACCCTGCCGTCCGCGCACCCAGTCGTCGGTCGCGGTGAGCGCCGACTACCGGCGATGGTTCCTGCTCAACGCTTCACCCGACAT
>DASSMB010000206.1:0-4999 GCA_035689095.1 Rubrobacteraceae bacterium | reverse complement strand
GTCGTGCGTCGCCACGATGAACCCCGGCGTGCAGAAGCCGCACTGCACACCCCCCGCCTCGATGAACGCCTCTTGAACGGGATGCAATTCTTCTCCCTCAGAGATGCCCTCGACCGTCACGACTTCTCGCCCTTCGGCCTGCCCCGCGAGCACCAGGCACGAGCAGACGAGCGTGCCGTCCAGGTACACGGAGCAGGAGCCGCACTCGCCCTGCTCGCAGGCGTTCTTGGAGCCGGGCAGTTCCAGCCGTTCACGCAGCACGTAGAGGAGGCTCTCGCCCTCCCAGACATCCTCTACTTCCCTGATCTCTCCGTTGACTTCCAGCCTAAGCCGCATCGGTCACCTCCCTGTACTCGTCCCAGGCCCACTTGAGCGTCCGCCGCGCCAGCACGCCGACCGCGTGGCGCCGGTACTCCGCGGTCCCCCGCACGTCGTCTATGGGCCTCGCGGACATCGCCGCCAACTCTCCGAAACGAACCAGGGCCGCGTCTCCGATCTCTCCTCTGGACTCCCATAGCCCTTCTTCCTCCAGCACGCCTTCGATAAATGCTTCGGCTTCGCCGCTACGGATCGGGGTAGGACCGGCGGAGCCTATGCACGTCCCGACCTTCTGCTGGGCCGGATGCAGCGCCAGCCCGAAGGAACAGACCGCGATGACCATAGCGTTGCGAGTGCCGATCTTGGCGTACTGCTGCGGACCTTCGGCCTCGGAAATGTAGAAAGCGGAGATCAACTCGTCCGGCCGGAGCACGTTCCTCTTGGGGCCGACGACGAACTCCGCGACCGGTACCCGCCGGATACCTTCGGCAGATGAGATCTCCACCTCGGCGTCGGAGACATACAGCGGCGGCAGGCCGTCGCCGGCGGGGGAAGAGGTCCCCAGGTTGCCGCCGACGGTGCCGCGGTTCCGGATCTGGGGCGACCCCACCGTCCGGGACGCCATCGCGAGACCGGGGAGCCTGTCGCCCAGCTCGGCGATGATGCGAGTATAGGTAACTCCGGCGCCTACCCGTAGGAGGCCGTCCTCTTCTCCCCACTCGGTTATCTCGGGGACTCGCGTCAGGTCCAGGATGGTTTGCGGACGGCTGCGGGCGAAGTTAAGCTCCACCATGACGTCGGTGCCGCCGTGGATCGGGGCCGCCTCGGGGTGAGCGGCCTTCGCCTCCAGAGCCTCCTGCCAGTCAGAAGGTTGAATAAACTCCAACTTTGCCTCCCTTCGCGTCTCATTAGAGCGCTATATGGGAGATCAAGCCAGGTGATCGTTTGTCGCGCGCCTTTTCCGGATCCTCAACCAGGGACCTTGCAGCTAGGTGATCGCTCCCAAACGCGCCTTTTCCTTCTCCCTTTATTCCGTATCACGGACATTATTTTCTACTGGCCGGGTAGTATACCCAGGCTGTGATCTCCATGTCAAGGGTTTATTCGGTCGGGGCGGGAATTTTTCTGGAGAGGTCCGAGGCCAAATCTGTAGGCTCTTACCGGGGTTGCTTCGGGATCTTCTATGGGCCGCTCGCACGTTGATAGTAACGGTCCGTGAAGGCGAGCGCAACGGCGGCGAGGAGCAAAATCGCCGATATGTAAAATGCTGCGCCGAAGCCGGTGGCCGAGACGAGGAAGCCGAAGAAGAGAGCGCCGGCGCCGGTGCCCGCGTCGAAAGCCACGTTCCAGAGGGTGCTGCCCAGACCGCGTTCGTCTTCTGAGACGCGATCCATTGTGAGTAGCAACGTCGAGTTCTGGAGCAGTCCGAACCCCGCGCCGAAGAGCAGCGCGCCGCCGAGCATGATAGGGCCGCCCTGCGAGAGTGCCGCCATTCCGCAGGCGGCGCTGATGAGGCCGGGAGCGAGGAGCGCGTGAGGGTCGCCCCGGTCGCCGAAACGTCCCCCCCACCACCGGCTCGCGGTGCTGGCCACACCGAGTACCAGAAGCGCGGACGCCGCCGAGTAGACGCCAGCTTCCCTGATCGCCAGCGGCAGGAAGGTAACGACGACCCCGCCGGCAGAGGTAGCCATGCCGAAGAGCACGAAGAGACGCAGGAGAGGTCCCCGCCGCAGCCCGTCGAAGAAGCCGGAGCCGGAGTTGTTTTTGCCTGCTGAGGGGAGATCCCGGATGCCGAGAGCGCACGCGAGCCCCGCCAGGAAAGCCACTCCGCCCAGGACGAATACGAGCCCGTAGCCGGAGGTGTCCACGAGCCAGAGGCCCAGCGGGTTGGAGAAGATGTTGGGAAGCGTGATCGCCACGCCCATCACCCCCAGAGCTTCACCCCGGCGTTCCGGTGGCGCCAGCTCCACGACGAGGGCCATAAAGATCACCGTAACCATCCCGAACCCGACGCCTCGCGCCAGGGTCACGGCGAGGACTTCGATCACGCTCCGGGTCACGGGATAGAGAAACGTCGGCAGGCCGAGGAAGAGCAAGCCGGCCATCCACGCCCGCCGGTACCCGAGGCGAGCCAGGATACGCGGCATCCTCACCTGCGTCAGTACCGTGGAGAGCATGAAGACCGCCGTGGCGAGCCCCGCTCCGGAACTGCCGCCCCCGATCTCCTCCGCGTACAGAGGGACGACCGAGAGCAGAAGCTGGAAGCCAAAAAACGTGGCAACGGTAGCCGCCGCCAGCAAAGCTACAGCGGGAGTGAACAGACTACCCCTCTTCCGGTCCCTCTTTATCTCGGATCTCCTTGTCGCCTCTAAGCAGAGCCATGATGCGCGGCAGAAGACGATGCCGCTGGGGCGAGCAGCGGCGAACGCGGCGTGCGCTCGAACACCGTGAAGTCCACCGCTCGCCGAAGTCTACAGCGCAGGGCGAGGACCCGCCGGCCCATCCCGCACACCGGCAATCCCGCGCGTCTACATCTTGTCGCTGAAGTCGGTGTTCTGGCTTCGCAGGGTCGGGTCGGTGCCGAGGAAGGCGTGCTTGGACATATCCTCCGAGTAGCGGCTGGCCGGTGGGGTGCGGCCGAGGGCTTCGGCCATGCCCCGGATGTGGTGCGGACCGGCGCCGCAGCAGACGCCGAAGTAGCGCACTCCGAGGTCGTAAGCCTCACGGGTGAAGTCCGAGATCTCATACCGGTTGCAGGTGAACGGGTCGAGCGCCGTCGGGAACGGAATCCCCGTCGGAAGGTTGTCGTAGTCGGGATCTTGCAGCGACTGGAAGCTCTCGTGCCCCTCGTGCGTGCGGTACGGGACCGGCAGCGCCGCGACGGGGACGCTCAGGCCCGGTAAGATCTCGCGCAACAGCGGCAGCATAGTCCACGGACCCCGGATGCAGTTCAACCCGACCACGTCGGCCCCCGTGTCCTCGACGCGCTTGCAGGCGTCCGGCACGGTCCATCCCTCGCGCGTCTCCGGGTCCCGGTGAACCGTCAGCGTAATCACGGCGGGCAGCCCCGTCTCCTTTATGACCTCAGAGGCGATCAGGGCCTCCCCCGCGTAGCTGAACGTCTCCCCGATGATGAAGTCCACCCCGGCCTCCACGGCCCAGCCGACCTGCTCCTCGAACATCTTCCTGGTCTCGCGGATGCTCTCCTCGTCGCCGGGGCCGTAGACGTTCGTGTTGCAGATGTTCCCGGCGAAGAGCGTACCCGTTTCCTCAGCCACCCCCCTGGCGATGGTGAGGGCCTGGCGGTTGATCTTCTCCAGGTCTCCTTCCCGGCCGATGAGCCGCAGCTTCTCCCGATGCAGGTAGTAGGTAAACGCTTCGACCACGTCCGAGCCGGCGTGCACGAACTGCCGGTGGAGCTGCTCCACCTCCTCGGGATGCTCCAGAACGACCTCCGGCACGTAAGCCCCGGCCTGCAAATACCCCCTGCGCTCCAGCTCGAACAGGTAGCCCTCCGCGCATATTACCGGACCCTCAGCCAGCCTCTCCAGAAGCCCCGCCCGCGAACCGTTCGTATTCATAAGACCTCCTCTGACTCCACGAGAGAGAACCCCTCGCCTGCTGACTGCCCGATATCTTCCAGAGAGAGCGGCCCGAACAAGAGACCTGCCGCCGGCTCCGATCTTTCTGTCGCCCTCTCAACCACCTGGCGCGAAAATTAGCACATCCGAAAGACGCCGTATACGGCAGGATTCAGGATCTTGGCAAATCCATCCCGGACAGCTTCATCGCTGTCTCAAGCGTTGTTTACCCGGAGTTGTCCATCACCAGCAAGCTCTCGACTTCCTCTGGTGAGGGCATGCGGGGCGTGTTGGAGATCACCCCGTCCTCAATCGTGTCCCGGACCAGGACGGGTAGCACGTCTCCGGTAACGCCGAGGCTCCCCGGCGTGAGGCGGCCCATGACCTCGGCCACGAGCCGCTCCACCGCCTCGACAGCCGCGGCGGCGTTCGCCTCAAGGCCCGCGCCGGGATCTGAGACGCCGAGAGAGGTTGCCGCGAGGGCGAGTTCGTCCGCGCTTGCGGGGAGGTTGAAGGCCATTACCTGCGGGAGCACCGAAGCCAGGGCGACACCGTGAGCCGCTTCCAGCCGGGCGCTGATCGAGTGCGCGATAGCGTGGCACAGCCCGAGCCCTGTTCCACTCCCGAACGCCAGACCCGCCAGGTGAGCCGCCATCAGCATCCGGGACCGGGCCTCGACGTCGTCGCCGTCGCGCACCGCGACCGGCAACCAAGTCGCCACCATGCGGATGACCTGCAACGCCAGACCCTCGGCATACGGGTTTCCGTTGCGCGACATCAGGGCCTCCAGGGCGTGCGTCAGGGCGTCTACGCCGGTCGCGGCGGTCGCCGCTGGCGGCAATCCGACGGTAAGCAACGGGTCGAGGACCGCCACCTCCGGCCGCACGCTCGCGTGTCCGGCGTAGAACTTCCGGCCGCTCGCGTGGTCCATGATGACCCCGAACCCGTTGGTCTCGGAGCCCGTGCCCGCCGTGGTCGGCACGGCAATGACCGGGAAACCGGGCCGCTCCGGCGTGTTCCTGTAGTCCAACTCCAGCACGCTCCCGCCGTTGGCGGCGTGCAGCGAGATCCCCTTCGCCGCGTCCATTGAGGAACCGCCA
>DASSMB010000205.1:0-3096 GCA_035689095.1 Rubrobacteraceae bacterium | reverse complement strand
CTCTATCAGGGGGGCAACGTGGTGTTGACAGGTGATTCGGAGACGGTCTTCACCGTCACGGTAACGAACGGCGGCGAGGTCGCCGAGCAGGCCGTGCCCGTGGAGGTAATCTTGAACACCAAGGCCGAGCGCCAGTCCCAGAAGGTGACCGTAGAGAGCATAGCCCCGAACAGCGGCACGCAGACGGTGAAGGTATCGGGCTTCCGGCCCGGCGAGTATGATGAGACCGCGGACGTGACCGTGGAGGTCGGACCGGTCAAGTACGAGGACTATACGGACAACAACACGCTCACCGGGACGGTGACCTTTGGACTGTAGGAGGGTAGCTTGGTAACCGCGGTCGTGCTAATCACCACCGAGGGCGAGCGGGTTCAGGAGGCGGCTCAGGCGATGCTCGGGATAGAGGGCGTCACGGAGGCGTACTCCGTCACCGGCCCTTATGACCTCGTGGTGATGGTCCGTATCCCGGACTTCGAGCGGCTCGCGGAGATAGTGCCCGAGAAGATCGCGCAGGTCCCCGGCGTCGCCCGCACCGAGACGATGGTCGCCTTCCGCACCTACTCCAACTACGATCTCGACAGGGCCTGGTCTATCGGGTTCGAGGACGAGTAGGGTCTCCGAACCGTAGCGGTAGATTCCGGGTCGAGGCGGGCTTAATCGCGGTGGCCCATTGTTGTCGTTTCGGTAGTATCATTTCGGTGTCCGGCGTACGCTAGAGACCACCGCCGCAGAGGAGAAACGCATGTTTACAGGACTGGAGTCACCAACCCACCTGTTGTTTATCGTGCTGGTGATCCTGCTGTTCTTCGGCGGGAAGCGCATCCCCGAGCTCGCAAGGGGGCTGGGGAAGGGGATGAGAGAGTTCCGCCAGGGGCTCGAAGAGAGGGATGAGGAGCACAAGACCCAGGCCCACGCCGAGGAGACGAAGAAGCTGGATCGTGACGAAGAGTCCGATGCCCGGACGGATCGCGAAAGGTCTTAGCTTCCACTCCGGCCAGCGCCGGTGATCAGCTCTGCTCCCCGGCGAGCGCGGGGCGGGTTCCTTCTATGAGGAACGCGACCACGTCCAGGAAGTCGTCGCTCTCCTTATAGGCCTCACGCTGCTGCTGGGCGCCAGTCCCTCCCTCTACTATCTCAAGCACCTCTAGCAGCTCGCTCTCGCAGCCGAGGTCCTGGGAGTGGGGCTTCAGTTGTTCGACGAGGTCGCGAGCCATGTCGCGGGCGGGGACGTTGAACTTTTCTTTCGCGTCGTAGAAGGCGGCGTCCATGCCGTGGCGGGAGGCGCGCCACTTGTTCTCCAGCGCGAGTTCGCGGTCATATGGAACGTGAGGGCCGATCTCTTCCAGCGCGCGGGCCACGAGGCACTGGGTCAGGGCGGTGAGGGCGATGGCGGGCCGGAGGCCGGTCTGGGTGTCGAGGATGCGTAGCTCTATAGTCCCTATCTTCGGGTGCGGGCGCACGTCCCACCAGCAGTAGGTGTAGTCGTCCATAGCTCCCGACTCGACCATCATGTCCACGAAGCCTTCGAAAGACTCCCAGTCCGGGAAGGCCGGGGGCATCCCCGCGCGCGGGAAAGTCTCGAAGATCTTCACCCGCGTGGACTCGAAGCCGGTGTCCATCCCCTGCCAGAACGGAGAGTTCGCCGAGAGCGCCAGAAGGAGCGGGGCCTGCTCAGAGAGGCGGTTGTGAGCGATTATGGCCTCTTCGGGGCCGGGGACGGCGACATGGACGTGCTGGCCGAAGATCACCTCGCGCTGGGCGACCCAGCGGAGCGTCTCGATCACCTTCCTGTAGCGTTCCTGGTCCGTGATCTTCTGGTCCTTGTAGCGGGAGAAGGGGTGGGTACCCGCCGCCGCGAGCGACGCGCCGCAGGCGGCCGCCCAGGAGTTGACCCGGCTCCGCAGCTCGCGCAGTTGCTTCTCGGCCTCGGCGACGTTCCGGCAGACGGAGGTCTTGATCTCAAGTACGGACTGAAACAGCTCATAGGAGACGAACTCGCAGAGGTCCTCGGGTAGACGAGCCATGATCTCCTCGATCTTCGGGACCAGCTCGCCGGTCGTGGCGTCGACGATGTGCAACTCTTCCTCGACTCCCAGGGTGTAGCCACCGCTGCCGTTGAACTCTATGGGCACGGCCTCTCCTTTCCCAATACGGGCCTGCTCAAGCCCAGAGCTTTCTGGATTTCGCGCTAGAAGACCTCATCCGTATCTTTCCCGTGCCGCGACATAGTACCCGGTTTGGAGCACAAAGGCCAAGGAGAATGCCCTACGAGACCCGCGCCTTCCTGGTCCTCAACTGAGCCAGCGCCGCTCCGGCGAGCACGAGCAGCGCGCCGACGACCTTTGCCGCGGTCGCCGCTTCGCCGAGCAGCAGGACACCGAGCGCGCCCGCTACCACCGGCTCCACGGTCGCCACGATGGCCGAACGCCCGGCCCCGAGCCTACCCAACCCGAAGGTGTACAGGGCAAAGGCCAGCGTCGTATGGACCACCGCGAGCATTAGCAGGATCGCGTAGGAGACGGGAGAGAGACCGGTTAGGGTGCCGAGCGTCGGAACGGCGAAAGCCAGCAGCAGTATGCCTCCGAAGAACAGCGCGTAGCTCAGGATGACGGACGGAGGCAGGCGACCGGCCACGGGACGGCCGAAGATCGAGTACAGGCCGTAAGTCAGACCAGAGAGCAGGCCGGTCGCGAGCACCGCCGGGCTGACCTCCAGGTTGGCCGGGTCGTAGGCGCCGGCGACGAGCGAGATCCCGCAGAAGGTCAGGACGAGCGCGGCTATCTTGGCCCTCCCCAGCTTCTCTCCCAGGAAAAGCCACGCCAATACCACCACGAAAGCCGGCGAACTGTAGAGCAGGATCGCCGCCGTCCCGATCGTGCTCTCTCGCACCGTGTAGAAGTAGAGTAGATAGAAAGCTCCGATCCCGATCAACCCCAGCGGCGCCAGGAAGGCGAGGTCTCTGCCCGGCACTCGCAGGCTCCGCGCTCCGCCGGTCGCCAGGACGAAGAGGACCACGGCCACCCACCCGACGACCGCCCGGAACGCCACCAGCGCCTCGAACGAGACGCCCTCGGCGTAGAGTATCTTCGCGAAGAA
>DASSMB010000204.1:0-12102 GCA_035689095.1 Rubrobacteraceae bacterium | reverse complement strand
AGCGGGAACAACTTCATAGCGATCGTCGTGATGATCCTGATCCTACTCTTCATCCTCATGGCCGTCGGGCCTCTGGTCTCGATCTAGCCCGGCTTTGTCCCACCCAGGGGATAGTCTCCGATAGGCTCATACCTCGCCCCGTCCTCCCGCAACACGCTCTGAACTAGAGTTAGGCGCTCGGCCCGGAATGCCAGTCTCTCCGCCGTGGCGGCTTCTCCCAGAACAAATGATCTGCCGCGCGCACGTCCGAGTGTCAGGTGCGGCCGGAAAGCGCGAGGCTCGCGCTCGAAGTCCAGTGGCTCCAGGGTTTTCTCCACGTCTTCGGAGAGCGAGATCAGACGCGCGCTTCCTCCGTCTACGCCCGCCCATAGAATGCGCCCCCTGCGCTCCGAGGGGAAGGCTCCGAACCCGGATAGATCGATGTGGAACGGACCGTGTCGTTCGCATACCGCGGCCAGAGCTTCTCCTATATGGGGCAGGCTCTCCGGCTGAACGTCGCCCAGGAACTTGATCGTCAGGTGGATATTCTCGGGACGCACCTGCCGGATGGCTCCCTCGATTGGAAGTCCGCGCGCCGAGCGGTGCAGCGCTTCCTGTATCCCACGCGGTGGGAAGATGGCGACGAAGGAGCGCACGGCCATCGCAGGTTCCTATCCCTGGCCGGAGGCGCCGTTCTCCAGCGGGCCGGGAGTAGAGTTCGCGGTGTATCCGCGAGCTGAGCGTCCACGCGCGGCGCGGTTGGCGATCATGGCGGCGGTCGTCCCGGCCCCGACGCCGTTGTCCACGTTCACGACCGAGAGGCCGGGGGAGCAGGTCTGGAGCATCCCCAGGATGGCGGCGGTCCCGTCGCCCCCGAGTCCGTAGCCCGTCGAGGTTGGTAGCCCGATCACGGGCACGGCCACGAGCCCGGAGATGACGCTCGGCAGGGCGCCCTCCATGCCGGCGGCCACGATCAGGCAGTCCGGGTCGAAGCTCGCAAGCTCTTCCAGAGGCCCCGCGAGCCGGTGGATGCCCGCCACCCCCACGTCGTGGAAGCGCGCCACCTCCACGCCCATCTCCTCGACCACTGCGACCGCCTCTCCGAGCGCCGGGAGGTCCGAAGTACCCGCGCAGAAGGCGGCAACCCGTCCGCCGGTGGGCGTGGTAACGCCCGAACCCAGAACGATCGCGCGTCCACTCTCGCGCAAGGGCGTCTCCGGTAGGGCGCGCCGGATGGCGGCCTCGTGCTCCGGGGCGGCGGCGCTCACGAGGACGCGCTCCGCGGTGTCGAGGAGCGCGGCGCAGATGCCGGCGACCTGCTCCGGTGTCTTGCCGCGCGCGTAGACGATCTCCGGGACTCCCTTGCGGGTGGCGCGTCCCGCGTCCAGGACAGCGTACCCGTCCAGGTAGCGCACCTCCATGGTCTTCAGGCGCGAGGCCGCCGCCGAGGGCGAGATGTCGCCGCTAGCCACCGCTTTCAGGATCTCTTCGAGCTTCTCCATCTCTCCTATAGCTCTATAGCTTGAGCCGGATTACCAGCGGGTAGAATCTAGCACGTTTTCCGTGCCTGGCATCTCCGAGGGAGGTATGCGTTGTCGTTAATAGAGTTAGTCCTGGCCCTGGCCGCCATACTGGCCGCTGCCGCGCTGTTCACTAATGCCATCGAGATACTTGGCGAGAGGTTGAACCTCGGGGAGGGGGCGGTCGGGAGCGTGCTGGCGGCCGTTGGGACCGCTCTACCGGAGACCATGATCCCGCTGATCGCGATCTTTGGAGCCCTGATCTTCGGTGGTGACGCGGCGGCGGCCGGGGAGATAGGAGTCGGGGCGATACTGGGCGCGCCTTTCCTGCTCGCGACGCTCGCGATGTTCGTGGCCGGAGTGGCGGCATACGGCTACCGGCGGCGCAGGGGCAGCGGGCGGGAGATAACCATGGAACGCGCCACGGCCATCAGGGACCTGGGGTTCTTCCTCGTCTTCTACACGATAGCCGCGGGGGTGGGGGTCCTGCGCCTGCCGTTCCTCCTCAAACTCCTCGTCGTAGTGGTCCTGATCGCCGCCTATGTCTTGTACGTGTTGAGGACGCTGAAAGCCGAGGGCGGCACCGAGGGCGAGGCGCCCTCCAGGCTCACGCTCTGGCCGAAAGGTTCGGCGCCTACCTGGGCCGTCGTCGCGCAGGTGGTCGGCTCTCTGGTCGTGATGGCGGCGGGCGCGCACTTCTTCGTGGACGCCGTGGAGCACGGCTCGAAGGCGCTCGGCATCCCCGCCGGTCTCATCGCCCTGATCCTGGCTCCCCTGGCGACGGAACTGCCGGAGAAGGTCAACTCCGTACTCTGGCTGAAGAACGACAAGGACACGCTCGCGCTCGGCAACATAACCGGGGCGATGGTCTTCCAGAGCACCATTCCCGTCTCTCTGGGCATCGCGTTCACGCCGTGGGTCCTGGAGCCGCTCAACCTCCTCTCCGTCGTGCTGGCGCTCATCTCCGGCGGCCTCGTCTTCTATATGCTCCGGCGCAGCAAGCCCATCCAGATACCGTACCTCCTCGCCGGCGGAGCGCTCTACGGCGTCTTCGTGATCGCGGCGGTCTTCAACGTAGTATTCCTATAGAATTACTGAATAAATGATGTAGCTTTCCTGATAAGATACAAACAGTTACGAACGATCTGCGGGCCGGTCCGAGTCGTGCCGGGTCCGATGCCGGAGGTATAAGCGCCTAGATGGACTTCTTTAGCGGAGAGATATTGGCCGGGCTCGTAAGCGTGCTGGTGGTCAACCTGATCCTCTCCGGCGACAACGCGGTAGTCATCGCGATGGCTGCCCGCCAGCTCGAAGGCGCGAACCGCCGCAAGGCGATATTCTGGGGTGCGGGCGGTGCCGTGGTGCTGCGTCTAATCTTCGCCGCCATCGTGACGTTTCTGCTTCAGATCCCGTTCCTTCAAGTAGTCGGCGGGCTACTGCTGATCTGGATCGCCTGGCAACTCGTCCAGGATGACCACGATGACGAGGGCAAGGTGCAGGCCGGGCAGAGCACCTGGGAAGCCGTCAGGATCATCATCATCGCCGACGCCGTGATGTCCCTGGACAACGTGATAGCGTTGGTCCAGGCCGCGAGGATAGACGGTGACGTTGACTTTATCCTCCTCGGTGTCGGGCTGATCACGACCATCCCCCTCGTTATCTTCGGGGCCGCGCTCCTGACCTCCCTCCTCGACCGCTTCCCGATCCTGGTCTACCTCGGTGCTGGACTACTTATCTATCTCGCCGTGGAGATGTTCTTCGCGGACGTGTTCCTGCACCACTACCTCAAACCCTACGAAGGCATCGAGTGGATCATCGGCGTTACGGCCGCCGCGATATTTATGGCCGTGGCCTGGATGGCGGCACGCCGCTCGGATAGGCGGGACCGAATGCCGGAAGACGTCAGAAAGAGCGCCGGAACCTCGAAAGACTGACGCCGCGGAGAGCCGGGAGCGGAAAAGTCAGCCGCCGACGTTCTCCGCGCCGGGTGAGGGCGTGTAGTCGTAACCGGCGTCCCTTATGGCGCTCTCTATCTCTTCAAGCTCGGAAGCGCCGCCTTCATAAGAGACTGCGACGAGGCTCTTCTCATGGTCCACGTTAACGAGTTGCACGGAGTCCAGGCGGGTCAGGGCGCGCTCCAGCTTCTCTGTCTCTCCCGCGTTCGAGAGACCCCGCACATTTAGCGTAACGTCCGGCATGTTCTGGCTCCCTCCCTGTAGCGGAGATCTAATCTTACTCCGTCGGACTACTCGGCGGGCTGTTCTCTAGGACGAACCGTTAGAGTAAGCTCGCGGTTGCCGCGCAGGATCTTTATCGGAGTGTCGTTGCCGATGGCGGACTCGTCGAGCAGGGCGAGGAGGTCATCCGTGGAGCGGACGGTGTTCTCGCCGAGGCCCAGGATCAGGTCTTTAGGTTTCACGCCCGCGCGCTCGGCGGGACTGTTCGGGGCGACGCTCTCTACTCCGGCCCCGCCGCCGGAACCGTTCTTCGTCGGCCGGCTCGCCACCATCACGCCGAGGTAGGCGCGGCGAACGCGGCCCTCGGTGACGAGCGCGAAGACCACGCGCCGGAACGCCGCCGAGACCGGCACCGCGAACCCGATCCCCTGAGCGCCCCCGATGATCGCCGTGTTGATGCCGACTACCCTCCCCGAAGCGTCGGCCAGGGGACCGCCGGAGTTGCCGGGGTTGATGGCCGCGTCCGTCTGGATGACGTTCTCGATGGGACGTCCGCTCTCGCCCCGGATCGAACGCCCCAGGGCGCTCACCACGCCAGCCGTCACGCTGCGCTGGAAACCGAGCGGGTTGCCAATGGCGACCACGAGCTGTCCCACGACCAGATTCTCCGCCTCCCCCAGGGTGGCGACCGTTACCTCGCCTTCGTGCGCGAAGCGGACCACCGCGAGGTCGCTCGGCGGGTCGTCGCCCAGCACCTCCGCCGGGGCCGAGGTCCCGTCCGGGAGCGTTATCTGGATGCCGCCCGTGCTGTTCCTGGCGCGGCGGCTACGGAGGCCGCGGACGACGTGGCTGTTGGTAACGGCGGTAGCCGTGGAGCCGTCGGAGCCGAGGATGACGCCGCTCCCGCCGCCGCGCCCATCCGGGATGCCCACCGAGATCACGGCCGGCTCCAGCTTCTCCGTCACATACCGCACCGCCCGCGAGTAGGCGTCGAGCGGACCCGATTCCAGCTTGGAGCTTGCCGAAAGGTTCTCGAAGATCTCCATTCGCTATTTTTACCGCATCCGGGTTGCGTTGGCCCTGGAAGAACGGCCAGGTTTTTGCGCTTTGAACCAGCATGCGGTCCTGTGAAGTCCCCTTCGGGGAGCGTCCGCAAAAGGCCCCGCGGCTACCGGATATAATCCGCGCCATGAACCTGGCGTTGGATCCCCGTCTCTCCGCTGCCGTCCTCGCCGCCCGCTCGGCGCAACTCGCCAGCCGGACTTTGAAGACCGGCGGCGGCTCCACGGTGCCGGGAGTGGTGGCCCGGCGCGTTGACCCGAAGGTCCTCACGAAGCTCTCCCGGCGTCTGCCGATGGGCTCGGCGGCCATAACGGGCACCAACGGCAAGACGACCACGACCCGGATGGTCTCTAAGATCCTCCAGACGGCCGGCATCAAGGCCGTAAATAACTCCACCGGCGCGAACCTGGTCACCGGCGTGACGGCCGCGCTGGTCTCGGACTCCGGCGTCTCCGGCAGACCGGCCTCGGAGATGGGACTCTTCGAGGTGGACGAGGCGAGCGTGCCGAAGGTCGCCGCCGAGGCGGATCTGAAGCTTCTGGCCGTGCTGAACCTCTTCCGCGACCAGCTCGACCGCTACGGGGAACTGGCCTACACGGGCAAGGTCATCGCCTCTGCCTTCGAGAGCCTGCCGCCGGATGGCGCGGTCGTCCTGAACGCGGACGACCCGCTCGTCGCGAGCCTGGGCCGCCAGGCGCGCAGGCCGGTCTTCTACGGGGTGGACGAGCCCGCGCTGGATACGGGCCGGTTGCAGCACGTCGCGGACTCGAAGGACTGCCCGGTCTGCGGTACGGCGCTCGACTATGAGGCCGTGTACATGGGGCACGTCGGGGTGTACGGCTGCGGGAACTGCGGCTTCTCGCGGCCCGAGCTCCAGTACCGGGCCAGCCGGGTGCGCTTCGACGGGGCGCGGGGGACTGAGTTCCTCCTCAACACTCCGAAGGGCGGGACGGCGGTTCGGATAGAGCTTCCGGGCCTGTACAACGTCTACAACGCCGTGGCCGCCGCCGCCGTGGCCGGAGAGTCGGGGGTCGGGCTCGGGGAGATAGCGCGGGGCCTGCGGGAGTTCGGCGGGGCTTTCGGGAGGGTCGAGCGGGTAAAGGCCGGTGACCGGGAGGCGTTCCTGCTGCTCATCAAGAACCCGGTTGGGTTCAACGAGATCCTGCGTACCTTCGTCACCAGCGCCGACGCCCGTAACGTCCTCATCGCCATAAACGACAACGACGCCGATGGCCGGGACGTCTCCTGGCTCTGGGACGTGGACTTCGAGATGCTCGCCGATGCGCGTGCGAAAGGCAGTACGAATGCCCTGCCGCCGTTCATGGTCAGCGGCATCCGGGCGGAGGACATGGCCGTGAGGCTGAAGTACGCGGAGCTTCCGGTCGGGTCTGTCGTACCGGACCGCAAGAGGGCCATCCGGGAGGCGCTTGCGGCGACGCCGCCGGGCGAGACGCTATATGTGCTCCCGACGTATACGGCGATGTTGGAGATCCGGCAGACCCTCAGCGAGATGGGGTACACGCACCCGTTCTGGGAGGATAAATAGGCGCCATAGAGGGCGCCGGGATCAGTCGCGCACCGGGTTGTCGCGGGCGTACGAGTAGGCGGTGTAGGCGGCGATAAGGTGGGCGACCCAGCCCAAAAGTCCGCCGGTGCCGATCCAGAGTCCCGGCGTGATGATGAGCCACAGTATCCCGGCCAGGATACGTCCGTTATAGAACTGGCCCACGCCGGGGATGATCAGGCTGAGTACCGCCGCTAGTCCTGGATCACGCATCTCACTATCTCCTTACGTTTGAGGGCTGTTCGGGTTGCACGCTGTTCTTACCCGAGCGCAGCCAGCAGCAAGCCGGACGGGCCGGTAGTAAGCTAGGAAGATGACGTTCGGCCGAAGGGAAGAACTTTGAAGCTCACCATCCATCACCTGTACGCGGACATGATGAACCTCTACGGGGACCGGGGGAACGTCATCTCCATAAAGAAGCGCTGCGAATGGCGCGGCATCCCGGTCGAGGTCGTGGACGTGGGCCTCCGGGAGAAGGTCCAACCGACCGGCTGCGACATCTTCCTCTTCGGCGGTGGCCAGGACCGCGAGCAGGCGCTACTGGCCGAAGACCTCTCCGGCTCCAAGGGCGCGGACCTGAGAGCCATCGTAGAGGAGGGCAGCGTGGTCCTCGGCGTCTGCGGCGGCTACCAGTTAATGGGCCACTCCTACGAGACGCCCGAGGGAGAGAAGCTGCCCGGCGTCGGTATCTTCGACCTGACCACAGAGCCGCGCAAGCCCGACGAGCCGCGCTTGATCGGGAACGTGCTCGTGTGCGTACGCGCCCCTGAGACCGGCGAGGTCCGGGAGATCGTCGGCTTCGAGAACCACGGCGGACGCACCTACCTGGGCGACACCGAGCCGCTTGGGGAGGTGGTCGTCGGTTTCGGCAACAACAGCAAGGACGGTACTGAAGGAGCCCGCCGTCTCAATGCCTACGGGACGTACCTGCACGGTTCCCTACTACCAAAGAACCCCTGGCTCACTGACCAGCTCATCCTGAGCGCCCTACGCCAGAAGGATGACTCCTTCGAGTTGGAGCCGCTGGACGATGCGGCGGAGCAGAGCGCGTTCGCCTCTGTGTTGGGACGAATAGCCGGGCGCTAGAAGCTCTCTAACGGAGGATGCGGGTCCAGTTGCCTAACTCATGAGCGGCAGGATGACGCCTGCGAGATTGAGCGCGAGGTGCACGATGATCCCCAGGTAGATGTTGCGCTTGCGCCACACCAGATACACCGCCGGGAGCCAGGCAATGACGCGGCCGGGATCGAGCAGGGGCGTCCACAGGTGCTGGAAAGAGAACAGCACGGCGCCGATCACCACCGCCCAGACGCCGAGCCGGTCTATGCGCGGCAACAGGTAGCCCCGGAAGTACAACTCCTCGATGACCGGAGCGATGATCCCGGTGCACGCCACCCGGAAGATGGCGGCGGTAAGCAGTATGGGAGCCGCGTACTGCGCGCTGGGATCGTCCGCCGGTAGAGGGTTTAAGGCCCAGTCCGGGAGCCAGGAGAGAGCGCCCGCGAGCGCCGGCATGATCCCTTGCCACGCGGAGATGACCGCGGAGTACCAGACTACAAGCAACGGTACGAAAAGCGCATACTGCCAGATGTGCATCGGTTCCCGGTAGCGCACGATGCCCGCCAGCGAGAGCCGTCCATTGCGCCGCCGTCCCAGGTACAACAGGTAGCCCAGTTCCAGCGGCGCGAGGACGAACAATATAGAGAGCGAGCCGGCGAAGATTGTAGGGAATCTCATCTGCACGACCAACGGAGTCAAGAGGATGTAGGAAGCGAGCAGGGCCACGCCCGGAATAAGGTGCAGGGCTACCGACTTGCCCAACGGGTGCTGGTCGTCCACCGACTCCCGCGCCAGGGTACCTTGCATCGGATTCAGGCTCTCGTTGGGTTCGTAAGCAGTCACTTCTGTCTCCTCTGGGTTCATCTTCGTTGGTCCTCCTTCCGACGTCTCGCTCCTGCCAGGGCCGGGTTGTGTTCGTTGGGCCCCGTTCATGTGGATCGTTGCGCTTCGTGTTCGACTACGTTGTTTGACAGGACCCCATTGCGCCCGTTCCAGTCTCAGAGACAGGCCGATGGCTAGAGCGTGTTATGAACTTAGGTGAAAATCCCATAGGAATGCGCCCTTCTATCATTACTCCTCCTTCTCCGGGAGATAGCGTAGTCTCTCCGCGTCTTGGATCGATGATCTCCAGCCCGTCGAACCTATCCGACCGGCGCCCATCGAGGTGTCCCCGTCCCTGAACTCGTAGAAGCTCACCTTGCTCCTTCCGTAGACTCGTGCACCTCCGAGACCGAACTGGCTACTTGAGGGTCAGGGTGAGGATCATGACCTGCTGGGAGCTGTGCACGAGTATTCCGATCAGTGCGCTGCGGTAGCGCCGCGATGGGTAGTACAGTGCAAAGGTGTCGAGCAGGGTCGCCGGGATCGTCCACGGCATGTGCAGGTGGTAGCCCGCGAACAGCACCCCGTTGGCAACCCAGTCCCAGCGCCCGAACGCACCCCGCATCCGTGGCAGCAAAAGGCCGCGGAACAACAGCTCCTCTCCGAGAAAGGTGTTGAACACGCTCAGGACGACGATGAGAGCGTACCAGACCCAGTTGCCGGACATGAATGCCTGGCCCGCGTGAAACCCGAGAAACGAGCCGAAGTCGTGGCTGGCTACGGATGGGAACGAGGGGATGAATTCCTCGGCCTAGAAGATCAGCACGCACGGAACCAGGACGAGCCAGAGCCATCCACCGACGTGCCTGGTCCGGAGGCTGCGCGGTGCTCGCAGCTACAGGGCGTCCTTCAGGATGGACCAGCGCAGCGAGCTTTGCTCCCGGTAAACCAGGAGCATCACCAGCACTAACTGCCAGATCAGGCCGCCCGTCAGGCCCACGAGAAGGACGCGCGCCAGGGCTACGGAGCCGTCGAGCCCTTCTGCGACCAACGGGGCCACGACCCAGGCCAGTGCTGCCATCGGCAGCGCCGCAGCGGCTCAGACGTCTAGAATCTTTGCGAGAGTACTGCTCGCCAAGGCTCTTGCTCGGCACACCTTCTGCCATGGAGTCTCCTACGGCTCTGCCGCGTACGATCTGTCCTTCCCCCCCACCTTTGTTGATCCTCCTTCCTAAGTCTTGCTTCTGCCAGAATCAAGTTGTCTCTGTCGCTGAATGCTGGCGCTGCGTCTGAGCGAGCGGTCGCAAGGACCGCTGGATGAGCAATGAAGCCCCATGCCACCCACCAACCCCACCGCAAGCGATCCGTATGTTTCACTTCCGCTCTTACCTTTATCGGTTCTCCTTGGGTACTGGAGTTCATCATTCTTGACCCGCCTCGCCCTGCTCGACTGCTTCCAGGTTGACCTGCCCGACGCCGCCCTCGAAATCCACGTTCAGCGTCACGTCGGAGTTGCCGTAGGCATCGTTCACGTAGGCGTTGCCTTCCTTCCTCAGGCCGTCAGCGCTGATCCGGCCGAACCCGCCCCTGACGTTTACGCGCGCCCCCACTTTGGTGGGCAGCCGCAAGGTGGCGTATCCGGCTCCGCCCTCTATGTCGACGTTCAGGTCGTGGTCCCAGTCGCCTGTGAGATCCACGTTGGCCGCGCCCGCTCCCATCTGCACATCGAGGCTCTTCAAAGATATGCTTCCTAACCGGAGGTCGCTCTTGCCAGCGCCCATCTCGACCCTCAGATCTTCTGGTACGCGGTCGTTCAGGTGGAGGGTCCAGTCGTTGCGGACATCTTTGAGACCGGAGAAAGGCACGTTCCCGTTGTCCGAGCCCTGCCAGACCTTGAGCGTTCCCTTTTCGCCGTTGACGCCGTACTCGATCCTGGGCTTCCAGTCGTCGTTACCATAGGCAAAGTCTGCCTCCATCAGCTTGTGGGTTCCGCCTTCCACGTTCAGAGTGCCGAAGCCCATCTCGAGATGCGTACTCACGGACTTGGCTCCATGCGGATCAACCGCTCGGGACTCGGTCCGCAAGTCGCCTGGCCCGTTTCCCCCACAGCCCGCGAGGAGGAGCGTTATCGCAGCTGTCACCACGAGGAGCGTTGCTCGTCTCATTCTTTTCCAATCCAGAGAAGTCGTGTCCGGCTCGCTATGCGAAGCTATGACATGCCTCACCGCCTTGTGGCGAACCCGAGAAGCGCCGAACCGATCAACTGGAAGGACAGCCACGAGCCAGTCGCGCGCCCGGGCCAGCGATCTCCGCTCCCGCTGGACCAGGATCAGGACCAGCGCGACCATCCAGAGGTTGAAGCAGATCAGCAGCGAGTCTATGAACGGGTCTCGACTATGGATGTACTGGCTGAGCCAGGGCGTGGCGACCCAGCCGAGGGCGCCAATCGGAAAGGCCGCGGCAGCCCAGATGCCCAGGATCTTCGCCAGGGAGTACTGCCCGCCTTGCCACTCGCTCGAAACCCCTTGTACGGTGGGTTCTCTTTCAACTCCGCCGGTTGCGTTTTGCTCTTCCGTCCTCATCTTCCGTCCTCCTTGCGAAATCGTGCTTCTGCCAGGGTTATTGGTGCTCAGGTCGTGGCCGTTACCGTCCTTTCCGTGGCCGTGTCTACGTCTCTGGGTGGCTTCCGCCTGCTGCGCAGCACCCGGAGCACCAGCACGGGCCTCAAGAGCCCCCAGCCGAGCGCTATCCCGATGCTGAGCAGCAACGGGTAGCCCAGGTCCGGGACGAACATCGGCAGGGCGAGCAAGGGGGCTCCGGCGAAGAAGGGCAGGACGGAGATGGCGACCATCGCCCACAGGAAGCTCGCCAGGAAGAACGGGACGACGCGGATCGCGACGCGGAACCACCCGCGCGGACGCCGCGCCGGGTCCCGATACCAGCGCCGCAGCAATATCGCCGACCGGACGATCCCGAGTATCTGGATGGCGAGCACCGCCGCAACCCATACGAGGAGGGTGGGCCGGGCGCTGTTAGACGCCGCCACGGGCGGCTCCTTGCCCACGAGCAGGCTGGTCACGCCGGTGGCGATACCGGCGATGCGCGCGTTGCTCATGCCGTTCTGGCCGTTCGTGAGTACGACGACGCCCCACTCGTTCTCGGGCGCCATGACGAGGTCGGCGTGGAAGCTGGCCGTGTCGCCGCTGTGGTAGACGGTCGGCACGCCGTTGGTATTCCCCACGAACCATCCCATGCCGTAAGACGTTCCTTCATTGCCGGTTTCGACCGCGGGCCTGTGCATCTCGGCGATCCCGGACGGCGAGAGGATCCGTTCGCCTTCGTAACGTCCGTCGTTTAGCTGGGCGATCAGGTAGTGCGTCACGTCTTCCGCGCTGGCGTTGATGAAGCCCGCCGGGAAGTGGCCGCGGTTGTACGGCATCTCGTAGGCGAACGGTCTCCCGAACCAGTAACGGTGGCCCATCGCCCGTCCGTTCTCGCGGGCCTCTTCAGGAGATGTGTAGGAGCGGCTCATCTCAAGCGGTTCAAAGATGTTCTGCTGCACGTATTCTTCGTAGGGCTGGCCGGAGACCGTCTGCACGATGAGCCCCAGGACGTCGAAGTTGAGGTTGCTGTACTGGAACTGCGTGCCGACCGGAGCCGTGAGCTGGGTGTTTTTAAGGTCGCGCACCTGGTTCTCTAGCGCGCCATCGCTGTTGTCGTTCTTCGTGAGCTGGGCCGCCGTCTCCCGCGTCGGCAGACCGCTGGTCTGGTTCAGGAGGTCGCGCACGGTGATGCGCGAGGAAGCTTCTTTGTTGGCCGCGCGGAACCAGGGAAGGTAGCGTTGCACGGGCGAGTCGAGATCCACCTTCCCCGCCTCGACCAGTTGCATGGTCGCCAAGGCGGTGAACGACTTGGTGGT
>DASSMB010000203.1:0-6993 GCA_035689095.1 Rubrobacteraceae bacterium | reverse complement strand
GACATCGGCTTCGACGCCAGCATCAACCCGTACCGTGGATGTTCTCATGGGTGCGTTTACTGTATGTCCGGCGACACGCCGGTCTTGATGGCGGACGGTACTGCCAGGCGGCTCGAAGACGTGCGGGTTGGGGATGAGGTTTACGGCACTTTCAGGCGCGGAGCCTACCGCCGTTACACGAAGACGCAGGTGCTCGATCACTGGAGCGTGAAGAAACCGGCGTACCGCATAACGCTGGCCGACGGTACGGTGCTCGTCGCCGGCGGCGATCATCGTTTCCTGACGGAGCGAGGTTGGAAGTTCGTGACCGGCGCGATGTGCGGTGATGGGCAGAGACCATACCTGACACTCAACAACAAGCTGATAGGGACCGGGGCTTTCGCAGAGCAGCCGGTCAAGGGCAACGACTACGAGCAAGGCTATCTGTGCGGGATCGTCCGGGGAGACGGATATCTCGCTTCGTACCATTACGAGCGGGTGGGGCGGCTACACGATAACCAGCACCAGTTCCGGCTCGCGCTAACCGACGAAGAAGCTCTCCGACGCGCGGACCAATACCTTCTGGGCCTTCAGATAGCGACGCGCGCTTTTGTATTTCAGGAGGCTACCGGCGGCGCGAAGCTCATGCGGGCGATACGCACGAGCGTCAGTGCGAGCGCCCGTGCGAGCGTCGAGCGCATCCGGGAGATCGTTGCGTGGCCTTTGCTACCCTCCGACTCCTGGTGCAAAGGCTTTCTGGCGGGCATCTTCGACGCGGAGGGCGGCTACACTGGCTCTCCGCGCATCTTCAACACGGACCGGGAGATCATCGCTCACGTAGTCCTCGGGCTCGAAAGACTGGGCTTCGAGTACGCGGTCGAGCAGGCAGGCAAGAACCGCTCGAAGCCCATGCAGGGGATCCGGCTGCTCGGCGGCCTGAAGGAGCACCTGCGCTTCTTCCACACGGTAGAACCGGCGATCACGCGCAAGCGCGATATTGAAGGTCTAGCCATCAAGAGCGATGCCGACCTGCGCGTCGTCTCGATAGAACCGCTCGGCGTCAGGAAGCTCTTCGACATCACCACCGGCACGGGCGACTTCATCGCCAACGGCGTCATCAGCCACAACTGCTACGCTCGTCCGACTCACGAGTACCTCGGACTCTCTGCGGGCCTGGACTTCGAGAGCAAGGTCCTCGTAAAGGAAGACGCGCCCGAACTGTTGCGGAGACAGCTCTCATCGAAGCGATGGGAGCCGAAGGTCCTCTCAATGAGCGGCGTCACGGACCCCTACCAGCCGGTCGAGAAGAAGCTCGGGATCACCCGCGGCTGCCTCGAAGTCCTCGCGGAGTTCCGAAACCCCGTCGCCATCATCACCAAGAACCACCTTGTTACCAGGGACATCGACTTGCTCTCGGAGCTTGCCCGCCACGAGGCCGCCGTGGTCGCAGTCTCACTTACGACCCTGGACGACGACCTGCGCCGGGTGATGGAGCCGCGCACCTCCCGGCCCGTTAGGAGGCTCGCCGCTATCGAGAAGCTTGCGGCGGCCGGAATCCCGGTCGGGGTGATGACGGCGCCTGTCATACCCGGCCTCACCGATCATGAGCTTCCGAACCTCATCTCCGCCGCGGCCGAAGCGGGGGCGAGCTTCGCCGCTTTCGTCCCGGTGCGGCTGCCGGGCGCCGTACAGCCTCTCTTCGAGGACTGGCTGGAGAAGCGCTTCCCCGAGCGCAAGGAAAAAGTTCTGAACCGTATCCGCTCCATGCGCGACGGCAGGCTCAACGACCCGGAGTTCGGAACGCGCATGAGGGGAGAGGGTATCTTCGCGGAGCACATCGCGCGGCTATTCGAGATAAGCTGCCGCCGCGCCGGGATCGAACGCGGACGCTTGCCGAAGCTCTCCACCGCCGCGTTCCGCCGGCCCCGCAAAGGTCAGCCGAGCCTCTTCGACTGAGGCGAACCGGACGCTGGTCCGGGTTGTGTTGCAGGGCACACTGTGTAGTATGGAATGGTAGATGGGTTCGAGGTAGTTCTGAGGTTTCGGAGGGTCGTATGGTGGAGAGGCTCGGGGAGAGGTCGCGAGATTTTGCGAGGGGGATGGCTCGGGACGACGAAACCGAGCAGTTCCGTATAGACGCGAGGGATTTCCTCTCGGCGCGGGAGCGCGGCGGTACGACGGGTACGCGCATAGAGCAGCAGGAGGCGGCGCTCTCGGACGCGGCGGAGATCGTCAACCGCAGCTTCCCGGCGCTCGACCCCTCGGGCCAGTTCATCAACGCCATCTCGCCCGTGGTCATCCCGAACAGGCAGAGTCTGTTCTGGCGTCTGATGCCTATAGGGATGATGGTCGTGTTCTTTGTCGTGGGCGCGCTGGTTACACTCACCATTGTCGGCGTCGCTGGAGGTGGGATCGGTCTCGCGCTCTTCGGGCCGCACCTGTGGCTGCTCCTGGTGCTGCTCGCCGTCTTCTCCTGGTGGCGCCAGAGCGTCGTGATGGTCCCGGACGGATGCAAGGCGGTCATAACGCGCTTCGGGAAGCTGGAGGAGGTCGTCGAGGCGGGCCGCAAGCTCCTCTTCAACCCGTGGAAACAGGTCAGCTACATCGTCAACACCACGCGGGAGTACCCGTACAACGCCCCCATCCGGCAGGCCCCGACGGCGAGCCGGGTGAACGCGAGCGTTGACCTGTTCTTGCAGTTCAGGATCGAGGACCCGGCGGAGTTCATCTTCACGGTGGGCGGGGTCAAGGGGTTCTCGGACAAGCTGGAGAACGCCATCAGCGAGGTTACGCGGGCGCTTATCTACGAGCAGCGCGCCGAGGACATCTACGACCTCGTCGGCGAGAGCACCCAGAAGTTCCTCGACTCCCTGAACGAGCAGTTCCTCCCGGCGGTACGCTTCACGAACGCGAACATCACGCACGCCGAGCCTTCCAGCCAGGAGTACCGGATGGACCTGGCGGCCCCGGAGATGGTGCGTGTGGCGAAGGAGGCGTACACCTACGAGTACGAGCTGCGGCTGAAGAAGGAGCAGGACGAGGGTGCGCTGAAGGGAGAGCTTGCGTCCTTGCGGGAGACGCTCTCGGCGATCAGCGCGGAGATAGCCACCTACCAGGCCCAGATCGACACCGCTCGCGAGCGCGAGACGAACCGGGCCAACGCCCGCGCCCGGCAGAGGATGGTTGAGGCCGAGAGCGAGGCGAACGCCAACGCGGCGCTGCTCGAAGCGCAGGCTCTGGATATTCGGGCGGTCAGCAGCGCGGGAGCGCCGGAGATACTGGAGTACCGTTTCCAGCAAGACGTGCTGGAGAAGATCGCGGCGGTGGCGGACAGGCTGCCGCAGGTGGTCCAGATAGGCGCGGGTGGAGCCGACGGCGAGGAGGCGGTGGATTTCCTCCAGATAGCGCGGCGTATGATCGGGACGGGCGGAGATTCGCTGTTCACCTCCGAGGACATGCAGGCGATAAGGAACCGGATGCAAGAGATCCAGGCCCGCATCCGCGAGCGCGAGCGGGAGATCGAGGGCCTCTCCACCGAACGCGCCGCCAGCGACGTTCCCGAAGACGAGCCCAATCCCCAACAGGCCGCCGAGGCGGAGACGGCGGACAGGTTAGAGGAGATCCGTCAGTCCGTGACCGACGAGGCCGTGCGCGAACGGGTCGAACGAATCGGCCACGACGGAGACGGACAGCCTACTGGCGACGGCAGGGAGGAGAGCCGATGACCGAGACGATACAGGCTCAGGCGCAAGCGGTGGCCGGCGCCCGGATGCACGAGTTCTCCAGGATAAAGGAGGTCGTCTCCGGCTGGTCCAGCGTGCGGCAGTATCTGAGGGGTGGCGACCAGGGGCAGATCGTACCCGTCGTCATCCCGAAGGACCGCAGGCGCTACGGCTGGCTGTTCCTGATCGGCTTCGCGCTGTACCTGGTTGGCTTCGCGGTCTTCTCCGGGAACGCGGCGCTCGCGGTGCTGGCGGTCCTGGGAGCGGTGGTCTTCCTGGCGCTCGCCGCGCTCTGGCTGTGGCGGGGGGCCATCGTGGAGATAGAGCAGGGGACGACCGGCGTGCTGTCGCGCTACGGGAGGATCGAAGGTACGCTCTCGCCGGGGCGGCACTACCTGTGGCGTCCGTGGGATAAGGTAGAGTTCGTCGTGGACACGGCGACCGAGATTCCCTACCTCGCCCCCGTCGCCGTCTGTCCGACGCAGGAGAACGTGCCCCTCAAGGCCATCGAGTTCTTCCTCAAGTTCCGCATCACCGAGCCCGTGGCATTCGTGCGGACCATCGGCGCCTCCAACTTCGACCTCGTCCTATCCAGCGCGGTGCAGGACGCCATCCGGCAGCGGAGCCGCCAGGTGAGCACGGAGAAGGCCTATGACCTGCGCGGCTCGGACGTGGGGGACATGCAGGAGTACCTGAACCGCCAGCTCGCAAGCTACGGCGTCCGCATCCTGGGGGCCAACATCCCCGACGTGCAGCTCCCGGACCAGTACCAGACCCATCTAGCAACCCGCGAGCGCGTCGCCAAGGAACTCGCCGCCTACGAGCGCGAATGGGAGCTGACCCGCAAACAGCGCATCGACACGCTCTTGATGGAGATAGAACGCTCCAAGAAAGACCGCGAGGCGCGCCTGATCGAGGTAAACGAAGCCCGCAACCGCGCCCGCCAGGACGTAGCCCGGATGCTCGAAGAGAAAGAGACCGAGGCCCAGCGCGTGCGCCTGGAGATAGAGACCCGCGGCCGCGCCGCCCTCACCGAGGCCGAGAACGAGGCGACCGCCCTGCGGCACCTCGGCCAGACCCACCGCGACAACCGGGCCGTAGTCCAGTACGAGCTCGCCCGCCGCCGGGTCGAGGTCGGCGAGAAGCTCATGCAGCGCGCCCCGCGTCCATTCCTCATGCGTGGTGAGGGCAGCGAGCAGTCCGCGCTCTCGATCCTCATCCTCGCCCAACTCCTACCGCAGCTAACGGCCCAGAACGGTGGCGCGTCGAATGGCGCGCAAAACGCCATACGCGAGAGGGTGCGTGATCTTGTAGACGGCGAAGGCTAGAGAGGTTTGCAGTCCTTCTGCAAACCTTGGCGCCAGGCGTCAGGCTTCAGGGATGGTTGGCGAGCCTGTCGAGCCAGTCCGAGAGCAGGGCTCTCTCCGGGGGCGTGAACGCGGCGGTTTCGGGCAGCACGGCCTTCAGGGCGACGGCGCGGCTGGAGGCAAGATCGCGGCCGGTCTCCGTATCCGGTGCCGCGTCCGTGGTCACCGCGGCCAGGATCACCTCGCGGGTCGCCTCCGACAGCGCGAGGTCGCGGTCTCCGGGCTCGGCGGCGATGAGGGACAGGACGACGCCCATCCCGGCGGCGTGGATCATTTGCGCGGCGCGTTCCTCCCCGACGCGTAGACGGCCGGCTTCGGCGACGCGCCTGACCAAATCTCGCAGTATCTCGGCGGCTTCGAGCGCCGCGGTTGGCTCGGCCCTCGGCCTGGGGTCCCCGTACATGAGCGTGTAGAAAGCCGGGTTGGCGAGCCCGAACCCAACGTGCAGGTCCCAACCCCGACGCAGGTCCTCCACCGGGTCCTCCGCCCTTTCCCGCGTCGTCTTGTCCCGTAGATACACCGAGAACCCGAAGCTTGCCACCTCGTCGAGCAGACCCCGCATGTCGCCGAACTGGCGGTAGATCGTGGGCGCCTGCACCCCGGCAGCCGCCGCAACCGCCCGCGTTGACACCGCCTCCCGGCCTCCCTCCGCCAATAGCCGCGCCGCGGCGCGCACTATCCTATCCCTCGTACTAGCTCTCTTGCTCACCATTGTCTCATTCATGACACATACGATAACATAATTTTGTTAGCATCGGTTGTGTTATCGATGGAGTGGTGATAATGTTAGCGATGTTAGCTATTCCGGCTCGAAGGGTCGGAGACTGGAGGCAAGGATGGACGTGCAAAACGGAGCCACGCAGGACAGGGTGGCGATCATCACGGGTGGAAGCCGCGGGCTTGGCAAGAACATGGTGCGGAGCATCGCGGGGCGCGGCACGGACGTGATCTTCACGTACCAGAGCAACAGGGCCGCCGCCGACGAGTTGGTGGACGAGTTGGAAGGGATGGGTCGCCGCGCCGCCGCTCTGCAACTGGACGTGGGCGACGCCTCCACGTTCGACGCCTTCGTCGAGGAGGTGCGGGAGGTATTAGGAGATTGGAGTGTTGATCGTTTCAACTTCCTGGTCAACAACGCTGGGATAGGTGTTCATGCCAGCATCGCCGAAACCACCGAGGAGCAGTTCGACCAGCTCTTTGACATTCACGTCAAGGGGCCGTTCTTCCTGACCCAGAGGCTGTTGCCGTTGATGGACGACGGCGGGCGCATCGTGAACGTGTCCACCGGCCTGGCGCGCTTTGCCCTGCCGGGACACGCGGCGTACGCTTCGGCCAAGGGCGCTGTGGAGGTGATGACGAGGTACATGGCGCTCGAGCTCGGGCCGCGTCGGATCGCTGCGAACACCATCGCGCCGGGGGCCATCGAGACGGACTTCTCGGGCGGCGCGGTGCGCGACAACCCGGAGATGAACGAGATGGTCGCTTCCGACACTGCGCTGGGTCGCGCCGGGCTGCCTGATGACATCGGCGGGGTTGTGGCGTCGCTTCTCTCGCCCGAGATGGGCTGGGTGAACGCGCAGCGCATCGAGGCGTCGGGTGGGCAGCATCTGTAGAGCCGCACAGGGCATCCTCGACGAAGCCGCCCGCCCCGATGACGGGCGGGCGGAAGGGCGCTAGCCTTTCTTCGTCCCGTTCACGCCGTACTCCAGCCCGTCAACGAGAGCCTGCCAGGAGGCTTCGATGATGTTCTCGCCGACGCCGACGGCGCCCCAGACGCGCTTGCCGTCGGTCGAGTCTATGAGGACGCGGGTGGTGGCGGCGGTGGCGCGGTGCTCGTCCAGGATGCGGACCTTGTAGTTGGAGAGGTGGATCTCTTTTAGCTCCGGGTAGTGCGGCTCGATGGCCCTTCTGAGCGCCTGGTCCAG
>DASSMB010000202.1:0-3276 GCA_035689095.1 Rubrobacteraceae bacterium | reverse complement strand
GGAGAGGTACGGACGCACGTAGTCGCGGCGCAGGTCGGAGATGGCGAGCCCGAGCGCGGAGAGGACTCCTCCGGCGCGCGGTACGAGCACGGTCTCCATACCCAGCTCCTCGGCGAGCGCGCAGGCGTGCAGCCCGCCCGCCCCGCCGAACGCCAGCAGCGCGAACTCCCTGGGGTCCAGGCCGCGCTCCACGCTGATGACCCGCAATGCTCGGATCATCTCCGCGTTCGCCACGCGGACGATGCCCAGCGCCGCCTCCTCCGCCGGGAGCCCGAGTCTCTCGCCTAAAGTAGAGAGCGCATTCTCCGAGAGGTCGCGGCGCAGCACCACCTCGCCGCCGAGCTCCGCGCCGTCGTTTAGGTAGCCGAGGAAGAGGTTCGCGTCGGTGACGGCGGGCTCCTCGCCGCCCTTGCCGTAGGCGGCGGGACCGGGTTCCGCGCCCGCCGAGTGGGGGCCGACGCGCAGGGCGCCGCCCGCGTCCGCCCAGGCGATGGAGCCGCCGCCCGCGCTGACGGTGTGTACGTCCACCATCGGGAGCTTTATGGGGACTCCGGCGACGACCGTCTCCGTCGTGGTCTGGGCCTCGCCCGAGATGATCGGGGCGACGTCCGTGCTCGTCCCGCCCATGTCGAAGGTCAGAAGGTCCTCATATCCGCCCAGCGACCCGACGTAGGCCGCGCCGACGACCCCGCCCGCCGGCCCCGAGAGCACGCACCCCGCCGCGTCCGAGACCGCGTCCTCCACCCGCACCACGCCGCCGGATGACTGCATGATCAAGGGGCTCGGAACCCCGTCCTCCTCTGCCTTCCCCGCAAGGTTCTTCAGATAGGCGGCGAGCTTCGGGGCCAGGTAGGCGTCTGCGGCGGTCGTCGAGAACCGCTCGTACTCCCGGAACTCCGGCAACACCTCGCTGCTCAGGGAGACGTGAACGTCCGGCAGCGCCTCACGCAGGGCTTCTCCAACTCGTTTTTCGTGCTCCGGGTGCGCGAAGGCGAAGAGGAGGCATACGGCGACCGACTCGACATTCGCGTCTCTCACGCCTTTAATGGCTTCTCTCAGGCTCTCCTCGTCAAGGGGCTCTATCTCGCCGTCCGGTCCCATCCGCTCCTTGATGGTGAAGCGCAGGTCGCGCGGGACGAGCGGGGGAGGGCGGTCTATCGAAAGGTCGTAGAGCGAGGGGCGATTCTGGCGGGCTATCTCCAGCACGTCCCGGAAGCCCTTGGTGGTGACGAGCGCCATCTTCGCGCCCCGGCGTTCGAGCAGGGCGTTGGTTGCGACGGTCATGCCGTGGGCGAGGGCGGTGACGGAGGATGCGTCCACTTCGGAGGTCTCGATCGCATTCATAACGCCCTCGGACTGGTCGCGTGGAGTGGAGGGGACTTTGGCGGTAATGAGCTTGCCGTCGCCGAGGGCGACGAGGTCGGTGAAGGTGCCGCCGACGTCTACGCCGAGGCGTGTCTTGCCCGGGACTTTTTTGCTCTCAGTCTGCATCGGCTGTAGTCTCTTCTCTAGGAGGCCAGCAGCTCTCTGTTGGTCATGCGGGTAACGAACATGTGGCCGGGGGAGTGTGTGATCATGACCTCCGGTGCCGCCTCCAGCGCGACCGCCTGCGGCGTGACCCCGCACGCCCAGAACACCGGCAACTCGCCCGACCGTATCTTCACCGGCTCCCCATAGTCCGGCCGGTCCAGGTCCGAAATGCCCAGAGCGTCCGGGTCCCCGACGTGGACCGGCGCGCCGTGGACCTGCGGGACGCGCGCGGTGGTCGTCACCGCCAGGGGAACTAGATGGGCTGGGATCGGACGCATCGAGACCACTAGCGGCCCGGCGAACCTCCCGGCCGGCGTGCAGGGGACGTTCGTCCGGTACATCGGCACGTTCGTGCCCGCTTCGATGTGGCGTACCGGCACGCCAGCCGCGAGAAGCGCCTCCTCGAAGGAGAAGCTGCAACCAATCAGGAACGACACAAAATCGTCGCGCCACAACTCCCGGATGTCTGTCTGCTCGTCGGTGAGCCTGCCGTCGCGGTAGACGCGGTAGCGTGGAAGGTCTGTCCGCAGGTCGGCGCCGGGGGCCGTCAGCTTCGGCTCCGGGTCTCCGGGGTCGGTGGCCTCTATAAGTGGGCACGGCTTCGGGTTGCGCCCGCAGAACCGCAGGAAGTCGAAGGCGTCGGCGTGGGGCAGTACCACCAGGTTTGTCTGGACGTATTCCCCGCAGACGCCCGGTGTGGGACGGTCCCACCCGCCCGTCCGGCACGCCTCCCAGAGACTCTCGGGATCGGATACTCTCAGGCCGGTGGTCATAACCTCACCTCTCGTCCGTCTCTCTCCTCCGGTAAAACTCTAGCAGCATTCGACGCTTCCGGCGCGACCTGCGCCCGCTGGCGCGTGGCGGGAGAGGCGGCTAACCTGGATGCGGACAGAGAGTGAGGGGAGCCTTATGCCGGGAACAGAGACTCGTGTCTTCGACCTGGAGCAGCCGCGCACCGACAGGATGCCGATACATTCCGCCCACCAGCAGGCCGGTTACTCCTACCTGCTGCACCGCCACCACGAGAGCGAGTACCGGCCCGCCGAGTCCGGCCCGCGCTCGGGCGCAGCCGGGATCATTATCTGCGGCGAACATACCGGGACACATATAGACGCCCTCTGTCATCAGGCCGGAGACCTCAAGCTCTATGGCGATATCGCCGTGAGCGAAGTCCAGACCTCGCGCGGCTTCAGCAAGCTCGCCGTCGAGGAGATACCGCCGATTCTGGCCCCCGGAGTCCTTCTCGACGTGGCCGCGAAAGACGGCGTGGATTCGCTAGAGACCGGCCATGCCGTCACCGCCGAAGACCTCGACGAGTGCTGCGAACAGCAGGGCGTGAGCGTGGAGGCCGGGAGCGTGCTGATCGTGAGGACCGGAAACGGCCGCTACTGGGAGGACACCGAGCGCTACCTCGCCGGTCCTGGGATGGATGCGAGCGCGTCGTACTGGGCGGCGGAGAAGGGCGTGCTGGCTGTCGGGGCCGACAACATGGCCTGGGACGCGCCGGGTGTGAAGGACCCGGAGTTGGGCTGCCTTCTGCCCGGACATCTGATCCTTCTCGTGAGACACGGTATCTACATCGTGGAGAACCTGGTGCTGGAAGAGTTGGCCGCCGCGGGCCACCACCGTTTCGAGTTCGTCTGCGCGCCGCTCAAGCTCGTGGGAGCGACGGGCTCCCCGGTGAGGCCGCTGGCCGTCGTCTCCGGTAGTATGTAAACAACCGGGAAAGGAGAGACACATGGAGAT
>DASSMB010000201.1:0-5057 GCA_035689095.1 Rubrobacteraceae bacterium | reverse complement strand
CGTCGCTCCGTCTGGCGTTAGCCGGGGACGGGAGCTTTCATATTGAGGAGCGTGCATGGCATTCGACAAGGTTCGTCCGCAGGTCAACTTCCCGAAGCTGGAGGAGGACGTGCTGGACCTCTGGCGGCGGGAGAGTACGTTCGAGAAGTCTGTACAGAGCCGTCCCGAGGACCAGCCCTTCGTATTCTACGAGGGACCGCCGACGGCCAATGGTAAGCCGGGGTTCCACCACGCGCTGGCGAGAGCGTTCAAGGACCTGATCCCCCGCTACAAGACCATGCAGGGATACCGGGTCGTGCGCAAGGGCGGCTGGGACACGCACGGCCTGCCCGTGGAGCTCCAGGTCGAGAAAGAACTCGGCCTCACCGGCAAGGACGACATCGAGCGCTACGGCGTCGAGGAGTTCAACAAGCTGTGCCGCAAGTCCGTCTTCCGCTACGTCGAGGACTGGCAGAAGATGAGTGAGCGGCTCGGCTTCTGGGTGGACATGGACGACCCCTACCAGACCCTCGATAATTCCTACATTCAGAGCGTCTGGTGGGCGCTCAAGACGCTGCACGAGAAAGACCTGCTCTACGAAGGCTACAAGGTCAGTGCGCACTGCCCGCGAGATCAGACCTCCCTCTCCTCCGCTGAAGTGGCCCTCGGATACCAGCAGTACCCGGACCCCGTCGTGGACCCGAGCGTCTACGTCAAACTCCCGCTCGTAGACGAAGACCATACCAGCCTCCTCATCTGGACCACTACGCCCTGGACCTTGATCTCCAACGCCGCCGTCGCCGTCCACCCGAACGTCGAGTATGCGACGGTCGAGGTAGATAACGAGCGGTTAGTGATTGCTACGGACCTGCTCGATAAGGTGCTAGGAGAAGGCGAGCATCATATAGTAGCCTGTACAAAGGGCCACTACCTGGAAGGCAAGAAGTACCGGCGCCCGTTCGACTACATGCCAGTCGAAGAGAGCAAGAGCCTGTGGACCGTCGTCCTCGGAGAATACGTGACGACCACCGAGGGTACCGGCCTCGTCCACACCGCGCCGGCCTACGGTGAGGACGACGCGCGCGTCGGACGGCGCTACGGGCTGCCCACGATCCATCCGGTAAAACCCGACGGGACCTTCGACGAGCGGGTCGGCCCCTTCGCCGGGCAATTCGTGAAGGGCGCCGACAAGGGACTGGTCGCGGAGCTTCGCGAGAGCGGTCTGCTTTTCCGGGCGGAGGAGTACGAGCACGCATACCCGCACTGCTGGCGCTGCGGGACGCCGCTCCTCTATTACGCCAAGAAAGCCTGGTATGCCCGGACCACGGCCGTGCTGGATGACCTGCTCTCGGAGAACGAGGGGATCAACTGGGTCCCCGACCACATAAAGTGGGGCCGCTTCGGCGACTGGCTCAAGAACAACATAGACTGGGCCCTAAGCCGCGAGCGCTACTGGGGCACGCCGCTCCCCATCTGGCGGACAGAGTCCGGCGCGACGGTCGTGATCGGGAGCGCGGAGGAACTCCGGGAGCTGGCGATAGACCCTGTCCCGGAGGACCTGCATCGTCCCTATATAGACGAGGTCCGCATCAAGCACCCCGAGACCGGCGAGGAGGCCCGCCGCGTCCCGGAGGTGCTGGACGTGTGGTTCGACTCGGGGAGCATGCCGTTCGCTCAGTGGGCCTATCCGCACAGCGGCGAGGCGGGCGCGCAGCGGTTCGAGCGTCAGTTCCCGGCGGATTACATCTGCGAGGCCGTGGACCAGACGCGCGGCTGGTTCTACTCGCTGCTCGCCGTCTCGACGATGCTCTTCGGCAAATCTTCCTTCAAGACTTGCCTTGTTCTCGGACACATCCTGGACTCCGAGGGAAAGAAGATGAGCAAGTCCCTGGGTAACGTCATAGACCCGTGGGCCATCTTCGGAAAGCAGGGCGCCGACGCGCTGCGCTGGGCGCTCTACACCGCGACGAGCCCCGGCAACACGCGGCGTTTCAGCGAGGATCAAGTAGATGAGGCCGTCCGAAAGTACCTCCTGACCCTCTGGAACACCTACTCCTTCTTCGTCACCTACGCCCGCATAGACGGCTTCGACCCTCTGCGGGACTACGTGGAGCCGCGGGACCGCAGCCTCATGGACCGCTGGGCGCTATCGGAGTTGCAGCTGACGGTCAAGACCCTAACGGAGCGGCTGGATGCCTACGACGTTACGGCTGCCGGGCGCGCCATCGGCGAGTTCGTGGACGAGCTGTCCAACTGGTACGTCAGGCGCAGCCGGCGGCGGTTCTGGAAGGGCGAGGACGACCAGGACAAGAAGGCCGCCCACTCGACGCTCTACGAGTGTCTCACCGCCGTGGTGCGGCTCACGGCGCCCTTCACGCCGTTCGTGGCGGAGGAGATCTACCAGAACCTCACGGTCAACGCGGACGCCGACGCTCCGGGCAGCGTCCACCTGGCGAGCTGGCCGCTGGTGGACGAGGCGCTGGTGGACAGAAGTCTCTCCGGCAGGATGGAGGCGGCGCGGCGGGTTGTGGCGCTCGCCCGGGCGGCCCGCAACTCAGCCGCCATAAAGACCCGTCAGCCGCTGCGCGAGGTAGTGGTAGTCGGGGAGGCGTCTAACAACGAAAGCGATGGGTTCCGCGAGGGCGTGGAGAGCCTCAAGGAGATCATCCTGGACGAGCTGAACGTCAAGGAGCTGCGTTTCGGGGAGCCGGAGGACGTGGTCGCCTATGACCTAAAACCGAACCTCGGCATCGTCGGCCCGAAGTACGGGAAGCTGGTCCCCGGCATCCGGGCGGCGCTCGCGGAGGCTCCGGTGGAGGTCGGCGCGCGGGCCGCGGCGGGTGAGAGCGTCCCGGTGAGCGTGAACGGCGAGGAGGTCACACTGTCGCCGGAGGAGTTGCTCGTCGAACCTACGGAGCGGACAGGCTACGCGCTGGAGCGCGAGGGAGACCTCTCGGTAGCTCTGCGCACGGAGCTGGACCCTGAGTTGGTAGACGAGGGGCTCGTGCGGGAGCTGGTCCATAAGGTCCAGAACCTGCGGCGGGAGAGGGGTTTCGAGATAGAAGAGGGGATCTCCGTCGGGCTCTCCGGGAGCGAGCGGTTCGAGCGGCTGCTCCAGGGTAGCTGGGGCGAGTACTTCAAGGCCGAGGTGCTCGCGCGGAGGTTGGACCTCGACGGTACGCCGGACGGTACGCCGGATGGCGCCGCGCACGTGAGCGTGGATGGCGAAGAACTGCGCGTCAGTCTTGAGCCGATTGGCGGCGCATCCGTCAGATAGAAGCGCTTCAAAACGGGTATGATATAGCGATTGCAGGCCAGGAAAGCGGAGAGAGGAAGGTAACGATGTTTGGCAGAAAGAGCCGGGCAGAGAAGCTAAGAGAGCAGGCCGAGTCGAGCTCGCTCATCCCGACCGCGGCGATAGCCGGTTTCTTGTCGGGGGCCAAGCCCATCGCCGAGCGGCTGCTCTACGACGACGACCTCCGGGACAACATCCGCACCTTCATCGACGCGGCCCGCGAGATACTCGATGAGATCAATGACGAGAGCCCGACGGACATAATCTCCAAGCTCTGGGACGACGACAAGCTACGTTCACGGGTGGAGACCGCTACCACCGCCGCCCAGCAGGGCTCCAAGCGCGTCCGGGGAGAGAAGGTGAAGGCGGATCGCGGCTCCGGCAGGCTGTTCTTCCTGATCGTCGCCGCCGCTCTGGGATTCCTCTTCCTGAACCCGAAGACCGGACCCGAGGTCCGCAGGCTGACCAAGCAAGCTCTTGGCGCCGTTACCGGCGAATAAAAGGATTGGTTAGAGAGCTAGGAACGGCGCTCCGGCCGAACATACGACGAGCCGAGCGCCGGATAGCTCTCCCTTACCACCAGGTCGAAGGTCCGCGCGCCCTCCTCTCCGTCAGAGACCGCGAAGGAAGCGCGCAGGTCCGCCAGGCTCTCCGTGGCTTCCCATTCCGCGCGGGCGGCACGGTTGTGAGCGCTCTCGCTCGGCGTCCCGGCGCTTTCGAGGCGTTCGGCCTTCTCCCGCAGCCTGGAGGCGCGCTCGAAGAGCGCCGCATGGATCCTGGAGTGCTCCTTAACAGCGGCAGCGGCGCGGGAACGCAGGTCCGGGTCCACCGGCTCCGCCCTCCGGCGCCGCAGGCGCTTGGAGACCCTGCCGAGCGGACCACGGACCAACGCGACGGGAGAGAAGCGTAACCAGATGGACTTGAAAGGCGGTAGACTTCCTTCGCTCATGGCATACATGATAAACCGTTATGCGCCGCTCGTCGTAATATCCTTCTCGATATTCCTTCTCGCCGGGTGCTCGGCCCTTACGGGCGACCCCCGAGAGCAGGCTAACGAGTCCATCTCGGCGGCAAACGACTCCATAGCCAAGCACAACCGGCTCTTCGAACAGGCCCGCGACACCTACGCCGACGTGAAGAAGAAGGTCGAGGCCGGCGACGACCCCTCGAAGGAGAAAAAGCGCATAACCGATGCGAAGGACACCCTGCAGGAAGCCCGGACCAACCTGAAGGACGCGAAGGACTCGCTCGATGAGGTTCAAGACCTCGACGTGGACCCGGCGGTCAAGAAGTATTCCAGCACGCTCTCCGACGCGATGGACGCCCAGCTAGCCGCCGAAGCCAAAGAGATAGAGTTCTACGGAATCCTGGAAAAAGACCCGGCCCTCAAAGATCAGCGCGACAAGGCCCTCAAGCTACTCTCAGAGGTTGGAGACGGCTACAGCAAGGCGGAGAAAGCCTACGGCGAGGCCCGTCAGATCGCCAACAAGAACCCCAAGATCCTCGGCCCCGCAAAGACCTCTAAGAGCGGTTCCGGCGGCTAAACGGTAGCGGCTACCGGCGCTTTTCGAAGACCAGCACACCGTTCTTGTCGAAGATTTTTCGGTAGGCTGGGTTCTCGCGCAACTCCCTGGTCGACTGAAGGTTGAGGACCGGGTTGATATAGGTATCGTAGCCCGGTTCGGTCTCGTCCAGGATCACGTACCGGGCGTCCCCCAGGTCCGGGAAGAGGTAGAGGTAGCGCCGGTAGGAGAGGTGCGGTCCTATCTGATTGCTCGCGGAG
>DASSMB010000200.1:0-3680 GCA_035689095.1 Rubrobacteraceae bacterium | reverse complement strand
GGTCGAGGTGAGTCCCCACCAGCCGTACCTCGTGGCCGTTGTCCGAGAGCGGCCACGCCAGCGCCGTCGCCATTATGCCCGACCCCAGGACTGTTACGGTCGTCAACTTCCCGCCTCCTTTATATCGAAACGAACCTTGCGGCCCGCACAGGATACAATCTTCATGCAGCCTCACTCGCTCCCTCGTCGTTGCCTTCGTGTGGACGCCTCCGATCACGCATCCTATGCTTTCTTTGCCGCGGTCTCGTGGCCGCTGGCCTCGTGACGGACCGTCTTGTGCATCAGCTCCTTCATCGCCGGATAGGTCTCGATATAGCGGTCCACGTAGAACTTATACGCCTCGTGCGCTTCGAGGTTCGGCTCGATGGTCCGCTCGGTGTGAACCATGTTCTGGGCGGCGGCCTGGACGTCCGGGTAGATCCCCGCGCCGACCGAGGCCAGCATAGCCGAGCCCAGGACCGGACCCTCACTCACCCGCGTCATGGAGATGGGAACGCCCGAGACGTCGGCGTGCATCTGCATCCACAGCTCACTCTTGGCGGGACCGCCTGAGACGACGTTCAACTTCGGCTCGAAATCGTGGCCGCGCATGGTTCGGAGGATGTGCTCGGTGCCGTAGCAGATGCCCTCCAGGATCGCACGGAACATGTGCGCCTCGGTGTGACTGAGCGAAAGCCCCCACATAATGCCGCGCGCCAACGAGTCGGTGTGGGGAGTGCGGTTGCCCTGGAAATAGTCGATGACCACCAGGCCATTGGAGCCGATGGGTATGTTCTCCGCCATCTCGTTGAGGATGACGTAGGGGTCCTCGCCGCGCTCCCCGGCCTCTTGGTTGGCCTTCATGGCGAACTGGTTCTTGAACCAGGCCACGACGGAACCCGTGGAGACCTGACCGCCCTCGACCGTGTACTGGCCGGGGATCACGGCGTCCGTGTAGGCGCCCCAGAAGCCCCTGCCGTGGATGGGCTCGGCGCTCTGTCCGAGCATGGAGTGCGAAGACCCCGTGATGAGCGCCATCTTGCCGGGCTCGGTAACCCCGAGCCCTACGGCCCCCGAGTAACCGTCTATGGCCCCCTGCGCTACCGGCGTGCCGGCCTTCAGGCCGAGCTCCTCCGCCGCTTCCTTGCGCAACTCCCCGACGACCGCTCCCAGGTCGAGCACGGGATCCGGGAACTTCTCCAGCACGTCCTCGACCCCGACGGCCTCGTAGAAGCTCACGGGCCAGCCGCCCACTCCGCGGTCGTAGTGATACTTGGCGGCGACAACGTTGATGGAGGCCACCCACTCACCCGTGAGGCGGTTGTTGAGCCAGTCCTGACAGTCGCAGATGTGCCGGGCGTTGTCGTAGGTCTCGCGCTCGTTCTCCTTGAGCCACAGGGCTTTCGGGAGACCCCACTCGGCCGAAACGGCACCGTATCCATTGTACTTGAGCGCCGGGTCGCCGGTGTTGGAGGCGCGCTCGGCCTGGTCGGAGGCGCGCACGTCCATCCACATTATGGCGGGCCTCAGGTGCTTGTCGTTCTCGTCCATCGCCACGACGGTGCAGCTAGTAGTGTCCACGGCGATGCCCGCGATCTCCTCGGGCGCGACGCCACTCTCCTCCAGAGCGCCTTTCGTCGCCTGAACCAGGCACGACCACCAGTCGTCCGGGTCTTGCTCGGCCCAGCCCGGACGCGGGTGCTTCGTCTCCCACTCGACGCCGTGGAAGACCAGGGGCGTACCCTCCTGGTCGAAGATGCCGACCCTTGCGCCACCCGTCCCGAAATCTATCCCCATCAAGTACGGACCTTCGGCCATCTTTCCTCCTATCCCCTCCCGGCGTCCGTCCACCGTGAACGCCTGTGCCTCTTCGCCATCTCCCTGATCCAACCTCCGGATGCGATTTTCCTCTGTTTCCCTGGCCAACCTCTCATGAGCCAGTCTCACGGGCCCAGAAACCGCCCGGCGCGAACAGTTCCTCGACACACTCATCGAAGACACCGGTCTCGACGGCGAGATCCAGGACGTTGTACCGGCGCCGGATCGTCCGCGCCCTGGCATACGTCGCCCTGAAGTCGTCCCAACTCAACCCGATCTCGGCCGGGCTGACGGGACACCCCGCCGCCCGCAGCAGACTTCGTAGCTCATCGGCCGGCATCAACTGCCCCTCCAACCGCTCGCGCAACCCCGGCCAGAACTCCCGGAGTTGCTCCAGCCGTCTCCTGAGTTGATCTGCATCCACGTATTTGGCGCGGCTCTCCTCGACGGCGTATTCGTCCAGGCCCGGCACGGTGTGAGTAGCCCGCACCTCTCGCTCGACCGTCTCCCAGGCTGGCCAATCGTTGGCGATCCCGTCCACGTCCAGGTTGGTCAGGTCGCGCTGTAGTACCCGCTCGTACAGGGCGGCGACGGCGATGGAGCCCACCCCCACCTTGAATCCGTGCGAGAGCGGCGGATCTTCGTCGTGGCCCAGCCCCTCCATCTCCCACAGGTGGCTGAACATGTGCTCGGCGCCGGACGCCGGCCGGGAAGAGGCGGCGACCTGCATCGCCAGGCCCGCCATGATCAGGCCCTCCATGAGCCCGTCCATCGCATCTCCATCCCCGGCGCGCAACTCAGCCGGACGCGCGGTCCACTCGCGCAGGTTGTCCTGTACCAGCGACCAGGCCTGCGGGTGGATCTCCTCGGTTCCCAGCGCATCGGCGATTATCCAGTCGGCGCCCGCCGTCACCTTGCACAGGAGGTCGGCGAAGCCGGAGGCCGTCATCCAGGCGGGAGCCTCCACCAGGACATCCACGTCGCCCAGCACCGCCCTCGGCGCCGGGCACTCCAGCGTCTGCTTGCGCCCATCTTTGCTGATCGACGCGCCAAACGACGTGTAGCCGTCCATCGAGGCCGCGGTACCGACGCACATGTAGGGCCGGTCGCACTCGTGGGCCGCCCGCTTGACGATGTCGTTGAGCGTCCCCGAGCCGACGGCGACCGGGATGGCGTCGTGCTCGCGCAGCGCTTCTATAAGTGTCTCGATGTTGTCGTAGCCGGCGTACAGCATCGGCCGGCCGGAGAAGATGTACGGCTCCAGGGTCTTTCCGGTCGCCTCCAGGTTCCTCCGCGTCTCCTCGCCCGCGACCGCGAACGTGTGCTCGTCCGCGACCACGACCGCTGCCCGATTCCCGAAGCTTCGTCCGAATACGCCGTCTACCGAAGCGAGCGCCCCCGTGGCTATCGTGACTTCTCGCGTGTCGGTCGCCTCGCGTAGTGCTGCCTCGATGCGTTCATCGTTCACCGGCTATCTCCCATTTCGTGCGAAAGGAACGGTTTCTCGCTCGTCGTCACATCTTCTCCGCCGCTCGACCTCGTAGCTCCAGCCAGGTTTCCCCTTACCAACAGCCCCTGTCGCCTTCGCCCCCGGCGGTCAGGAACTGCGGACACGGTGCCTACGCCTGCTCTGCGGCGTTCTCGCTCTGGGCCGCCTCGTGCCGCGACATCTTGTGCATCTCGTCTTTCATCTGCGGATAGGTCTCTATGTAGCGCTCCAGGTAGAACTTGTACGCCTCGTGCGCTTCGAGGTTCGGCTCGATGGTCCGCTCGGTGTGGACCATGTTCTGGGCGGCGGTCTGTACATCCGGGTAGATCCCCGCGCCGACCGAGGCCAACATCGCCGCGCCCAGGACCGGACCTTCGCTCACCTTCGTGAAGGA
>DASSMB010000199.1:0-5789 GCA_035689095.1 Rubrobacteraceae bacterium | reverse complement strand
TCGACGAAGCCGGTGACGGAGAGGCCGTACTTCGGTTCGTCGTCCTGGACGGAGTGCCCACCGAGCAGGCGCGCGCCGGACTCGTCGATCTTCGAGCGTCCGCCCTCCAGGATCTCGCGCAGGATACCGAGGTCGAGCTTGCTCGGGAAACCGACGAGGTTCATCGCCGTGATCGGCTCTCCACCCATCGCGTAGATGTCGGAGAGGGCGTTGGCCGCGGCGATCTGGCCGAAGCGGTACGGGTCGTCCACTATCGGCGGGAAGAAGTCCACCGACTGTAACAGCAGGCCGCCGCCGAACGGTACGAACCCCGCGTCGTCGCGGGTCTCCATGCTGCTCATGAACCTGTCCGCCGCGGAAGACGGCGAGCCGGGCGTCAGGTCGTCGAGCACCTGCTCCAGGACCCCTGGAGCGAACTTGGAGGCTCAACCAGCCTTCGTCGAGTATTTCGTCAGTCTTATGCGCGTGCGTTCGTCCATGCCCGGCATTATATCCGCAAAAGCGTTTGTGGACGGAGCCCCGATTCCTCGGGGGCCTCTAGCGGACGCGGAACTCCTGGATCACGGCTCTCAGCGCCTCGCGCTCGTTGCCGGGCCGCGTGAGATGGCGCCGGGCCCGGCATTTCGCTTCCAGCAGCTCGTAGAAGTCGGGATCCTGCTCCGTCCGCTCCAGCAACCGGGCGAGGGCGCGCTCGTCGCCCGGCGGGTAGTAGCCGGGGTAGTCCTCGCCGAGCATCCCGACGTTGCCGGGGATGTCGGAGGCGATGACCGGTAACCCGGCGGCCAGCGCCTCGGAGACCGCGTTCGCCCCGCCTTCCATAAGAGAGCTCTGCACCAGCAGACGGGCTCGGGAGAGCAAAACCCGCACCTTTTCGCGGGAGACTTCGCCCAGCCACTGGTAGCGGGGATTCTCCCTCATGTGCGCCTGCGCCTCCGCCGCGAGCGCCCCGTCGCGGGCGCCACCGGCGTGGATGACGCGGACGCGGGAGGAGGGGGGTAGCAATTGGGAGGCGAGCGCCGTCCGGAACGGGTCCTTCTCGGCCCGCAGGTGTCCGATCACGCACACGTCGAAGCTCGTCTCTTCGGGCGGCTGGCGGCAGATCTGCTCGGCGGACTGATATACGACCCGCGCTTTCTTGCGGTGGCGCGGATCAAGCTCCATAAGGCCCGCATCCTGCAACACAATGAGGCGCGTAGCCACGTCCAGGGACTTTCGCGCGTCCGCGTCCTGGTGGATGTCGCGGTACAGGTCGGTGCCGGTGAGGGCGACTATGAGGGGATGGTCCGGGTGTGTGGCGGCATAGCGGGCGATAGAGTCGTGGCTGCGGCGGGCGTGGAGCGCGATCATGACCTCCGCAGGCTCGCCGTTCCAGGTCTCCTCGACCGTTACTTCGTGACCGAGGTCCCGCAGGAAAGAAGCCCACCTCTCGGCGGTCCTCCGGTTGCCGTAGCGCGACTTCGGGCCGGCGGGGGTAATCAGGGAGATCTTCATTCTTCTGTGTATCGTCTCATAAATGCGCGGCTATATATAAACCCGCGCGTCCCGGTCCATGAATGTCCAGGTTTGCGCTAACATGCGGGTGCGAAGGGTGAACCGGATGGAAAGTGTGGAGGACATGGCTAAGACCCGAAGCAATACGGAAGAGCTTACCGCGATGATACTCGACAGCCGCAAGCGGACGCTGGAGCTGATCTCGGACCTCGACGAAGAGCAGATGATGGGGCCGCAACTCCGCATCGTGAACCCGCCGCTCTGGGAGATAGGGCATCTGGCCTGGTTCCAGGAGCGCTGGAACCTCCGCCGCATAACAGACGACACGTTCGCGCCCTCGGACATCCTGGCCAACACCGACGACCTCTACGACTCCATGCAGGTCCACCACGACACCCGATGGAGCCTCCCGCTACTTACTCGCGAGGACACCCTCGCCTACATGCAGAAGATCCTCGACCTCACCCTGGAAAGAATCCGCACCGAAGGCCCGACCCCGGAGACAGACTACTTCGCCCGCCTCGCCACCTACCACGAGGACATGCACGGCGAGGCGTTCACCTACACCCGCAACACCCACGGGCTCCCCGCGCCTCCCATCTCCGACCATGATCCCTCCATCCTCGAAGACCAGCCAACCGGACCTCTGGAGGGTGACGCGAAGGTCCCCGGCGGCGAGTTCATGCTCGGAGCCTCTCAGGACGCGCCCTTCGCCTTCGACAACGAGAAGTGGGAGCATCCCGTCGAGGTCGCGCCGTTCAGGATGTCCCGCGCCCCCGTCACCAACGAGCAGTTCGCCGCCTTCGTGGAAGACGGAGGTTACCGCAGCAACGACCTCTGGAGCGAGGCGGGCCGCAAGTGGCGCGACGACACCGGCGCGGAGCACCCCGTCTACTGGTCGCACCGGGACGGCGAGTGGCGCAGGCGGCACTTCGACAGGGTCGAGCCGCTGCCACCGCACCATCCGGCCATGCATGTCAACTGGTACGAGGCCGAGGCGTACTGCCGCTGGGCCGGACGCCGCCTGCCGACGGAGGCGGAGTGGGAGATGGCTGCCTCCGCCGAACCCGCGCCGGACGGCAAAGGGATCACGGGCCACAAGCGCGTTTACCCCTGGGGCGACGGGCCGCCGGAGCCCCGGCATGCAAACCTCGACGGACGGCTCCTCGGGCCGGTAGACGTGGCCGCATTCCCGGACGGCGACAGCGCCTTCAGGTTACGGCAGATGATCGGGAACACCTGGGAGTGGTGCTCGGACGACTTCGGGCCGTACCCCGGCTTCGTGCGCGATCCCTACAAGGACTACTCCGAGCCCTGGTTCGGCGACCACAAGGTAATGCGCGGTGGCTGCTGGGCCACAAGAGGAAGGATGCTCCGTAACACCTGGCGCAACTTCGCCACCCCGGACAGAAGGGACATCTTCGCCGGGTTCAGGACGTGCGCTTTGTAGCTGAGCGAGGTTCGTCTGGTTACTTGTGTTCAGGGGCTCTCGATACGAGGTCCAGCGTTTTTGGCGCGAACTTATCGAACAAAGTTCCTTGCGTGGGTCTGCTCTGTGGTGCGTAGTTCGTGATCAACAGCTCCATGATATTGCGGCTTTGGGAGTTCAGGTTTATCTCCCGGCGGTTCTCGATGAGGTTCAGATGGTATCCCTCGAAGAGAGTCCGGATGAGCGCCGTATCACTGTTGCTGACGGCCCAGCGCACTCCTCTCAAGTCCAACTCCCGGCACAACGCGGCTAGCCTGAAGTGGTCGTTCTCTCTAAACTGGTCTCTTGTGTAGCGATTGAAATCCGAGTATCCACCGAGCTTGTAGTAGGGCGGGTCCATGTACACGAAGTCCTCCTCGGTTACGTCGCGCAAACACAACTCGAAGTCACCCCGGCGAAATTCGACGTTTTTAAGAGCCTCAGCCACCGCCTTAAGGTTGGCGGGATCATAATACCGTCGGTCGTACTGACCATAAGGTACGTTGAACTGACCTTGCCGGTTTACACGGAATAGCCCCCGAAAGCACGTCTTGTTCAAGTAGATCAAATAGGCCGCCCGCCGAAACAACGGAAGCGTACGGGGCAGAATACTCCGAACCCTCAGATACCGCTCTTTCGTGTTCTCAAGACCGTCGAGTATTCTCGCCACCTGAGTATAGTCTTCCCGGATAGCTTCATAGGTGTCGATGAGCCAATCGTTTGCGTCGCCGATAACGGCCTTCTGAGGCCGCAGCGTGAACAGGACGCTCCCGCCTCCCACGAATGGCTCGAAGTAGCGGTCGAAACCAGAAGGGAACAACTCGACTAATCGAGAGGCTATACCCTGTTTGCCTCCAGCCCACTTTAAGACCGGTGCTACGTTTGCCTTAATCATGAGACCGTATGATACTCATATTCTGTAGACTCTCAAGTAGCATTCCGTATAGTGCGGCGATGACTTCGAAGGACCGGGAGTGTCGGGCTTTTGGGACCACGGTGCGGTTGTACCGCAAGCAAGCTGGATATTCGCAGGAGGAATTGGCAGACAGGGCGGGGATCCACCGCACATACATAGGTGGGATCGAGCGTGGCGAAAGGAATCCCACGCTCACCATGATCCACCGTCTTGCGAGAGCTCTGGGCGTTCCATCGCATCTGTTACTCGAAGAACCTCCAAAATCCAATGTTTAGGGGAACGGTTGAATATTAACGAAAAGTGGCGGGATTTGGGTTGGCGGCATCCCTTGTGGGATTACGTCAGGTTCTACTCCGTCGTCCAGAGACAGAGCAGGGAAGCTCGGGAGCTCTGGGAAGAGAAGCTTCGAAGCAACATAATGGAAATCGACAAGAGTCACGATTTCTCGATCCCCCGTGGACACGCCGAGTTGTTCTTCGACTACCTGAAATACCGCGAGCACGATTTCGAGAACGCACAGAGCCTGCTGCGAACCGAAGAGGAAGCCCTAGCCTACTGCGAGGAGATCGGAGCAAAGGTCAAAAAGGTCAGGACCAAAAGCCAAGATCATCATCAGTCCTCCGCGGCGATGGTGGCGGCGGTAGCGTACATCGCGGGTGAGCATTGTCTGGAGCGATCAGTGGGGTTCGACAAGGCTCCAAACCGCCGCTGCGTGTGGCTGGTCAATAACCAACTTCACGTCACGGCGCGAAACCTCGACGGAGCTATTCCCTCTCTAGATTCTCCCGAGGTGGTGTGGGAGATCAAGGAGTACTGGGGTAAGACCTCCGGCGGCAGCAAGATGAGCGACGCCGTATACGAGTGCGCTCTGGTCGGACGAGAGCTGCGGGACTTCGAGGAGCGTTCAGATGCGCAACGGGTTCAGCACGTCGTATTTCTTGATGGTAAGGATCAGTGGGCATCGCGTAAATCGGACCTGAAGCGCTTCATCGACCTGTTCCACCAAGGCTTGATCGACCATCTCTTCATCGGCCGTGACGTGGAGACAGAGTGGAAAGCGTTGTTGGATTCGCTTCTCCCCTAGTAAATGAGCCGCTGTCGCGCCGCCGAGAAGCGGTCCACGAGCAGCACGACGATTATCGTGGCGCCGACGAGGGTGGCCACTTTCGGATAGTCGAAGAGGTTTATCGGTTAGATCTCAGGAGATTTACCGTAGCATTGGTTATGCGTCCGAGTAACTCCGTTTTCAGGTGGCCGACTTTGGTAACGATCAGGTCTGAATAGCTTGCCCGAACGTGCATAGCTTTTCCGTCGTAGGGAACCGCTACTGAAGTCTTCGTCAGAGAGCGCGACCGCTCGCAAGTCCGAGTAAGGGTTGCTGGTCACCTGGCATAGTACCCAGTCTCCCCGGCCCGCATCGGCGAGGACAACGGCGGGACGCAGCTTGGACCTGGAGAGGTCGGAGAAGGGAAATGGAACCAGGACTACCGTTCCGGCTGAAGGTGCGACCATGCGGCATCCTCTTCGGGACGGTTCCAGTCTTCCGCTAGAGCTTCTTCGCTCAGCAAGACACTCTCGCTGGTCTGCTCCGCTGGCGCGTCTTCGAGGATGGTCACGAGCGCTCGGCGCGTGGACGGCAGATGCACGTCCTCAAGGAGTCTGACGGTCCCTTGCTCATCTATTACGGCTTCGATGGTTCGTACCATGCGCTTACCTCCACCGTAATTCTACAGCAGAACCCGCTACTTCGGGATGAGGCTCAGTAGACGAGCTGTCGCCGCACCGCCGCGGAGAAACGGTCCACGAGCAGCACGACTATGATGGTCGCACCTACCAGTGTAGCTACTTTCGGGTAGTCGAAGAGGTTCATGGAGATGAGGATCTGCTGCCCGATGCCGCCCGCGCCCACGAAAC